>CAVCAX010000255.1:0-37758 GCA_963599995.1 Coprobacillus sp. CAG:698
AATACTATTGAAACCAACATTGCTTTTATAAAAAACATGGATAGAGAAAAAATATATACTTGTCCGCAGTTGATAAACTACATAGATGAGATAGGAATGCTGCCACTTCTCAATATCGGCATTGAAGAATGGTCGGCTGATGATGTGGTAGACGATGAATGCCGCTACACTGTTTTCCCTGATGGCGGATGGGAATGGCCATTATGGGAATGGAAAGGTTCGATCATCCGCGAAACAGGATGTGCCTACGGAAAATTCTTCCGGCAGAAGGCTGCATTTATAAGTATGGAGTGGTGGCCGGACTTCTGCAACTGGCGCAGGAGCAAAACCCCATATCCTGAGGAAGGAAGTGTGGAAGATACTATTCTGGAAACATTGAAACATGGCGGAAGTATGATAACGCGCGACTTACGCAAGGCGTGCGGTTTTATCGGCCCCAATATGCGCAGTAAATTCGATTCATACCTTAGCCGGCTGCAAATGGCGGGACGCATCGTTACAGAAGACTTTGTATATCCCCACGACAAACATGGCAAGCAGTATGGCTGGGGATGGTCATTGTTGACAACTCCCGAAAACTTATTCGGAAAAGAATCCTGCCATACAGAGCGGACTGTTGAGGAGTCAAGAGAACGCATCGCCGAGCATCTTCACAAAATCCTCCCACAGGCATCAGAAAATGACATAAACAAAATTATAGGATAAGACAAGAGTCTGTTTAAACACTTGTATAATTACCGCTTCATGTAATATTTCCGTTCTTCATCCGTCAGTTTTTCTATTGAATAACGGAGCATCGTCCGGGGCATTTCACGAGCGTATGTATCAAGAAACTGCAAAAGCAGATCCTTGTCGCGTTTCCCCATCTCCCGGAGCATCCATCCGATGGCTTTTTGCATCAAGTCATGTTTATGATGCAACAACAACTCCGAAAGGCGAAGAGTATCGGCAAAATCGCCACTTCTGATCAGTGTAATCGTAGAGACTACCGCAATACGCTGTTCCCAAAGAAGTGAGCTACCGGCCAGACGATACAAATCCCCGCGAGGATTATCTTTTAAATATTCGCCTACGATATAAGGAGCGGACAGGTCCACCAAGTCCCAGTTATTAATACGGGCAGTCTGCGTCAGATAGAAATCATAAATCTCTTTCCGTTCCTTTTCACCGGACTTCTTGAAATGCTCTACCAACATCAATAAGGCACACAGACGACATTCATGCCACTCACTCCCTAATAAATCTGCCATCACCACAAACGGTTCTTCTTTATGACGCTTTGCCACCAGCCGGGTATTGGGAACAACAATCCCCAGAAATTTATCCCCCTCACCGTATTGTCCTTTTCCCGTTTTGAAGAAATTGGGCAAATACTCCCTTTTCACCGGATCGATGTACGTTTCCAACTCTTTCTGAATCTCTGTCGCCTTTGTTCTCATATAATCTTCTGTATAATTCCAAGCTGTTTGCAGTAAAGTAATCCCCGTCAAAAATAGACAAAATATGGGGGAATAATGGAAAGTTATATCTATTTTTGCAAATAATACAGTAATCGGACTATGGTTTTAAATTACATCTGGATAGCATTCTTCCTCGTCGCTTTTATTGTGGCATTAGGAAAGCTCATCTTTACAGGGAACACACAAATATTTACCGATATTATCAATTCCACTTTCGATTCGTCAAAGACGGCCTTTGAAGTTTCACTCGGATTGACCGGTGTTTTGTCTTTGTGGCTGGGCATTATGAAGATCGGAGAAAACAGCGGGCTTATCAATGCACTGTCCAGATGGCTGAGTCCTGTATTTTGCCGTCTTTTTCCGGATATTCCGAAAGGACATCCGGTAATGGGGTCCATATTTATGAATATGTCTGCCAATATGTTAGGACTCGACAATGCCGCTACTCCGATGGGACTGAAAGCCATGAAAGAGTTACAGGAACTGAATCCACAAAAAGACACTGCCAGCAACCCGATGATTATGTTTCTCGTCATCAACACCTCGGGACTGATACTCATCCCCATCTCCATCATGGTATATCGTGCACAGATGGGAGCGGCACAACCGACCGATATCTTTATCCCTATCCTATTGAGTACATTCATCTCTACCTTGGTGGGAGTAATTGCCGTCAGCATATCCCAACGCATTAACTTGATTAACAGACCTATACTGATATTAATCAGTATTCTGAGCCTCTTTTTCGGAGGACTGATGTATCTCTTCACCACTCTTTCACGCGAAGAGATGGGCACCTATTCTACGCTGATAGCCAACATCATACTGTTCGGAGTCATTATCCTTTTCATCCTGACGGGGATACGGAAAAAGATCAACGTATACGACTCTTTTGTAGAAGGGGCGAAAGAGGGTTTCACCACTGCCGTGCGTATCATTCCCTACCTGGTCGCTTTTCTGGTAGGTATTGCCGTATTCCGCACTTCCGGGGCAATGGATATCCTTGTAGACGGCATCGGCTATGCAGTAGGACGCTGTGGACTGGACACGAGTTTTGTCGGCGCCCTGCCCACCGGACTGATGAAATCGCTCAGCGGGAGCGCCGCCAACGGACTAATGATCGATACGATGAAAGAATTCGGACCGGATGCTTTCGTATCACGCGTCAGTTGCGTTGTGCGCGGAGCTTCGGACACCACATTTTATATTCTGGCAGTGTATTTTGGCAGTGTAGGGATAACCAAAACGCGCAATGCGGTCACTTGCGGACTGATAGCCGATTTCTCGGGAATCATCGCCGCCATACTAATCAGTTATTTATTCTTCTTTTAATATATCAATATCATGGCTGTAACTTATCAGACAGAGGGCGTAAAAATGCCCGGAATCAAAAAAAGAGAAACAACAGAATGGATTAAATCCGTAGCTGCCACGTATGGCAAAAAAATCGGTGAAATCGCGTATATCTTCTGTTCGGATGAAAAAATACTGGAGGTGAACCGCCAGTACCTGCAACACGATTATTATACAGACATCATTACCTTCGATTATTGCGAAGGCGATCGCCTTTCGGGTGACCTTTTCATCAGTCTGGACACAGTAAAGACCAATTCCGAACAATTCAAGACGACGTATGATGAAGAACTTCACCGGACAATAATCCACGGTATCCTTCACCTATGCGGCATTAACGACAAAGGACCGGGTGAACGCGAAATCATGGAAGCTGCCGAAAACAGAGCACTGGAAATGAGAAAATAAAAAACTGCTTTGAAAAACTGCTTTGGATTTCCACAAATATCTTTTTGACTGACTTCCGCTTATACTTCGACCTCGAAAGTTCGTCTCAAGCCGTTAGAAAATTCATTCAAAACAGGTTCTAAGTCGGTGAATTTCCATCCCTTAAAACGCTTATAGCTCTCTTTTTCATTATAAAAACGGAACTTTTTCGTAACTTTGCACCGTTTGAAAAAGAAGTATAAAACGAATGGATTTTAAGTACGATGTAATAGTAATCGGTGCCGGCCATGCCGGTTGTGAAGCAGCGGCAGCCTCAGCAAACCTGGGTTCAAAGACCTGTCTCATCACAATGGATATGAACAAAATCGGCCAGATGAGTTGCAATCCGGCAGTAGGCGGTATCGCCAAGGGGCAGATTGTACGCGAAATAGATGCACTGGGTGGACAAATGGGACTGATAACGGACCAAACCGCCATCCAGTTCCGCATCCTGAACCGCTCGAAAGGGCCGGCCATGTGGAGTCCGCGCGCACAATGCGACCGCAATAAATTTATATGGGCCTGGAGAGAAGTGTTAGAAAACACGCCCAATCTTCACATCTGGCAAGATACAGTAAGAGAACTGCTCGTTGAGAACGGAGAAGTTGTGGGAGTGGAAACAATGTGGGGAGTCACCTTTCATGCAAAGTGTGTAGTACTTACCACAGGTACATTTCTCAACGGACTGATGCATGTCGGCAAGACCATGCTTCCGGGTGGACGTATGGCTGAACCGGCATCTTATCACCTGACCGAATCCATTGCACGGCACGGCATCAGTTACGACCGAATGAAAACGGGTACCCCTGTGCGGATAGACGGACGAAGCGTACATTACGAATTGATGGATACGCAAGATGGAGAAGCCGATTTTCATAAGTTCTCTTTCATGGACACCTCCGTACGTCATCTCAAACAGTTACAATGCTGGACCTGTTTCACCAACCCTGAAGTACACCGCATTCTACGAGAAGGACTGCCGGAATCTCCCCTATTCAACGGACAAATCAAAAGTATCGGGCCACGCTACTGCCCGAGCATAGAGACCAAAATTGTCACCTTCCCCGACAAAGAACAGCATCAGTTGTTCCTGGAACCCGAAGGAGAAACCACACAAGAGTTATACCTGAACGGATTCTCCTCCTCACTCCCTATGAACATACAAATTGAAGCGTTGAAGAAAATCCCGGCCTTTAAAGACCTGGTTATCTACCGTCCCGGATATGCGATTGAATACGACTTCTTTGATCCTACCCAACTGAAACATTCGTTAGAATCGAAGAAAATCAAGAATCTATTCTTTGCCGGACAAGTGAACGGTACCACCGGATATGAGGAAGCCGGAGGCCAAGGAATCATTGCCGGCATCAATGCACACATCAACTGCCACGGAGGCGAACCGTTTACGTTGGCACGCGATGAAGCGTACATCGGTGTATTAATCGATGATCTCGTAACCAAAGGAGTAGACGAGCCCTACCGGATGTTTACCTCCCGTGCCGAATATCGTATTCTATTACGAATGGATGATGCAGACATGCGCCTGACCGAAAAGGCATGGAAGTTGGGATTGGTAAAAGAGGACAGATACACATTGCTGAAAAAGAAACGCGAAGCAATAGAAAAGATTATTTCATTTGCGCGCAATTATTCGATAAAAGCAGCGCTTATCAACGATTCGCTCGAAAAGTTGGGTACTACTCCCCTGCGCCAGGGATGCAAATTAATAGATCTGATAAACCGTCCGCAAATCACTGTTGAAAACATAGCCGAGCATGTGCCGGCGTTCAAACGGATACTCGATGAAATCACAGAACGGAAAGAAGAGATTGTTGAAGCTGCAGAAATACTGATTAAGTACGAGGGATACATCGGACGCGAACGGATCATTGCAGACAAACTTGCCCGCCTGGAGAGTATAAAAATCAAAGGGAAGTTTGATTATAATTCCATTCAATCCCTATCCACCGAAGCAAGGCAAAAGTTAGCCAAGATAGATCCGGAAACAATCGCGCAAGCAAGCCGAATTCCCGGAGTATCACCAAGCGATATCAACGTGCTGTTGGTACTTTCGGGGAGATAAGCGCCGCGCGTTTCACGTGAAACAAAACATTTAAAGAAACGAAATAAATCAATGATTATGAGCAAAGAAAGGCTTATCAAAAGTATTCGGGAAATACCCGATTTTCCTATTCCGGGAATACTCTTTTACGATGTAACCACCCTATTCAAAGATACCGCATGTTTGAAGGAACTTTCGGATACAATGTATGAGATGTACAAAGACAAAGGAATTACAAAAGTAGTAGGGATAGAATCCAGAGGTTTCATCATGGGTCCCATTCTCGCCACCCGATTAAACGCCGGATTCATTCCGATCCGCAAGCCCGGAAAGCTGCCCGCCGAGACAATTGAAGAAAGCTACGACAAAGAATATGGGAAAGACACGATACAGATACATAAAGACGCCTTAGACGAAAACGATGTTGTTTTACTGCATGACGACCTTTTGGCCACAGGAGGAACGATGAAAGCTGCTTGCGAGCTGGTCAAAAAGTTAAAGCCGAAGAAAGTATACGTAAACTTCATTATCGAGCTAAAAGACTTAAACGGAAGAGCCGTATTCGGAGACGATGTAGAAATAGGATCGGTATTGTCTTTATAAAAGTAAACGGATTCGAATAAATATCAAGACCATGCCACAAAGCCGGGTGTGGTCTTGATATTTTCTTATCACACCGGCATATAAATCACGATTTATATTTAAATTTGCAGAGCGTAGTTATGCAGCTACGCTCTTTTTTAATATGAACGCCGATCAGAAGACCCAAACCAGCGAATACCTGAAAGGAATCGTCGCAAATCTCCCGGAAGGACCCGGCATTTACCAATACCTAAATGCCGAAGGAGTCATTATATACGTAGGAAAAGCAAAAAACTTAAAAAGAAGAGTCTATTCTTATTTCAGCAAAGAACACGAACCCGGAAAGACAAGAGTATTGGTCAGCAAAATAGCTGATATACGCTACATTGTAGTCAATTCGGAAGAAGACGCCCTTCTGTTGGAAAACAATCTGATAAAGAAATACAAACCCCGGTATAATGTATTGCTGAAAGACGACAAGACCTATCCGTCCATTTGCGTGCAAAATGAATACTTTCCGCGCATATTCAAAACCAGAAAGATCATCCGCAACGGCTCCTCCTATTATGGCCCGTACAGCCACATACCGTCAATGAACGCCGTGCTCGACCTCATCAAGCATCTCTATCCGTTACGTACTTGCAACCTGAACCTTTCACCGGAAAACATCCGTGCCGGAAAATTCAACGTCTGCCTCGAATATCACATAAAGAACTGTGCCGGTCCTTGCATCGGCCTGCAATCGCAGGAAGAATATTTAAAAAACATCAGCGAGATCAAAGAGATTCTAAAGGGGAATACACAAGACGTCAGCCGCATGCTATTTCAGCAAATGCAAGAGTTAGCAGCCGATATGAGATTCGAGGAAGCACAAAAAATCAAAGAAAAATATACCTTGATAGAAAATTATCGCTCCAAATCCGAAGTAGTAAGCTCTATATTGCACAACATCGACGTATTTTCCATTGAAGAAGACGAGAATAACTCCGCTTTCATCAATTACCTGCACATCACCAACGGAGCAATCAACCAGGCTTTCACTTTTGAATACAAGAAAAGGCTGAACGAAAGTCAAGAAGAACTCCTCAGGCTGGGCATTATCGAAATGCGCGAGCGCTACAAAAGCCTTTCACGAGAGATTATCGTGCCGTTTGAGATAGAAATGGAGCTGAACAACGTGGTATTCACCGTGCCGCAACGCGGTGACAAGAAAAAGCTCCTAGAACTGTCACAGCTCAACGTGAAGCAGTACAAGGCCGACCGCATGAAACAGGCCGAAAAGCTAAATCCCGAACAGAGAAGCATGCGGCTGATGAAAGAGATACAACAAGAGCTACATTTAGACAGGCCGCCCCTCCAAATAGAATGTTTCGATAACTCCAACATCCAAGGATCAGACGCCGTAGCCGCCTGTGTAGTATTCAAAAAAGCCAAACCATCCAAACAAGATTACCGGAAATACATTATCAAGACAGTGGAAGGACCGGATGATTATGCATCCATGAAAGAGGTCGTCAGACGGCGATATCAGCGCGCTATAAACGAAGAAAGCACCCTCCCCGACCTGATCATTACCGATGGCGGAAAAGGGCAAATGGAGGCCGTAAGACAGGTCATGGAGGAGCTACATCTCACCATACCCATTGCCGGTCTTGCCAAAGACAGGAAACACCGGACTTCCGAACTTCTATTCGGTTTTCCACCACAAACCATCGGGTTAAAACAGCATTCTCCCCTCTTCAAACTGTTGGAACAGATACAAGACGAAGTGCATCGTTTTGCCATCACTTTCCACCGCGACAAACGCAGCAAACGACAGGTAGCCTCTGCATTAGACACGATTAAGGGCATCGGAGAGAAAACAAAAACAGCCCTATTAAAAGAATTCAAGAGTGTAAAACGCATAAAAGAAGCTTCATTGGAAGAGATCAGCGCCATCACAGGAGAGGCAAAAGCCAAGATCATCAAAGAGGCGCTCCCTACCCCGGAAGATGCCGACCGGCAAGAAGGCAATACGTAGCGCATACAGACCCGATATAGTGCACATTGACAGGTAACCCCTGAAAAAGCGGTCACAGAACCACACAGATCAATAACGAGCCGTACACCACAGTTTGAGAGCGTATCAGGACCCAAGAGCCCATAAGCAAAGGGAGAGATACGGAAAGGTAAAGATATGGAAAGGTAAAAATACGGAGAGGCAAAAAGGTAAGGAAGGAAAGAGGCAAGGAAGGATAGCTATGGTGAACCCCGCCCCATCTGATATTTTTGAGAAAAACCGTATTTTTTCAAAGAAAAACCGCCTAAACTTCTGATTATCTATAACGTTTTTTGTAAATTTGCCTTTCTAAAGCAGTCAAAAGAGAGAAAAACAATATCAAAGAGAGAAAAAGAGAAGAAAGAGAATGAGAGTAGTAATACAGCGTGTCAGCCATGCTTCAGTAACCATTGACGGACACTGCAAATCAGCCATCCGGAAAGGAATGCTAATCCTCGTAGGCATTGAGGAAGCCGACGGAGCAGAAGACATCGCATGGCTGTGTAAAAAGATAATCAACCTCCGAATCTTTGATGACGAGAATGGAGTCATGAACAAATCAGTCATAGAGACTGATGGTGAGATACTGGTAATCAGCCAGTTTACGTTATATGCATCGACCAAGAAAGGAAATCGTCCATCGTACATAAAAGCAGCCAAACCGGATATTTCCATTCCTCTTTACGAACAATTCTGCAGAGAATTGAGTTCTCTACTCGGCAAGGAAGTAGGTACGGGAGAATTCGGTGCAGACATGAAAGTAGAACTGCTGAACGACGGCCCGGTAACCATTTGTATAGACACCAAAAACAAAGAATAATGACACTGGAAGAAGCTCAGAAACAGGTGGACCTGTGGATAAAAAAGTACGGAGTACGCTACTTCAGCGAACTGACAAATATGGCCGTACTCACCGAAGAAGTAGGTGAATTGGCACGTATAATGGCGCGCAAGTACGGTGACCAGTCATTCAAGGAAGGAGAGAAAGACAATCTTGCCGATGAAATGGCAGATGTGCTCTGGGTACTTCTTTGCATCGCCAATCAGACCGGTGTAGACCTCACCGACGCCTTCCACCGTAACCTGGAAAAGAAAACCCAAAGAGATAATAAAAGACATATAAATAATCCCAAATTGAGTGACCATGGAACAAAATGAGAACCTCGTAAGCAAGTATGAAGCCGCATTGGCAAAGTATAATACCAACCTAAGCGATGCCGACGTGCAAGCCCGTGTAGCTGAGATCATCGACAAGAAAGTAGCGGAAAACAACACGAAAGAAGTTAAGAAATTTCTTTTCAACTGTATAGATCTTACAAGCCTGAACAGTACGGACAATGATGAAAGCATCATGAAATTTACCGAGAAGGTAAACCGGTTCGACGACGAGTTCCCCGACTTGAAAAACGTAGCGGCCATCTGTGTATATCCGAACTTTGCAGAAGCCGTTAAAAATACATTGGATGTAGAAGGAGTCAAAATAGCTTGTGTATCAGCCGGTTTTCCTTCTTCACAAACATTTATCGAAGTAAAAATAGCTGAGACGGCCATGGCAGTGATGGAAGGTGCCGATGAAATAGACATCGTCATTTCTGTCGGGAAATTCCTTAACGGAGACTACGAAACGATGTGTGAGGAAATCCAGGAGCTGAAAGAAACCTGTAAAGAGCGCCATTTGAAAGTAATTCTCGAGACCGGAGCACTGAAAACAGCCTCCAACATCAAAAAGGCTTCTATCCTATCCATGTACTCGGGAGCGGATTTCATCAAAACATCTACCGGAAAGCAGCAACCTGCAGCCACTCCGGAGGCAGCATACGTCATGTGCGAAGCCATCAAAGAGTATTACAACAAGACCGGAAACAAGGTTGGATTCAAGCCGGCCGGAGGAATCAATACCGTAAACGATGCACTGATTTACTACACCATCGTCAAGGAAATATTAGGAGAAGAATGGTTAAATAACGAGTTGCTCCGCTTGGGAACAAGCCGATTGGCCAACCTGTTGCTTTCTGAAATAACAGGTGAAGAGACCAAGTTCTTCTAACATACGTTCGGAAAAGTTGTATTAAAACTTTCTTACAAGATAAGCCACTCCTGCCGTAAGTGCCTGAGACAGGGGTGGTTTCTATTATCCAACTGTTTTGACACGCACTCTTTCCCTGTCAAGACCTCTGCCACGGCTGCAAACTCACATTTATAATTAAGAAAAACTAAAGTCCCTTACTTACAAATACTCATATTTTTCTTATCTTTGCTGCACATTAGACTATAGAGAATAGAATAATGTACTGTATTAGAGAACGTTTCATTTATTATCTTTTTCCTGGAATTCGGCAAAATTCATGTTATGAAAGGTAATAAGCAAACGGGTCTCACGCACCTTCACGTATATACTCTTGTTATATATCGAACGGAGCGTGAGACTGTTGCTTGTATCATCATAACGGCTTGCCGAAGCCCCAGGAAAGATACAGAGCAACAGTTCTCACGCTTTTCGGTTAACAAAAGATTAAAAAAACAAGAGTATGGAGCAAAACAGCATTTCAGTACGTTTCAATCCGAGTCAAAGAAACGACATTTTACCTGGTAACAATGTGCAGAATCTGCTTATCGGGCTGATATCCAGCATAAAGTCAGGCCTTTTTGTCGATAGCTTAGAGACAGGTCTGACACCGGAAGAACTGCATCACCTACTGGCGACAACGCCGCAGCTGAAGAAGGAAACCGCCATCATCGAAATGCTCTCCTTCCTCCGCGACGAAGGAGAACGGACCTCCTACTCCATCCTTATACCTTATCTGTTCACAGCAACCGACGACGAAGAGACAGAAAGAATCCTCCGCGAACGTTTTTTCGGCGTAGAATTGTTTATACATCGCGTCAAAAACCTCCGCCGCTTCTTGAAATATGTGGACAAGAAAAACAAGGTCGATCCGAAAAACATCGTATCCATCGGACAAGAAGACCTCAAACGGGGAATCCTGGCATGGGATATGGGAGAACTGGTCAATTGGGCACGAATCGCCTGTGAAACCGGCTATATCAATGAGAAGACCGCTTGGGAACACATCAAATACGCAGGTGAACAATGCCGGCAAATATTCTGGAACTGGGAAGAAATAGGAAAAAGTTATCTAATCGGACAAGCCATGATAACGGACGAAAAAGAGGAAATCGACAGAGTAATCAAATGCTTCCTCCTGGCCACACAAGATACAAACAGCCCTTGGAGGAAAAATCATCACTTCTCTCTATAAACTACATAATCGAGATAAGCCTCAAGCGCTTCACAAACATCGGAACCGGGCATGGCGTGAAGTAGATCAAGGGCTTTTTCTTTATAAAGCCTCATCTGCTCTTCGGCATATTCGATGCCGCCATTCTCTTTGGAAAATTCTATCAGACGGGCGATTTCATCGGATGTAGCAGTACCACCCTTTATCTTGGCAGCAACCTCCTGCGCCCATGAATCAGAGGTGGAATTCAAGGCATAAATGGCTGGCAGTGTCAATTTCCCTTCCAACATATCATTTCCCGTCGGTTTGCCAAGTGCCTTATTTTCAAAATAATCGAAAATATCATCTTTTATCTGAAAACAGATCCCGATATATTCACCAAACAAACGCGCCATCTCCACCTTTTCATCATCGGCATGCACAGACAATGCCGCCGACTTAGTACAAGCAGCAAAAAGCGCTGCAGTCTTCTTACGGATCACATCGAAATAAATTTCCTCGGAGAATTGCGGATTGCTTACATTGGAAAGCTGCAACAACTCGCCCTCAGCCAAATCCTGCCCCAAGCAAGAAATAACCTCCAGGATTTCGTGACTCATCGTTTTTCCGGCATGCACAAGGCTGGTAGCCAGCAGAAAATCACCCGCCAGTACTGCAACTTTATTATTATAGATCGCATTGACAGAGAGCTGTCCGCGGCGCTCGGTACTCTCATCCACCACATCATCGTGCACAAGACTGGCCGTATGAAGAAGCTCCAGTGAAACAGCCGCATGGAGAGTGGCCGGCCGGATAGTACCATACAAACGTGCAACTAACAACACCAGAATAGGACGCATCATCTTCCCATTCCGCTGCCGGATATGAGCAATCACATTATTCAGCAGAAGATTCGAACTGGACAGAGAACTATCAAACAGCCTCTTAAAGTCCTCCAGTTCCGTTGTTATCGGAGCCTTTATCAGGGGTAACCTATCCATATATGACACTATTTGGGCACAAAAGTAATAATAAAACGGTTAATACCGTATTTTTTTGTACTTTTACCATGAAAAATTAGATAAATATGGATCAAAACAGCAAACTTTTCTTTTTGGATGCTTACGCACTTATATATCGGGCTTATTACGCTTTCATCAAAAATCCACGAATCAATTCCAAAGGGTTCAATACCTCGGCAATCTTAGGTTTTGTAAACACATTGGAAGATGTACTGAAAAAAGAGAACCCGACACATATCGGTGTGGCTTTCGATCCATCGGGCCCCACCTTCCGGCACGAAGCATACGAACAGTATAAAGCACAACGTGAGGAAACACCGGAAGCAATCCGTCTGTCGGTACCTATCATAAAAGAGATCATCCGGGCCTACCGTATACCTATACTCGAAATAGCAGGCTATGAGGCAGATGACGTAATCGGCACACTGGCCACCAAAGCCGGGCAACAAGGCATCACCACTTATATGATGACTCCCGACAAGGACTACGGACAACTGGTGACAGACCACGTATTCATGTACCGCCCCAAATACGGAGACAAAGAGTTCGAGGTAATGGGTGTGGAACAAATCAAGGCAAAATTCGATATTCAATCTCCTGCACAGGTCATCGATATGTTGGGATTGATGGGAGACTCTGCAGATAACATTCCCGGTTGCCCCGGCGTAGGAGAAAAAACAGCACAGAAACTTATTGCCGAATTCGGCAGCATCGAAAATTTACTTGAGCACACCGACCGGCTGAAAGGTGCACTGAAAACGAAAGTCGAGACAAACCGGGAGATGATTATTTTCTCCAAATTCCTGGCGACCATAAAAACGGATGTACCGATCGAATTGGATATGGACGCATTGGTTCGCGAACAAGCAGACGAAGAAGCTCTCCGGAAAATTTTCGAAGAATTGGAATTCCGTACGTTAATAGATAGAATCTTCAAAAAAAGCGACCAACCTCTCCCCTCTTCTCACGGACCTCTCTTTGCGGAAACAAACGCTCCGATTCAAGGCGATTTGTTTGCAGAATTTGCGGCCAACGGGGCAGTCGAAGAGAAAAAAACGAATCTACAGACGTTAGAAACATTGAAATGCGACTACCAACTCATTGATAATGAAGAAAAAAGACACGATTTACTTCAAAAGTTACTTACAACGAAAATTCTCGCGTTAGATACGGAAACCACAGGCACCGAACCAATGGAGGCCGAACTGGTAGGAATGAGTTTCAGTTTTGCCGAAAATCAAGGATTTTATGTACCGGTACCTGCCGAACGGGAAGAAGCGTTAAAAATAGTAAATGAATTTCGGGAAGTCTTCGAAAATGAAAAATCATTGAAAGTAGGGCAAAATATAAAATACGACATGATTGTCCTCCAAAATTACGGAGTGGAAGTGAAAGGCCCACTTTTCGACACCATGGTAGCGCACTATGTTCTCCAGCCGGAACTCCGTCATGGGATGGACTATCTGGCCGAAATTTACCTTCACTACCAGACCATCCACATCGAAGAGCTTATCGGTCCCAAAGGGAAGAATCAAAAAAACATGCGTGACCTCGATCCTCAAGACATCTACCGATATGCTTGTGAGGATGCGGATGTCACACTAAAATTAAAAAACATACTCGAAAAAGAGCTGAAAGAGAACAATGCTGAAAAGTTGTTCTATGAAATAGAGATGCCACTCGTTCCTGTACTTGTAAATATTGAAAGCAACGGGGTGCTTCTGGACACAGAGGCGCTCAAACAATCGTCTGCGCACTTTACAGCACAAATGGCGGCTATCGAAAAGGAGATTTTCGAATTGGCCGGTGAAGAATTCAATATCGCTTCTCCCAAACAGGTGGGCGAGGTACTATTCGACAAACTGAAAATCGTAGACAAAGCCCGGAAGACCAAAACCGGCCAGTATGTCACATCGGAAGAGGTACTCGAAAGCCTGCGGCATAAGCATCCGGTAGTAGAGAAGATATTGGAACACCGTGGTCTGAAGAAATTATTAGGTACCTATATAGATGCCTTGCCGTTGCTTATAAATCCCCGTACAGGACGCGTCCATACCTCTTTCAATCAGACGGTTACGGCCACCGGTCGGCTCAGTTCCAGCAATCCCAACCTTCAGAATATCCCCATCCGCGACGAAAACGGGAAAGAGATCCGCAAGGCTTTTATCCCCGATAAAGGATGTCTGTTTTTCTCTGCCGACTATTCACAAATAGAGCTACGCATCATGGCGCATCTGAGTGAAGACAAGAACATGACAGATGCTTTCTTAAGCGGCTACGACATTCACGCCGCCACAGCTGCCAAAGTGTACAAAACCGATATCAAAGAGGTTACCTCCGACATGCGCCGCAAAGCCAAAACCGCCAATTTCGGAATCATATACGGCATTTCCGTCTTCGGTCTGGCAGAAAGAATGAATGTAGACCGGAAAGAGGCCAAAGAGCTCATAGATGGCTATTTCGAGACTTATCCGCAAGTAAAAGCCTACATGGACAAGAGCATCGAGGTGGCACGTGAAAAAGGCTATGTCGAAACCATATTCCACCGTAAACGCTTCCTGCCGGACATCAACTCAAGAAATGCAGTCGTACGCGGATATGCCGAGCGCAATGCCATCAATGCCCCCATCCAGGGAAGTGCAGCCGACATAATAAAGGTTGCCATGGCACGCATCTACGAACGTTTCAAACGCGAAGGGCTGAAAGCCAAGATGATACTGCAAGTACATGACGAATTGAACTTCAGTGTTCCGGTAGAAGAACGGGAACGGGTAGAACAGGCAGTGATTGAGGAAATGGAACAAGCCTATAAGATGCATGTCCCTCTAAAAGCCGATTGCGGCTGGGGAAAGAACTGGCTGGAAGCACATTAAAAAAAGCGGGAAGCACATTAAAAAGACCGGCCGCCCCATTGGAAGAGACTGAACTCAAACGGTTTTCTGCTCTCTGTGTGCCACGTGGAACAGATACTGTGAAAATCACGAAAGGGTGTCAAAACTAAAATGACAACTCTAAGAACTTACGAATTGCAACCACAGAACGAAAAAGGAGGGTGTCATAATGCCCAAATAAAAAGATTCACCCCTGCTACAAGTTTTTGAATATCTGTAGCAGGGGTGAATTCTAAAAAAGGAGTTGATACGACCCTCTTTTCCCAACATATATGGTACCCAAGTTGCAAATTATGAATTCACCTACAGCAAGGTTAAGTTCTGATCCCCCTCCTGAAATAAAATCAAATCAGACAGAAACGTTCCTGCAGTTCTTTCAGAAAACCGCGTGAGATACGCAGGCCTTCCTGATCATTAAAAGGGGGATACAGCTGGCATTGCTTACCATTAATAACGGCCAGATAACCGATATTTATAATTACAGACTGGCTGATCTGTACAAACGACTCCGAATAGCTTATAATATCTTCCGCTTTCGTGTTTTTCTTTAGGCTCAGCTTGGTCTGATTGAAGAGTGTCACCTGCCACTGCCGCTTATCTTTCGAATATTCAAAGAAGCCGATCTCCTCTATACGGAGCAATTTGAAACCCGTCACGGTACTTATCATGAAAGTATCGCGTTGTGGCAACAAGGCGCTCACGGATGCCGCAAAGGCCGGAATCGTCTGATGAGAAAGCGTTGCTTTCCGGTAACGTTCGATGATCAGCTCCAGATCACCTGCCGCAAAGGGCTTCAGTAAATAATCAAATGCCGATTCACGCAATGCCTGAAGCAGATATTTGTCATAAGCCGTATAAAAAACAACCTTCATGTCCCACAATACCTCATCGCGCATTTCGCTCAGCAGCCTGAGTCCCTGGATATCCGGCAATTCCACATCCAGAAACAGAAGGTCAGGACGTTGCTCCATGATCAGCTTCTTCCCCTTAGCCCCATTGACAGCAGTCCCTCTGAGCTCCATTTCGGGATACAACGCCAGCTCCCGGCACAGATTTTCTATCGCCGTACGATCATCATCCACAATCACGACTTTGCAAATTCCATTCATTGTCATCATAGGTCATAAGAATAATTGCATGGGATATATACAAAAACACCGGTTCCGGTCCGCATCCCGTCAGCAAGGTTTTTTATTTCAAAACGTATCTTCTCTCCTTTATTTTTTGCATTCAGCAACTGGATTGTCTGATAAAGAACTTTCAGGCCTGTACCCGTCCCCCGGGTGGAAGACATCACCTGAGGCAAATACCCGCGCCCGTTGTCCGTAACCGTTATACACACCCCGTTTCTTTCTGGTGTGACGGAAACCTCCAGCCGCTTCTCCCCTTCCATGCCGGCAAGTCCGTGCTTAATGGCATTCTCTACCGGAATCTGCACAATCATGGAAGGTACAATGATTTTCTCCGTATCCAAGGCTGTATCCACCGACAGCTCCCATACAAAGTCCTCACCCAAACGTCCTCTTTCCAAGCCGATATACGTCTGCACAAAATCCAACTCTTCGCGCAACGGCACACTGAGTTTCTCTGTCAGTTCCAGACTCTTACGCAGCAGCTTCACCAGATCGACCAGATCCGAATGTTCCCGGTCACTCCCTTTAAACCGGCTAATCTCACGATTCAGCACATTGAAAGTAAAATGAGGTGAAACATGATTACGGATATTCTCCATACGAAGGCGGCTTATCTGATTGAGAAGGCGTTCCTGCAGGAAAGCGCGTTTCTTTTTCATCAGCCGATAGAGAAAAAACAATACAATGACAGAAGCGGCGCAGGTAATGGCCCAAATATAGGAAGTAAGCCGCAAAGCCTTCATCTCCCCCGACTGCTTCTCGATCAAAAGTTCACGGCGCATAACGATCGTGTCCTGGCGATACCGCATGTCCAACTCCGCAACCCGGGTACGAATCTGCTCGTTCCGGATAGAATCATTCAATTTCTGATCACGTTGCAGATATTCATAGGCGCGCCGGTAATCACCTGTCCGCTCAAAGTAATGCTGCAGATACTGGTTACGAATATTAATCATATTGACATCGACATGCCCATCGGGAACAGTACGTGCAATCATCTTGCCGGCAAGCGCCACATCTCCCCGACGAAGAGCGAGCTCTATCATCTGAGTCTCAATATAATACATTGCCGAACGATTCTCCATACCGGAGAAGAAACGGTAACTTTCATTCAGATACAGTCGGGCAGAATCCTGCCTGTCGGTCAGCATGTACAACTCCCCTAAATTGGCCTTGCACAAATTCTGCTCATAAGCCATCTGAGAATAAGGAGCCACCACAGCCAAGGCACGTTCCATATAAACAGATGCCTCCCGATAATCTTTCTTATAATAAAAATGATTACCGCGATTATTGAGATAAATAAACTTCTCGGGAACACTCATCTGCGAGAAATAACGCCCCGCCATCTCATAATAATGGTTGGAAAGATCGAAATCCCGCAATTCCATATACGTCTGTCCCAAGCCACAATAAACAGGAAACTTATTGCGGTCGGGCAAGCCCAATGAATCACAAAGAAACAACGCACGCCGGAAGTAATAAGCCGCATGGGCATAATCACTTCTGTGAACATTGGCATCGGCCAGATTGATACAAATATCGGGCAAATTAAACAAGTCGTTGCCCCGTTTGCGGTGTTCGTAGGCTTTCTGAAAACACACAACGGCAGAATCCGGCAGATTCCATCTCCCCCAGGCATTTCCCATCATGTTGTAAGCGGCAGAAAAGAGGTCGTGTATTTGTGGAGAATTGGAAGAATCCTGACAGAAGCGAAGAACTTCCCGGCTGTAATGCAAGACCGAGTCGAACTGAGAAGCGGCAAAACAGGCCTTGGAATAGACGTTCATCAGCCGATAATAGGTCAAGCTATCCGCCACCTGCGCCATATTCTTACGCAACAAAGAGCGGGAATAAGCATTGTTCGCAAACAGAGAATCCACGGCTTCTCTTTCCACGAGAGCCACCGCACCATCTTCACTGCCTGTTTCCGGCAGGCCTGCATGCCTGTCACAGCCACACACAAACAATAACGAACAAATGAATACAATAACTCCCCGAATATATCTATTAACCATCTCCTTATCCATAGAATGATGAGACAAAAATACACTCTTTTTCCGAATGATATGTATATTCTGATAGAAATTATAAGCAAAATTACTTATCTTTGTAGCCAATATAATAGAATACAGGAATCTAATGAGTCCATTAAACTTCACTCACATTCTGACACAGGCAGTCGACGAGCTTTCGGAAAGCGAATCATACAAAGGACTGTTTCATCAACACAAAGACGGGGAACCTTTACCCTCGGCACGGGTATTGTACGAAATCATCGAGTTATCACGTTCCATTCTCTTCCCCGGATATTTCGGAAATTCCACCATCAACAGCCGGACAATCAATTATCACATCGGGGTCAATGTTGAAAAGCTGTTTGGTCTGTTGTCAGAACAGATTCTGGCAGGACTGTGCTTCGGAAAAAACGAAGAATGCACCACCTGCAGCGAACAGCAACGGGAAGAGGCCGCCCGTCTTGCCGCAAAGTTTATCAGTAAACTGCCGGAGATGCGCCGTATTTTGGCCACGGATGTAGAGGCGGCTTACAACGGCGACCCTGCCGCCCAAAGTTTCGGCGAAGTGCTTTTCTGCTATCCGGCCATCAGAGCCATCAGCAACTACCGCATTGCCCACGAACTGCTGGAACTGGACGTGCCGCTCATTCCCCGTATCATTACGGAAATGGCACACAGTGAAACGGGTATCGACATTCACCCGGGCGCCCGGATCGGGAGTTATTTTACCATAGACCACGGAACCGGTGTGGTTATCGGAGCCACCAGCATCATCGGGCAGAATGTCAAGCTGTATCAGGGAGTTACGTTAGGCGCCAAAAGTTTCCCACTGGATGCCGACGGCAAACCGATCAAGGGCATTCCCCGCCACCCGATACTGGAAGACAATGTAATCGTCTACTCCAACGCCACCATTCTGGGCCGTATCACCATCGGTAAGAACGCAGTCGTAGGCGGCAACATCTGGGTGACGGAAAACGTACCTGCCGGTGCGAAAATCGTACAGACAAAAGCCAAGAAATAAAGGGACAGTGTGCAAAGATGCCCCTGTACCGACTAAGAGAATAAAACATTAATAACTTGAATAATTAACAAATTAACGCGCCAGCCGATCGGCACACTACCCCATTGGCATACTGGCACATTATTCATTATGAGCGAACAATTTGAAATGATTGCCAAAACCTTCCAGGGCCTGGAAGAGATACTGGCGGAGGAACTGACGGCATTAGGAGCCAATGACGTGCAGATAGGCCGGAGAATGGTTTCATTCACCGGAGACAAAGAGATGATGTACAAAGCAAACTTCTGCCTGCGTACCGCCATCCGTATTCTGAAACCCATCAAAAACTTCAAAGCCAAGAATGCCGATGAAGTCTATGACCAGATCAAAGCCATCGATTGGGAGAACATATTGGACGTAAACAAGACTTTCGCCGTAGATGCCGTCGTATTCAGCGAAGAGTTCCGTCATTCCAAATTCGTCTCTTACAAGGTGAAAGATGCCATTGTGGACTATTTCCGCGAACTGAACGGCAAACGTCCCTCTGTGCGCATCAACAAACCGGATGTTCTGTTAAATATCCACATCGCACAAACCACCTGTACGCTCTCACTCGATTCATCCGGCGAGTCCCTGCACCGCCGCGGCTATCGTCAGGAAGCCGTGGAAGCACCGCTGAACGAGGTGTTGGCAGCCGGTATGATTCTAATGACCGGATGGAGGGGCGAAGGCGACCTCATCGACCCGATGTGCGGCTCGGGAACAATCCCCATCGAAGCAGCGCTGATAGCCCGCAACATCGCACCGGGTGTATTCCGCAAGGAGTTCGCTTTTGAGAAATGGGTGGACTTCGATCAGGAGCTGTTCGACAATATCTATAACGACGATACGCAGGAACGGGAGTTCAAGCATAAAATATACGGCTATGACAACAGCCCGAAAGCCAATGAAATTGCCACACACAACATCAAGGCCGCCGGTGTATCCAAAGACATCGTTCTAAAACTGCAGCCGTTTCAGCAATTCGAACAGCCGGCAGAGAAGTCGATCATCGTCACCAACCCGCCCTACGGCGAGCGCATCTCCACCAATGACCTTTTGGGACTGTACAGCATGATCGGCGAACGGTTGAAACACGCATTTGTGGGCAATGACGCATGGATACTCTCGTACCGCGAAGAGTGTTTCGACCAGATAGGACTAAAGCCCAGCCAAAAGACTCCGCTTTTCAACGGAGCACTGGAGTGCGAGTTCCGCAAATACGAAATATTCGACGGTAAATACAAGGAGTTCAAAAGCCAGGAAGGTGGCGAAGAGAACGGAGAGAAGGCACCGAGAGAGAAGAAAGAATTCCGTCCGCGCCGCGAAGAAGGAGATCATAGCTTCTCCGGAGACAGAAAACCGAGGGAAAGACGGAGCTTCAACAATAGCGACAGGAAGCCGAGGGAATTCAGAAAGAGCTGGGAGCCAAAGGCTGATAAGCAATAAGCATGGATGAATTAACTGTCATAGAGAATAAAATCCATGAAATCAGGGGACAGAAAGTAATGCTGGACTTTGATCTGGCAGAGATGTATGGTGTAGAGACCCGGGTATTAAAACAAGCTGTACGGCGCAACATCGAACGTTTTCCGGCAGAATTCATGTTTGAACTCACTAAAGAAGAAGCAGAGTTTTCAAGATCACAATCTGTGACCTTGAAAACAAAACAAGGGTACAACATCAAATATCTTCCCTTTGCTTTCACAGAGTATGGAGTAGTGATGTTATCAAGTGTACTAAAAAACAAAACGGCCATTGAAATCAACATCAATATCATCCGTGCCTTTGTCCACATGCGCCAATATTTGCTTTCCAACATTCCCAAGCAAGAACTGGACGAATTAAAAAAACGGGTGGAATATCTCGAAGAAGATATATCCTCCGACCGGGAAAGCTATGAGACGCAGTTCGAGGAGCTGTTCACAGCCTTTGCCAAAGTCAGCGCCATCATCCAATCTAAAACGGCTTCTTTAGACAGAGTCAGGATACAAGGATTCAAAAACCAAGAGGATAAATAAGAAAATGATGAATAAAAAAGGTTTTCTACTGATAGGATTGATTTATAGCCTATTTATCACAAATATCATGTCGCAGGAATTAAAAACGCCGACACTGGAAGATCTGATCCCCGGTGGCGAGACCTACCGTTATGCCGAGAATCTCTACGGCCTGCAATGGTGGGGAGACGAATGTATCAAGCCCGGTATAGACACGCTGTCCGTTATCAATCCCCAGACAGGGAAAGAGAAGGTCATCGCCATACGGGAAACGGTAAACAAAGTACTGAAAGAGGCACAGGCAGGCAAACTGCCGCATTTCTACTCCACAAGTTTCCCCTGGGCGGATAAAGAGGAAATGCTGATCAGACTGCCCGGCAAATATGTCGTTTATGACTTCAAGAACAACCGGATCGTCTCTACGGCTACATGGGCTGAAGGCGCTTCCAACCAGGATTATTGCAACGCCACCGGAGACGTGGCCTATACGGTCGGGAACAACCTGTACGTAAACGACACCGCCGTCACCGACGAGCCCGACGGCATTGTCTGCGGTCAATCCGTGCACCGGAACGAATTCGGCATCTACAAAGGCACGTTCTGGAGTCCGAAGGGCGACCTGCTGGCATTCTACCGCATGGACGAAAGCATGGTGACCCAATATCCGCTGGTAGACATAACCGCCCGCATAGGAGAAGTAAACAACGTCCGTTATCCGATGGCGGGAATGACCAGCCACCAGGTCACGGTAGGTATCTACAATCCGGCCACCGGCAAGACGCACTATCTGAAGACCGGAGACCCGACCGACCGTTACTTCACCAATATCAGTTGGTCGCCGGACGGGAAAAGCCTCTACCTGATCGAGTTGAACCGTGACCAGAACCATGCCAAATTGTGCCGGTACGATGCGGAAACCGGAGCGCTCGCCGCTACTCTTCTCGAAGAGACACATCCCAAATACGTAGAGCCTCAGCACCCCATCGTCTTTCTGCCTTGGGATTCTACGAAGTTCATCTACCAGAGCCAGCGCGACGGCTTCAATCAGCTATACCTGTATGACATCACCGGAAAGCTGATCAGACAACTGACAGAGGGCCGGCGTCCGGTCAATGACATCCTCGGCTTCAACGAAAAGAAGAAAGAAATCCTTTTCAGCGCCAACGATGCTACCCGACAGGACAACTTCTCCGTAAACGTAAAAACCGGAAAATGCAGCCTGCCTTTCAGCAGACACACGGATGCCCCGGGAGTGCACAATGTTACAGCCAGCCCGTCCGGCCGTTATGTTATCGACAGTTACTCCACTCCGGCCATCCCCCGAAAAATCGACCTCATCGATACGCAAACGGGCAAAAGCATCAACCTGCTCACAGCAGCCGACCCGTTCGACGGCTACAAGATGCCGGTTATCGAGACTGGCACGATCAAAGCCGCAGACGGCGTAACCGACTTGTATTACCGCCTCATCAAACCCGCCGACATGGATCCGAACAAGAAATATCCCGCCATTGTTTATGTCTACGGAGGCCCTCATGCCCAGATGGTCACAGAAGGCTGGCAAAACGGTGCCCGCGGATGGGACATCTACATGGCTAACAAAGGATACGTCATGTTCAGTCTGGATAACCGCGGCAGTTCCAACCGCGGACTGGAATTCGAAAATGTCACTTTCCGTCATTTAGGTATCGAAGAAGGAAAAGACCAGGTGAAAGGCGCCGAATTCCTGCAAAGCCTGCCCTATGTAGACAAAGAGCGGATCGGCGTGCATGGATGGAGTTTCGGCGGACACATGACCACCGCCCTGCTGCTCCGCTATCCGGAGATTTTCAAGGTCGGCGTGGCCGGTGGACCTGTCATCGACTGGGGATATTATGAAGTAATGTACGGAGAACGGTACATGGATACGCCCCAAAGCAACCCTGAAGGATACGAACAGTGCAATCTGAGAAATCTGGCGGGCAACCTGAAAGGGCATCTGCTCATCATCCATGACGATCACGATGACACCTGCGTCCCCCAGCACACGCTTTCGTTCATGAAAGCCTGCATAGACGCCCGTACTTATCCGGATCTCTTCATTTACCCGGGGCATAAGCACAATGTAATGGGACGCGACCGCGTACATCTGCACGAAAAGATAACCCGCTATTTTGAAGACAACCTGTAGGCAAGGCCTGTTTTAAAGAGAAGATGTGATAAATAAACCAGAATAAGAACAAACGCCACATATCCGGTACCGGATACACACAACGGCTATCGGTATATCGGCATATAAACCCAATCATTGATATGAAACTGTTACTCTTAGGTTCGGGCGGCCGTGAACATGCCTTAGCATGGAAAATAGCCCAAAGCCCCAAAGTGGAAAAGTTATTCATCGCTCCCGGTAACGCCGGAACCTCTTCGGCCGGTGAGAACGTAGACATCAAGGCGACAGATTTCGATGCCCTGAAAGCATTTGCGCTGAAAGAGAATATCGACATGATCGTAGTCGGTCCCGAAGACCCATTAGTAAAAGGCATTTACGACTATTTCCAAAACAGTCCCGAGACAAAGCACATCGCCATCATCGGTCCTACGGCTGAAGGCGCCCGGCTGGAAGGCAGCAAGGAATTTGCCAAGGAGTTCATGCAACGCCACCACATCCCGACCGCACGCTACAAGAGCATCACAGCCGATACGCTGGAAGAAGGATTTGCTTTTCTGGAAAGCCTGGAAGCGCCCTATGTATTAAAGGCCGACGGACTCTGTGCCGGAAAGGGAGTATTGATACTCCCCACGCTGGACGAAGCCAAAAAGGAGCTGAAAGAGATGCTCGGCGGTATGTTCGGAAACGCCTCGGCAACCGTGGTTATCGAGGAGTTCCTCAGCGGTATCGAGTGCAGTGTGTTCGTATTGACAGACAGCGAGCATTACAAGGTGCTTCCCGTAGCCAAAGACTACAAACGTATCGGTGAGGGCGACAAAGGCCTTAACACGGGAGGTATGGGCAGCGTCACTCCGGTTCCCTTTGCCGATGAAGAGTTCATGGAGAAAGTCCGCACACGCATCATCGAGCCTACCGTCAACGGACTGAAGGCAGAGGGCATCCTCTACAAGGGTTTCATCTTCCTGGGACTGATCAACGTGAAGGGAGAACCGATGGTGATTGAATACAACGTCCGCATGGGAGACCCGGAGACAGAAAGCGTGATGCTTCGTATCAAGAGCGATCTCGTAGAGCTCTTCGAAGGAGTGGCAGGGAAAAACCTGGATACCAAAACGCTTGAGATCGATCCCCGCACGGCAGCCTGTGTCATGCTGGTCAGCGGCGGGTATCCGGAAGCCTACCAGAAAGGATTTTCCATCAGCGGCATCGAGCAGGCCAAGGAGACGGAAAGCATTCTCTTTCATGCCGGTACGGCCCTGAAAGAGGGTCAGGTGGTCACCAACGGAGGACGCGTCATAGCCATCAGCTCGTATGGAGACTCCAAAGAAGAGGCACTCGCCAAGAGCTATCAGGTTGCCGAAATGATTCAATTTGAGAAGAAAAACCTCCGACACGATATCGGATTCGACTTATAATGAGAAACAGAAGACTACAAGGCCGGATAACGGCTGGCAGATTCACGCTGCCCGCCGTTATCCTTATCTGCACAGCCTGCTGGATAGGAACTTCCATCCTGCTGCCTGCAATGGGTACGGATAAAGAGACCGGATACGCATTGTGGCAGTCCGTCTGTGCCCTTTACCTCCCTGCCTGGGCCGGCAGAATCATCAGCTTTATGCTATACGCCGTCATCGGCTATCTTCTGATCGAGCTCAACAACACATTTGCCATTATCCGCATGCGGGCTTCGGTACAGACTTCCATCTACTTCCTGCTGGTAGCCGTCTGTCCGGGCATGCACCTGTTGTATGCGGGAGATATAGCCTCCGTAGCCTTCCTTATCTCTCTGTTTTTCTTATTCAAGAGCTATCAGCACCCCCGTCCGGTGGGTTATATATTCCATTCCTTTGTCTTCATCGGAGCGGGTAGCCTGCTGTTTCCGCAACTGTTGTATTTCATTCCCCTCTGGCTGATAGGCGCTTATTACTTCCAATCGCTCACCACCCGCAGTTTTTGCGGAGCATTGCTCGGACTGTGTGTTCCCTATTGGTTTCTGTTCGGTCATGCGTTCTTCCACGAGCAAATGGAACTGTTCTACCAGCCATTCATCGAGCTGGCTCATTTCCGGTTGCCGAATCCCATCCGCGACCTTCAGCCGTGGGAGCTCGTCACGCTCGGTTATCTGTTCATCCTGTTCATTGTCAGTTCGGCGCATTGCATCGTCAGCGGGTTCGAAGACAAGATACGCACCCGTTCTTATCTGCACTTCCTGATTTTCATAAACTTCTGCATATTCCTGTTCATTCTCCTGCAGCCTGCCCGTTGCACGGACTTCCTGTCCCTGCTTCTGATAGGCATCAGCATTCTTGTGGGGCATTTGTTTGTTTTAACCGACAGCAAAGCCTCCAATCTGTTCTTTATCGGTACCCTGACCGGATTCATCCTCTTATTCTGCTTTAACGTATGGACGCTTTTATAAATTTTCTTATCGAATGGGGCTACTTAGGGATGTTTCTCTCTGCGGTACTGGCAGGGAGTGTCGTTCCTTTCAGCTCGGAAGCGGTGCTGGCGGCATTGGTTCTTCCCAGCACGGGCCTGAATCCGGTCATCTGCCTGCTGTCTGCTTCGGCAGGCAACCTTTTAGGTAGCCTGACCTGCTATGCAATGGGGCGTATGGGGCGTATGGACTGGCTCGAAAAATACTTCCACATGAAACGGGAAAAGGTAGAACGCATGCAAGCCTACCTCAACGGCCGGAGCGGCTTCATGGCCTTCTTCGCTTTCCTCCCCATTATAGGGAGTGTGATAGCCGTTGCATTGGGATTTTTGCGGAGTAATATCTGGGTGGTCTCCATCTCTATGCTCGCCGGAAAGATGTTGCGGTATATATTAGTAATCCTTGCAGCGAGGGGGCTGATCGACCTGGTGGTATGAAACGGATCATTGAACTGACCGCCGATGGCAGCGCCACGCTTTTCGTTCCGGAGCTGAACGAGCATTACCACTCCGTGAAAGGTGCCCGGACCGAATCCCAGCATATCTTCATCGGGATGGGACTGGACGCATCCGAAGCCGCAGAGCCGCACATCCTCGAAATAGGTTTCGGGACGGGATTCAATGCCTTGCTGACCCTTGAAGCAGCAGAAAAGTCTCACCGGAAAGTACACTACACCGGCATCGAGCTATACCCGCTCCCCTGGGATACCGTGGAGGCGTTGGGGTATAGCAACAACCCGTTGTTTAAAACACTGCATACGATTCCCTGGGGAGAGGATGCAATAATAACCCCACACTTTACGTTAAGAAAAGTGCAAGCGGACGTAAACGATGTATTCATGTGTCCGCACGGCAGCCGGCCTTCCTTGGATGCGGGAGCACCTGACAACGACCGGATTACCGGTGCGGAGATGCATTGGGACGTTGTCTATTTCGACGCTTTTGCGCCCGAAAAGCAACCGGAAATGTGGTCGCAAGAACTATTCGACCGGTTATATGTTACAATGAATCCGAAAGGCATACTGACTACTTATTGTGCAAAGGGGGTAGTACGCCGCATGCTGCAGGCCGCAGGCTTTACCGTCGAACGCCTCCCCGGTCCTCCGGGAGGGAAGCGGGAAATACTGAGAGCCCGGAAAGGCTGCCTGCCGGAAGAAAATACAACTATCTAACAAAGAAACAATACTATATGAGACCTATCTTTGCCCTTTTTCTGATAACGGTAACCGTATGCCTGGCATCGTGCAAGGCAGGCAAGTCAAGGCAAGACAACGAAAAGCCGGTTATTGCCGTCACCATCGAACCGCAACGCTACTTCACCGAAGCCATTGCCGGAGACAAGTTCGATGTCGTCAGTATCGTACCCAAAGGCAGCAGCCCGGAGACTTACGACCCGACACCCCAACAGCTTGTCTCGCTCGGAGACAGCAAGGCATATTTCCGCATCGGATACATCGGCTTCGAACAGGTCTGGATGGACCGCCTTACAGACAATACTCCCCACATCCAGGTATTCGATACCTCCAGAGACATTGACCTCATCTTTGAGGAAGAGGAGGATCACGGAGACCACCGCCATGCCGGAGGCGTAGAGCCGCATATCTGGAATTCGACCGACAACGCCCTCATCATTGCGCGTAATACTTACAAGGCGCTCTGCCAGTTGGACAAAGAGAACGAAGCGTATTATCTGGCCCGGTACGACAGTCTGAGCCGCCGTATCATACAGACAGACAGCCTCATCCGGAATATCCTGAGCACCCCCGGCACGGCCCGGACATTCATGATTTACCATCCGGCCCTCTCCTATTTCGCCCGCGATTACCGATTGCAGCAGATCAGTATCGAGGAGGGCGGCAAGGAGCCCTCCCCCGCTCATCTGAAAGAGCTGGTGGATGTCTGCCGCCGGTCTGACGTACGGGTCATTTTCGTCCAACCCGAGTTCGATCACCGCAATGCGGAAATCATAGCGAGAGAGACCCGGACCAGGATTGTCCCCATCAACCCTCTCAGCTACGACTGGGAAGCAGAGATGCTGGCAGTTGCCCGGGCATTGGCCAATAACGATAAACAGGCGGCAGAGCGATGACGACACAACCGATCATAGAAATTCGCGGACTCTCTGCCGGATACGACGGGCGTACCGTGTTGCATGATGTCGACCTCACCGTTTACGAGAATGACTTCTTAGGCATTATCGGCCCCAACGGAGGAGGAAAGACAACACTCATCAAATGTATCTTGGGATTATTGAAACCGACAGCCGGAAAGATTACATACCACATCTCGACCATGGGGTATCTTCCGCAATACAACACGATCGACCGGAAGTTCCCTATTTCCGTCGAGGAGGTCATACAGTCGGGACTCAGTTCTAAAAAACCGCTCATCGGCAGATTCACAAACGAACAGCGTGAGAAGGTCCGTTCGACCATCGCCCGTATGGGGCTGGAAGGGTTGGAAAGCCGGGCTATCGGGCAGCTCAGCGGCGGGCAGCTGCAACGCGCCCTATTGGGACGCGCCATTGTCAGCGATCCGTCGGTCGTTATCCTCGACGAACCGAGCACTTACATAGACAAACGTTTCGAAGCCCGCCTGTACGAGCTTTTGGCAGAGATAAACAAGGAATGCGCCATCATCCTTGTGAGCCACGACATCGGCACGGTGCTGCAACAGGTCAAATCCATCGCCTGTGTCAATGAGACACTGGATTACCACCCGGACACGGAAGTCACGACAGAGTGGCTGGAGCGCAACTTCAACTGCCCCATCGAATTATTGGGGCACGGCACACTGCCACACCGCGTACTGGGAGAGCATCATCCTCATCAGTAAGAGAAAACCTATAAGAATTCCGGACGTCTCCCAATAGTGAGACGCTCTCTTCACAATTATGAGACGATCGCCTCACAACCATGAAACGCTCGTCTCATAATTGTGAAACGACAAAAACGTCCGCATCCGTACACCTACAAACACGGTCTGTCAAAGGCTGTTGCACACGGGCTTCTTCCTAAAATCTTATAATTATTCCTTCCTTTCCACTTCTTTATACATGTAATTCGTTATCTTTGCGCCCACTTTAACATGTTAATGAATAAACAACCATCGTTTTAATGAAACAGTACAAAACCGTAAACAACCTCGTCGGTTGGCTTACTTTCATTATTGCTGCCACGGTCTATTGCATGACGATAGAGCCGACAGCCAGTTTCTGGGATTGTCCCGAGTTCATTACTACCGGCTATAAACTGGAAGTAGGTCACCCGCCCGGCGCACCTTTCTTCATGCTGACAGCCAATCTGTTCTCACAATTTGCTTCCGATGCGACCACCGTAGCCAAAATGGTGAATTACATGAGTGCCCTGATGAGCGGTGCCTGTATCCTGTTCCTTTTCTGGAGCATCACCCATCTGGTGCGCAAACTCGTCATCAAGGACGAAAACAACATCACCGCCGGTCAGCTGATTACCGTTATGGGCAGCGGACTTGTCGGTGCACTGGTATATACATTCAGCGACACCTTCTGGTTCAGTGCCGTCGAAGGTGAAGTCTACGCCTACTCCTCCCTGTTTACAGCCGTCGTATTCTGGCTGATTCTGAAGTGGGAAGATGTGGCCGACCAGCCGCACAGCGACCGCTGGATCATCCTGATCGCCTATCTCACCGGATTGAGCATCGGTGTCCACTTGCTGAACCTGCTTTGTCTGCCCGCCATCGTATTGGTGTATTACTATAAAAAAGTCCCCGACGCCAATGCCAAAGGCTCGCTTTTGGCCCTTTTCGGCTCTATGGTACTGGTAGGAATCGTACTTTACGGCATTGTACCGGGAGTAGTGAAGGTAGGCGGATGGTTCGAACTGCTCTTTGTCAACAGCATGGGGCTGCCCTTCAACACCGGTGTCATCGTTTATATCATCATACTTGCGGCAAGCATCATCTGGGGAGTGTACGAGAGCTATACGGAAACCAGCCGTATGCGCATGAACATCTCTTTCCTGCTCACCATCGCCCTGCTGGGTATTCCGTTCTACGGACACGGAGTGAGCAGTGTCATTATCGGCATCGTCGTGCTGGCTGCCCTGGGACTTTACCTGTTTGCGAAGAAGCTCGACCGGAAATACCAGTTATCCGCACGCAGCATGAACACCGCCCTGCTCTGCACCATGATGATCATGGTTGGGTATTCGTCATACGCCCTGATCGTTATCCGCTCGACAGCCAACACCCCGATGGACCAGAACTCTCCCGAAGATATCTTCACATTGGGCGAATACTTAGGACGGGAACAGTACGGAACCCGCCCGTTATTCTACGGACAGGCCTACTCCTCGAAGGTGGAACTGGAGGTGAAAGACGGATACTGCGTTCCGGTGGAAGCCAGCAGTACCACCAAATACATCCGTAAAGAGAAGACATCCGCAGACGAGAAAGACTCGTATATCGAGGTTCCCGGACGTGTGGAATACAAATATGCACAAAACATGCTCTTCCCGCGTATGTACAGCAGTCTGCACGCGGCACAATACAAAAGCTGGGTAGACATCAGCGGTGTCGATGTTCCCTACGACGAATGCGGCAACGCCATCATGGTCAACATCCCGACCCAATGGGAGAACATCAAGTTCTTCTTCCGCTACCAGCTCAACTTCATGTACTGGCGCTACTTCATGTGGAACTTTGCCGGACGTCAGAACGACCTCCAGGGAAGCGGTGAAATAGAACACGGCAACTGGATTACAGGCATCCCGTTCATCGACAACTGGCTGGTAGGCGATCAGAGCCTGCTTCCGCAGGAACTGAAAGAGAACAAAGGACACAACGTATTCTACTGCCTGCCCCTGCTCTTAGGCATTATCGGCCTCCTCTGGCAAGCCTACCGCGGACAGAAAGGCGTACAGCAATTCTGGGTGGTATTCTTCCTGTTCTTCATGACCGGTATCGCCATCGTGCTCTATCTGAATCAGACTCCGAGCCAGCCCCGCGAGCGGGATTATGCATACGCAGGCTCCTTCTATGCCTTTGCCATCTGGGTAGGCATGGGTGTGGCAGGTATTGTCAAACTCCTGCAGGATCATGCCAAGATGAAAGAACTTCCGGCATCCGTACTGGTTTCGGTACTCTGCCTGCTGGTTCCCATCCAAATGGCAAGCCAGACCTGGGATGACCACGACCGCTCGGGACGTTATGTCGCACGTGATTTCGGACAAAACTACCTGATGTCTTTGCAGGAAAGCGGCAATCCGATTATCTTCACCAACGGCGACAACGACACCTTCCCGTTGTGGTACAACCAGGAGACAGAAGGCTTCCGCACCGATGCCCGTACCTGCAACCTGAGCTATCTGCAAACCGACTGGTACATCGACCAGATGAAACGTCCGGCTTACGACTCTCCGTCGCTCCCCATCACCTGGAACCGTGTGGAATACGTGGAAGGAACCAACGAATACATCCAGATCCGTCCGGAAATCAAACAGACCATCGACGCCCTCTATGCCCAGGCAAAAAGCAGCGACAATCCGGAGGCATTGCAGAATGTCAGCAAGGAGTTCGGAGAAGACCCCTATGAGTTGAAGAACATCCTCAAATACTGGGTACGCTCCGAGAAAGAAGGGCTGCACGTTATCCCGACCGACAGTATTGTCCTCAAGATAGACAAAGAAGCCGTACGCCGCAGCGGGATGAAGATTCCGGAAGCATTGGGCGATTCAATCCCCGATCACATGAATATCCTGCTGAGAGACGACAACGGAAGACCCAAGCGCGCACTCTACAAAAGCGAGCTGATGATGCTTGAAATGCTGGCGCATGCCAACTGGGAACGGCCGATGTACATGGCCATCACCGTAGGCCGGGAGAATCAGTTGGGCATGGACAAGCACTTTATCCAGGAAGGCCTTGCCTCCCGCTTCACGCCGTTCGAAACCAAAAAGTTGGGAACGACCGTAGACAGCGAGAAGATGTACGACAACCTAATGAACAAGTTCAAATTCGGTGGCATCGACCAGCCGGGCATCTACATCGATGAAAATGTCATGCGCATGTGCTACACCCACCGTCGTATTTTCTCCCAGCTTGTAGAGCAGCTGATGAAAGAAGGCCAAAAGGAGAAAGCCCTCGCAGCACTGGATTATGCAGAGAAGATGATTCCTGCCTACAACGTTCCTTACGATTGGCAGAATGGTGCCGTACAGATGGCAGAAGCCTATTACCAGTTGGGAGAGACGGAGAAAGCGGACAAGATTATGGATGCGCTGGCCCACAAAGCCATCGAATATCTTACTTGGTACCTCAGTCTGGGCAATTCGCAATTCTTCGTATCGACACGGGAATTCGAATACCACATCGCTCTGCTGAACGAAGAGTTGAAAATCATGGAGAAATATAAATCCAAACTGGCAGACAACTACTCCGGCAAGCTGGACGAGCTGTATGGCATGTATGTTTCCCGCATGAAAGAAGCAAGATAAAAAGGCTATGTTTATAGAGCAACCACCGTGGTTTTTCCGCGCTCTATATCCGAAAGCGATCTTCCGGATGAATCCCGACGAGAAAGCTGTTTATCTGACTTTCGACGATGGGCCCATTCCGGAAGTGACTCCGTGGGTATTGGAGCTGCTGGACAAATACGACATCAAGGCCACCTTTTTCATGGTAGGCGATAACATAAGGAAGTATCCGGATATATTCAGAATGGTGGTAGAACACGGACACCGGATCGGTAATCACACGTTCAACCATATCCGCGGGTTCGAATACTCCGCCGGTGAATATCTGGAGAACACCGACCTCGCCAACCGGAAAATGAAGACCGACCTCTTCCGGCCACCGCACGGGCACATGGGGTTCAGGCAGTATCATACGCTGAAACAGCACTATGACATCATCATGTGGGATCTGGTGACACGTGATTACAGTAAGAAGAGACGCCCCGAGCAGGTCTTTGCCAACGTAAAACGGTACGTGCGCAACGGCTCCATCATCACCTTTCACGACTCGCTGAAATCGTGGAATAACGGAAACCTGCCCTACGCCTTGCCCCGCTCCATCGAGTACCTGAAACAACAGGGTTATGCCTTTAAAGTGTTTCCTGCCCGGAAAAGTTCGCCGGGCGACGATAACGACGGGAAAGAAATCGGATAATGCCAGTAACAGGAAACAAAGCGGACAGTGACAGTGACGGGAAGTAAAAGTGTAAAAGCAAAACCATGGAGGTAAAAGACCTTTCTGCAAAAAAACTTTCTGCAAGCCAAATAAAAGCCGAAGCCCTACGCCTCGGTTTTTCTGCATGCGGAATGGCACCGGCAGAACCGGTGAGCCCGGCCGTTGCCGACGCTTTCTGCCGATGGCAGGCACAAGGGATGCAGGCCGACATGCACTACATGGGCAACAACCTTGACAAACGGCTCGACCCCCGCCTGCTGATGGAAGGCACACGCACCATCCTGTCTGTGGCTCTCAACTATTATCCCGCCCGGCAATTGCGGGAAGACCAATACCAGTTTGCCTGGTATGCCTACGGAAAAGACTACCACGACTTGATGAAGGCCAAACTGACCGCCTTGCAGGCATTCATCTCCGCACACGCTCCCCTACCCTTGCAAAGCCGGGTATTCTGTGATACCGCCCCTGTGCTGGAGCGTTATTGGGCCTATCGCGCAGGACTCGGCTGGATCGGGAAAAACACCCAGCTCATCCTTCCGCATGCCGGTTCCTGCTTTTTCCTGGGAGAGCTGTTTCTCAATATCGAGGCAGACGAATACGACCGGCCGCAGAAAAACCGGTGCGGCAATTGCAACCGGTGCATAGAGGCGTGCCCCGCAAAAGCACTGGAGGCTCCTTTTTTGCTCAATTCGAGGCGTTGTCTCTCTTACCTTACCATTGAGCACAGAGACGCCATTCCGCTCTCAGAGGGCAAAAAAATGGGCAATAAGATATACGGTTGCGACGAATGCCAGAAAGCCTGCCCCTGGAACAAGTTTGCCACCCCTTGCCGGACGCCGGAGCTGCAACCTACGGAGCTGTTCATGCAGATGGAGAAGAAAGACTGGCATACACTGACAGAAGAGCAATACAGAGTACTTTTCAAGGGAAGCGCCGTGAAAAGGGCCAAATACGCCGGACTGATGCGAAACATACATCAGGTGGAAAACAATGCAGAAAGAGCCGTATCAGACTCTGTTTTTGAGTAATGATACGGCTCTTTCCTTAGCCTTTCGGGAGATATCCCGATTACTGTACAGTCACTGTCAGCGGAGCCCGCAGCTTCTGTGCGAACGAAGCCACATACTCATTCCAGGCATCAGCTGTTTTGATATCAGCCTTGTCCCATGCAGCTCCCCAGTAATAGGTGTATTCCGAACCCGGCTCGTAGTCACTGATAGCCAATACATGACCGTCTGCTCCACCGCGCAGCTCTTCCTTCTCCTTCTCCGGGAAAAGAACGACCTTAGCCTCTTTTACCGTGGCAGGGAAAGCCGCACCGACGAAAATCTTTCCATTGTTGTTGTTTACGTTATCCGTCGGGTCTACATAAGTGATATAACCGTCAGCGGCATCGGCTACAACGGCACCGTCCGGTTCATGAAGCACAAGACCGGTGGCAACAGGAGTCACCTCTTTCAGGTTGCTGTAAGAAACAACCGTCTTGTTCAGGTGCGAACCTGCATCCAGGGAGATCAGACGAGTCTCCACCACATCCGTATTCTCTTTCACCGTCAAGGGATTGTACACCAGTTTCACAGTGAAACGCAACGGACCGTTGTCCAGAATCTCCTGTGTGGCGTAGCAATAAGGATAAACGATCTCACCATCAACCAGCAGGGCAGCCGTACCACCGCCCAATGTCGGTCCTACTTTATAGCAATCCAACCCATTGCCATGGTCTACGTGGTAAGAAACCGAGCGGTAAAGCTCACTTGCTGCCTCAGGATCCGTTTTCTTCAGTTCGTTGATCTTCGCCTTAGTCTCCGGATTCAATTCGCCGGCATAACGGGCCTCTACAACCGGTTCTGTCGTGTTGTATTTGGTCCAGACGTCATAGCCGAAAGCGCGCTCGCCGGAAGCCTGCAGAGCCGGACCGTAAGTACGGAAAGCAACCAGATCATTCTCCCATGCCACATCATCCACGCGTTCGGGATAGTAGCGTCCGCATGCCTTTGTAGCGAAAACAGCCGGCTCGCCAACCTGGATAGTATAAGCAGCAGTCCCGTTTGCCTTTACCGTAGCCGGAAAAATCACTTTCTCGTCATACGTAATCTGATAAGGCACCTGCTGTCCGTCGGCATCGAGTACGACAATCTGTGCCGTATCTGCCAATTGCAATTTAGAAGTAACATCACTCATGGATACCTCTACCATCTCACCGGTACGCTCCATGGCAGTCGGGTTCGTTACCGTTACAGTAACCGTTTTGCTCTCGTTGCAGGCAAAACAGACAAGAGCGGTTGCAATAAAGAAAAATAGTTTTTTCATCTTTCTATTGTTATTTGATACTAAAAACCTGAAAGGGCGGAGTCCTCCCCCGCCCTACAGTATGACTGTCTTTTGTCTTTTATTTCGGTTGTTTTCCGATGTATGCCAGAATACCGCCGTCAACGTACAGGATATGTCCGTTTACAAAATTAGAAGCATCTGATGCCAAGAATACGGCCGGTCCCATCAAATCCTCCGGAGTTCCCCAACGGGCAGCCGGTGTTTTGGCGATGATGAATGAATCGAACGGATGACGTGAACCGTCCGGCTGGATCTCGCGCAACGGAGCAGTCTGCGGAGTAGCGATATAACCCGGGCCGATACCATTACACTGAATGTTGAATTCACCGTACTCAGAAGCAATGTTCTTAGTCAGCATCTTCAGACCACCCTTGGCAGCAGCATAAGCTGATACCGTTTCACGTCCCAGCTCACTCATCATTGAGCAGATGTTGATGATTTTGCCGTGGCCTTTTTTAATCATAGAAGGAATGACTGCCTTTGACACGATGAACGGGCCGTTCAGGTCGATGTCGATAACCTGACGGAATTCAGCAGCGGTCATTTCATGCATCGGAATACGCTTGATGATACCCGCATTATTAACCAGAATGTCGATAACCCCTACTTCTTTCTCGATCTGAGCAACCAGAGCGTTTACCTGCTCTTCATTGGTCACATCGCATACATACCCTTTAGCCTCGATACCTTCAGCTTTGTAAGCGGCAAGACCTTTGTCTACAAGTTCTTGCTTGATATCGTTAAACACAATCTTTGCACCTGCCTGAGCAAAAGCCGTAGCCAGAGCAAAACCGATTCCGTAAGATGCACCTGTTACCAGTGCTACTTTACCTTCTAATGAAAAGTTTACCATAATAATAATTATTTATGTGCCCATGTGTCGGCATGCCCTTAAAGGCATCCATCCGCACACCCCGGCACGAAGGTTGTTAATTAATTGTTCTTTTTGTGCTGTTTCTCAAATTGAAACATTGCCATACCGGCACATTACCGCCTTATTTAAGGTCTGTAATCAATGAGAAATCCTGATCTCCATAGTCGAGGTTTTCTCCGCCCATACCCCAGATAAATGTATAGTTGTGCGTAGCGGCAGCCGAGTGAATGGACCATTCGGGAGACAATACAGCCTGATCACCCTTCATCCATACGTGACGTGTTTCGTCTACCTCACCCATGAAATGGCATACAGCATGTTCTTCGGGTACTTCAAAATAGAAATAAGCTTCCATGCGGCGGCTGTGAACGTGGGCCGGCATCGTGTTCCATACGCTTCCCGGAGCCAGTTCCGTCATACCCATCTGCAACTGGCAGGTAGGCAATACCTGATTCACCAGCATCTTATTAATATTACGGTGGTTGGAGCCTTCCAATGATCCCATTTCTGCCACCACGGCGTCCTTCTTCGTAACCTTCTTATCCGGATAATTGCGGTGAGCGGTCAATGAATTGAAATAGAACTTGGCAGGATTCTTTTCATCTTTGCTCTCAAAAGTCACTTCACGGTCTCCGGAACCCAGGTAAAGGGCTTCCTTATAATCGAGTTCGAATACGGCATCACCGGCTTTCACTACACCGGGACCACCTACATTGAAAATACCCATTTCGCGACGGGTCAGGAAGAAAGGAGCTTTCAGCGGATCGATGGCTTCCAGTTTAAGCACCTCTCCTACCGGCATTGCACCACCGACTACCATGCGGTCGTACATAGAATATACCATATTTACCTCGTTTGCCGAGAATACTTTTTCAATCAGGAAGTCACGACGGATTCTCGTGGTATCGTAGCTTTTTGCATCTTCCGGATGCGCAGCATAGCGAATTTCATAGTTTGTTTTCATACTTTATCTATTTAAACAGTTTATAATATTACAGTTCTGGTGTACTCCGTTTGCGTACACGATGCAAAAATAGAAAAAGAAAATGGCAAAACCTTGCATTTTTGTTCTTATTATCTATCAATATTGTCCACAGACAGATAATAAACGGGCGTTTAACAAACTATAATAGCCCCATCCGATGTAAATCGGGCGGCACAGGCGGAAGAGTGGTAAAAACGAATGTTTTTTCGAGAGGAAGAGAAAGACAGAGGATCACCACAGAGTAGCACAGAGGAACACAGAGTAAGACTTTGCCGGGATTCTTTTTTTTCAGAGTTGCTAAATTATACGCATAACGTAATGTTAAATCCTCAAGTATAAAAACTGAGCCAATATAAAAACTGAGCCAGTATAAAAACCGATCCGTTATAATTCTAAAAACATACTGGCAAAAAAGGTTACTCTGTGTTCCTCTGTGGTGAACCCGGATACATCCCTGCCGGGCATACCAACAAAAAACCCCAAGCGATAATTGCTCGGGGCTTTTGTTGTCAGCTGTTGGACTACCAAGATTCGAACTTGGACAAACAGAACCAAAACCTGTTGTGCT
>CAVCAX010000256.1:0-4624 GCA_963599995.1 Coprobacillus sp. CAG:698
CTTGCATGGTTGTGCATACAGCAATGGTCAGAAACAGAAATAAAAGATTTTTCATATAATAGCAATTATTGATTTAGTAAATGTAAGTCGTTGATTCCCATAACTTCGGTGGATGTCTCTCCCAGCCATCCGCAATATTGGTTGACTCCGGTGTATATTTTTACAAAATCGACACCGGGCAGGTGTACCGGATTCCCTTCTTTATCCACAGCCCATTCTATTTTGAAATTGGAAGTGTCCTCTTTGTTGAGTCCGTTGTCGGCATATCCCCAAGGGTAAGCATATAATACCCAGTAATTTCCGACTCCACTTTCATCTTTGGCGTTTTTGGGAAGGAGAGTACCTTCAAATTCCATTTCGGCATCTTCTATCCATAGAGGGTAGTATTCTTGTTGGTGGTATTTGTTTTTATAAACATATCCTCCTTGTTGCCGGTTGTCGGTCCATAAGATATATTCGGCATCAGTATTCCAGAATCGTTCGTCTTCCGGTGCCTCGACGGGTTCGTGACCTTCGTCCGGGCGGTAATAAGTTATCCGGTAGTTTTTGATGGTCTCTTCTTTGTAATATTCGCTTCCTGCCAATTCATACCATTCATCCTCATCGGCAACGCCGTTTTTGTTCCGGTCGTAAGCTACCATGACAATTCCGGGCTCGCAACTACCCCCTTCTTTGGGAGCATCCGGGTTCGGATTGGCATTGGCATAAAAGGCATTTCCCAGAACCTTGAAATCATATTCTCCGGGGACATTTACGATCGTATGATCGAAACCGCAGATTACGTAACCGCCATATCCACCCAGACTTATTAATATTCGTGTGTTATAACCGATTGATTCGAGTGCTTTCCGGTTCATCGTACTTTGTGTGTCTCCTTCTGTATATTTGGGCAGCTCGTTGACGAATTGTCCCGGCGCTGGCTTGTATTCCGGCACAGAGGTTATGTAGGGAGAGTAGGTGGCCTCTTCCTGGTTTACGGTAATGGGGAAGTTCAGCAAACCGGTCTTTTGCTCTTCATTGATTACTTTCAGAGTAATCGAATAGGTTCCGGGGTTCAAAGCGATGAACTCAAGTTCTTCTTGTGTGGAAATAACGGAGTCGCCTATGCTCCATTGCATGTTGTATGAATTGTTTTCGGCTATGGAAGGGTGGATGGAAAGTACTTTACAGCGAGGCGTTTGAAACCCTCCTCCCGGTATGTTGATTGTAACATTTCCATCATCAGTGGTTACTGTGCTGGGTAATTCGGGATCTTCGGAACAGGAAGTTATACCGATGTAGGAAAAAAGGCTTACTAACAGTCCGGTTGCCAACCGATGAATTTGAGAACGGATCATATAGGTAAGGTTTTTGTGATTGGATTTTTATTGATATTCTTTAATTTATATTCTTTATTGATGTACAAAGACAAAGTGAGCCGGTATATCTCCTGTGGTGACAGACCATTTCTTTTTCCCTTCCGGCGTAAAGCAGTAAAGTGTGCCGGGAGATACGTAGTCTTTGGCGTCTGTTATATAGAACTCTTTTGTTTCCGGATGAACAGCGATGCCGTAAGGCATTTTAATCTGTTTTTCTGTTCCGTCGGTGATGAGTTTTTCAGTGACGATCTTTCTGGTCCGCGTATCTATCAATGCATAATTGATTTTCCATTCTTCTTCATTGATGTAACTGTATTCCGTACTGTACAGATAGAGATAGTCATCGTCTATACACAGTTCGGAGGCTGCGATGTTCAGTGTGTCTGTCACTTCATCCGTCCGGCTGTCTATGACATATAGATTGGAAGGAACCGTGTAATAGTCGCCTCGCGAACTGACGTAGATATATCCGTAAGCATCGGCTTTCAATCTATGCAGGTTGATGGCTACATCTATCTTCTTGGTTTCGGTAAATGTGTTCAGGTCGATCACGGAAACCGTACGGTCATAATTGGGAACGCGGTATCCTCCGGAATTGGCTACATATAACCTGTTTTCAATAATGGCCATCTCTTCCGGCTGGTAGCCGACCAGGCAAGTCGCCACCACCTGGAGAGTGGCGGTGTCTACCTTTGCTACATATCCTAAACGTGCATTGGGGTCTATTTGCACAGGTCCGGCGTATGAACTGACATAAGCGTATCCCTCATGGAAAGTGATGTAACGGCAGTTGGGTATATCGATCGTTCCTAAATGACGGGCATTTTTCTTGTCCATCACTTCGATAAAATGGGAACAGTTGATGACGGCATACAATTTTTCACCGTAGATTTGTATATCATTGCCTACATCTCCCAATTCCAGGACGACGGAAGGGTTGGTTTCCGCATATATGTTTTTGTGATAGTAGCCTGTAGCATAGTCCATATAATCCAGCGTACATTTATTGCTTCCCATGTTTCCTTCGTTCAGCAAGTAGAAGCCTGCAATGGATTTTATATCCATAGGGGCTTGCACCTGTGTGACGGTAGACCGTACAAGCACCTCGTCTTCCCCCCGACAGGAGCATACCAGAAGACAACTTATGGTTAGTAGTAGGATGAGTGATCGTTTTTCCATGCTGATGGTTATATTTGAATGGTGAGAATGATTTTATAATTGGTACCGGGCATCGGATAGCATTTCACTACTTCAAATTGTTGGTTGAAGAGGTTGTTTACCTCTGCAGTCAGCCGGTAGGAGGTATGCCGGATACGAAAGCTACGGGAAAGGGAAATGTCGCTCGTATACCATTCCGGTGCATAATTTTCCGGAATGTTGGCCCGTTGGTCGTATCGTTCACCGGTATAAATAAAGCTGTAATTGACATCCCAGTTCTTCCAGCCGGCATTGAGAATCAGCGAACCGCTATGCCAGGGGATGTAGGGGATTTGATCTCCGTAATGTTCCTCTTGGGGATTGGTGAAATCCTGTGCCTTCTGATAAGTGTAAGTGAGGCGGGCATCTATGGAGATTTGTTGGGGCAATATCCAATTGGTCTGTACGGCTACATCCACTCCCCGTATTTCTACCATACCGAGATTCATCATTGTCCAGCGGAACTGGTTGGAAGTGGGGACAGCCACTATTTTATTTTTCACTTCATTGTAGTAAACATCGGTTTGCAGCTCGATGTTCTTTAACCATTTGTCTTGAAGAATAGGTGCATAAGTAAACCCCAAATTATACTGATTGGTGAACTCAGGCTTTAGTTTGATATTTCCGATAAATGTATAATACAAATCGTTTAGGGTTGGCATACGGAAGATGTTCTTGTAAAATCCCCGCAAATGGAAGTTGACTTTACGTATGGGTTTCCAGGAGGCCACAACGGTGGGGGTGATCTGTTGCTTGTTTTCCATGGACATCGTGTCCGTACGGACGTGATCGAATACGAAGGTACCCAATACACTGGCCTGCAACTTGAACTGTTCGAAATTCAGGGCGCTTGCTATGGAAACGAGTGTGGTATGCCGGTTGGGGTAGGGGAATTTGTACAGGTCGGCATTCAGCTTGTTCCATTGATAATCCAATGCAATGGATGCACTCCAATGTTTATTGAACGAGTACAAGTTGGCCGCAGAGAGATAAATTTCCTGTTGCCGGTAATGATTCTCTATATACATCAGGCTGGCGTCTTTATTGGGGTCGGCCAGGTAATGCAAATAATCATAGGCATATTTCCCATTGACCAATAGTCCGTATTTGTCTGAGAAGTGTTTTTTGAAGGATGATTGGATGAACAGGTCAGTATCCCATTGGCGATCCTCATGAAACAGCTTGTTCCGGACCATGGCTCCGGGAAGCCCTCTCTCGGAGCGATAAAAGTAGGCTTTTCCTTTCCATTCGCCACTGTTGATCTTTCCGTATAACCCACTCTCTACCCGGATGGAATTTACATCCCCATTCTTGCGTATTGCAGTGGTATCGTATCCTCCGGTTGTTTTGTAACGGTATTTATAACGTCCGGTGGTGTACATGTATTCGGAACTTAAAGAGGCTGAAAGCTGCTCGTTTAATTTCTGTTCCCAAAGCACGGAAGGATTGACAACACCGAAAGAGCCGGTCTTGAAGTTCCCCCGGATGTTATATGGTTTGTTTTCATTGAATTTGGGTGTACGGCTTTGCAGATAGACAGTACCCGCTGAACCGAAGTCCTTTGCAGACTGGAATATGGCACTGCGTTGTCCGTTGTATAGGGAAATAGCCTCCATATTGTCGAGAGAAAAACGGCCGAGGTCAATTTGCCCGTTTTGGGCATTTCCCAGTTCGATGCCATCGTAAAAGATGCCGACGTGATTTGTTCCCATACTTCGTATATTAACGGTTTTCAGTCCGCCTATTCCTCCAAAATCTTTAATCTGTACTCCGGAGAAATAGCGTATGGCATCTGCTACAGAGTGTACGGATAGTTTTTCCAATTGCTTTCCTTCCATGATTTGTACAGGAATGATTTCTTTAGACAATGCTCTGGATGAAGTTATCGTAACTTCATCTATATGGTAAATGCGCAACGTGTCTACTCTGTTTTGCTGCGCATGCAATGATGCAGTCAGTGTCAGGAGTATTCCTGCGAACCACTTGGCTTTGATTCCCATGCGTTAATTCATTTGATGGTACTTGTTGCTAAAGTACGGCATATCCGTTTCATAGCTCGTCCTCGAAAG
>CAVCAX010000257.1:0-3141 GCA_963599995.1 Coprobacillus sp. CAG:698
ATTTCATCCCAATTATATTTCAACTTCTACCTGAATATAATATTAACAATCACCGTTGCCCCCACTTTCTGGTTCAGACTGCGTACCAGTCTCTCGCGTGCCATCATCAGTTCCTGACGAAGCGCAGCAGAGGTAAGATGTACATACAACGTCTGATTTCTTATATATAAATCTTGAGTATATGAGGCAATGGTCGGTCCCAATATCTGTGGCCAGGCATCCAGCAGACGCTGTTCGTTCAAGGGCGATTCCAGACTCTCCTGACGAAGGAATTGCTGAATCAGTTTTCCTATTTGTTCTGCATCATTCCGTTTCATGCTTCTGTCTCCTTCATTTCTGATATTTCACCTTGCTCCACCCGGAACATCTTATAATCGCTGCCGACTTTATGCAAAATCCGGTCCAGATGCTCACGGTTCGTATCGGTAATAAAAATCTGTCCGAAGCTATCTCCTGCCACTAATTTTACGATCTGCTCTACACGCGAAGCATCGAGTTTATCAAAAATATCATCCAGCAGCAACAGTGGGACCGTGCTGCCCGTGCGTTTCAGGAAATCAAACTGCGCCAACTTCAGTGCCACAAGATACGTTTTATTCTGCCCTTGCGAACCTTCTCTTTTTATCGGGAACTCACCCAACAGCATGTTCAGCTCGTCTTTATGAATGCCACGCAATGAATATCCCATTATCTTGTCGCGCACACGGCTCTCTTTCAGCACGTCGAGCAAGGAAGCGTCACGGGCATGAGATTCGTATGACAATCCGACTTTCTCTTTGTCCTGCGATATAAAAGAATAAAAAGATTGAAAGATGGGGATAAATTCACGGATAAATTCTTCGCGTTTACGATACACCACTTCACCCGCCTGCGCCATCATCTCTTCCCACACAAGAAACAACTCTTCTTCTACCGGAAGCTCGCTTTTCAACAATGTATTGCGCTGGGCCAACGCTTTATTATAACGAATCAACGCATCCAGATACTCTTTATCATACTGAGATATCACCACATCCATAAAGCGACGGCGCTCATCACTTCCCCCGGCTATCAATTCCGAATCGGCCGGTGAAACCATCACCAAAGGAAGAAAACCGATATGGTCGGACAAACGGCCGTACTCTTTCTTATTACGCTTAAATTGTTTTTTGGAGCGGCGCTTCATGCCGCAATATATCTCTTCGGGCGTACCGTCTGCCGCCTCATAAAATCCTTGAATCACAAAGAATTCCTGTTCGTGCCGTATATTCTGCGAATCGATCGGATTACCGGCACTCTTGCAAAAAGACAGAAAATAAACCGCATCGAGCAGATTCGTTTTCCCCATTCCGTTCTGTCCGAAAAAACAATTCAACTTAGCGGAGAAATTCAGCTCTACCTGCTCCAGGTTTTTATAATTCAATATGGATATACGTTTCAGTATCATGTTTACACATTAAGTTTGGTTACAAAAATAGAAAGATTTTCGTGGTTTTAGGGTGTAAAACAAAAAAAGATGCCGCTAAATTTCGTTTGTAGATATAAAAAAACTACTTTTGCGAGTCGAAATACAAAAATTGGAGTAATAACAAAAAGAATCATATAAAAATGGCAGAACAAAAACACCACAATGAACAAATGAATGTGGAAGATGCACTGACACAGTCGGAAGCATTTCTTATTAAAAACAAAAAAGCAATTATCGGCGGAGTTGTTGCTGTGATTATTATCGTAGCAGGTGTTATCATGTACAAACACCTTTATGCTGAACCTCGTGAAGAAAAAGCACAGGCTGCCCTCTTCAAAGGACAGGAACTGTTTGAACAAGACAACTTTGCTCAAGCATTAAACGGTGACAGCATCGGTTACAACGGTTTCTTGAAAGTGGCAGAGCAATTCAGCGGTACAAAAGCCGCCAACTTGGCTAAAGCATACGCAGGACTTTGCTATGCACAATTAGGACAGTATGATGAAGCCATCAAATATCTGAATGAATTTAATGGAAAAGACCAAATGGTAAGCGCTGCTGTTCTTGCTGCCGCAGGTAACTGTTATGCACAAAAGAACGAATTGGATAAAGCTGCTTCTGCATTGCTGAAAGCTGCCGATAAAGCAGACAGCAATACATTAAGCCCCATTTATCTGTTGCAAGCCGGTGAAATCCTGGTTAAGCAGGGCAAAGCGGAAGAAGCAGTTAAAGCCTATACTAAGATTAAAGACAAATACTTCCAGTCATATCAGGCTATGAACATCGATAAATACATCGAACAGGCTAAATTGCTGAAGAAGTAAACATAACCCCAAACAAAATGAAGAGTGAAAAGTGCCCTGTAGCCTTAAGCGCAGTAACTTTTCACTCTTTGTTTTTACTCCTCTCCTCTTCTACCTTATATTTTTATTCTTAATACATCACTTTTATTCTATAATATTATGGCAACAGCTTATCACAATTTATCAGATTACGATTTCAATTCTGTTCCGAATGCAGAAGGTATGAAATTTGGTATTGTTGTTTCTGAGTGGAACGATAAAATCACCGGCGCATTATTGGACGGTGCAGTAAAAACATTAAAGAAACACGGTGCCCAACCCGAAAACATTTTGGTAAAGACAGTTCCCGGAAGTTTTGAACTGACTTTTGGTGCCAACCAAATGATGGAAAATAGCGATGTCGATGCAATTATTGTCATTGGTTGCGTAATAAAAGGAGATACTCCGCATTTTGACTATGTTTGTATGGGAGTAACGCAAGGCGTAGCCCAACTGAACGCAACTGGCGACATACCAGTCATTTACGGTCTTATCACCACCAATACAATGGAACAGGCAGAAGATAGAGCAGGTGGAAAATTAGGAAACAAAGGAGACGAATGTGCTATTACTGCAATAAAAATGATCGATTTTGTTTGGAGTTTAAATAAATAGTTGTATCTTTGCACCGCAATTGAGAAACAAACCTACTTAAGTGTAAGATAAAAGGTCTCGAAAGCGTACAAAAGGGCAAATACCAGAGTGGCCAAATGGGGCAGACTGTAAATCTGCTGTCTTTCGACTTCGGTGGTTCGAATCCATCTTTGCCCACAAAAAATTGCGGAAGTAGCTCAGTTGATAGAGCATTAGCCTTCCAAGCTGAGGGTCGCGGGTTTGAGCCCCGTCTTCCGC
>CAVCAX010000258.1:0-5879 GCA_963599995.1 Coprobacillus sp. CAG:698
GGCTGATAGAGCCGAAGGTATTTTCTGATAGTAGGGGATACTTTATGGAGTCTTTCAAGAAAGAAGAGTTCGAAGAACATATCGGGAAAGTAGAGTTTATACAAGACAATGAATCCAAATCGTCATTCGGTGTGCTAAGAGGACTGCATTATCAGGCCGGCGAATATAGTCAGGCAAAATTAGTACGCGTCATTAAAGGCGAAGTTCTGGATGTTGCGGTAGACTTACGCCAGTCATCACCGACATTCGGGAAACACGTAAGTGTGCTGTTGACAGAAAGCAACAAGCGCCAATTTTTCATTCCGCGCGGTTTTGCCCATGGCTTTCTGGTATTGAGCGAGGAAGCGATCTTTACCTATAAAGTGGATAATGCATACCATCCGCAAGCGGAAAGATCCATCTTGTATTGCGACAGCACATTGGGCATCGACTGGCCGATAGCCGATTTTCAAATTATCATGTCTGAGAAAGACAGACAAGCCAAACCTTTTCAAGAAGTTGAATATTTTGTATAACTCCTCCCAAAACATAAGAAAATGAAAATAGCAATCGTAGGAACCGGATATGTAGGATTGGTTACAGGAACCTGTTTTGCAGAAATAGGTGTCGATGTTACTTGTGTCGACACCAATACAGAAAAAATAGAAGCTTTAAAAAAAGGGATTATCCCTATTTATGAACCGGGACTGGAAGAGATGGTGCTCCGCAACACAAAATCAAAGCGTCTCAGATTTACAACGTCTTTGGAAGATTGCCTTGATGATGTGGAAGTCATCTTCAGTGCCGTGGGTACTCCTCCGGACGAAGACGGAAGCGCCGACCTCAGTTATGTGCTTGCCGTAGCACATACCATCGGCCAAAACATGAACAAATACAAACTGGTGGTCACTAAAAGCACCGTGCCCGTTGGCACTGCACAAAAGGTACGCAACGTTATCCAGGAAGAATTGGACAAAAGAGGCGTAGAAATAGAATTTGATGTTGCATCCAATCCGGAATTCCTGAAGGAGGGAAATGCCATCAATGACTTTATGAGTCCGGACCGCGTAGTAGTGGGAGTGGAGTCCGAACGTGCAGAGAAAATCATGTCCAAGTTATACAAACCATTCCTGCTCAATAACTTCCGCGTCATTTTCATGGACATTCCTTCGGCAGAGATGACCAAATATGCAGCCAATTCAATGCTGGCTACCCGAATCAGCTTTATGAATGATATCGCCAATCTATGCGAACTCGTCGGGGCGGATGTAAACATGGTACGCAGCGGCATCGGTTCGGATACCCGAATCGGGCGCAAGTTCCTTTATGCGGGAATAGGATATGGAGGATCCTGTTTTCCTAAAGATGTCAAGGCTTTGATAAAGACAGCAGAGCAGAACGGATACAACATGCGGGTATTGCGTGCCGTAGAAGAGGTAAACGAAATACAGAAAAGCGCTTTATTCGAGAAACTCTTGAAAATGTTCGACAACAAGCTGGAGAACAAAACGATAGCGATTTGGGGACTTGCCTTCAAACCCGAAACCGATGATATGCGTGAAGCACCGGCATTGGTTCTCATCGACAAATTAAAACAGGCCGGCTGCAAAATCCGGGTATATGATCCGGCAGCCATGGAAGAATGTAAAAGAAGAATCGGAGACAATGTATATTATGCACACGACATGTACGACACCGTGCTCGATGCCGATGTTCTGATGCTGGTCACCGAATGGAAGGAGTTCCGCATGCCGTCATGGGCAGTCATCAAAAAAACAATGATGCAGCCTATTGTTTTGGATGGCCGCAACATTTATGATAAAAAAGAGCTGGAAGAACAGGGATTCGTGTACCATTGCATTGGGAAATAACAAGATAATTGCTTAATTTTGCACAAAATTAAATAGATGATTAAGTTTATAACGATATCGTTATTGACGGTCTTGTTGATAGCGTGCAATAACACCAAAAAGCAAAACTCTTTCGAACTGTCGGAAAATATCGAGGCCAAAGAACGGATGCAAGGGATTTGGATCGATGACGAGAGTGATAATCCTTTATTGCTGGTCAAAGGCGATACAATCTATTATTCTGATCCGCAAAGTACCCCGGTGTATTTCAAGATAATGAAAGATACCCTATATACTTTCGGCAATGAACTGGCACGTTATCAGATTGACAAACAGACGGAATACAGCTTTTCGTTTCACTCGCTGTCAGACAATATCGTAAGACTTCATAAGTCGGAAGATCCGAATGATTCACTGGCTTTCTCCGGAAAGCCGGTGGAAATCATTCCGACCTATACCGAAGCCACTCAAAAAGACAGTGTAGTTTTTTATAACGGGACTCGTTATAGGGCATACGTACACATCAATCCTTCCCAAATAAAGGTAATAAAGACAACCTATTCCGAAGATGGCATCAGCATGGACAATGTCTATTATGACAACATCATGCACATTTGTATATACGAAGGAAAAAAATGCCTGTTTTCAAGTAATATCACCAAGCAGATGCTTGAAAATGTAATTCCTGCTGACTTCCTGCAACAATCCATCTTATCCGAGATGAGTTTCAAAAATGTCGATCGCACAGGTTTTCATTATCAAGCCACAGTCTGTATACCGGAAACGTTCGTCTGCAACGTAGCAGACCTGTCGGTCTCTTTCGACGGGGAGTTAATGATTCATGCTGCCAATCAATAATTCGTGCAGCTATGATATTATTCGCACAGTAGCTGAACTTTTAATTCGGGTAACCATCTCCAATAATAATTCGTGCAGCAACGATATCATTCGCACAGTAGCTGAACTTTAATTCGGGTAACTATCCAAAATAATTCGTGCAGCTAAGCAGGAAAGGGTTATTTCCTGCTTTTCGACCGGTCTCCACCTGCTTTCTTTCCTCCTTTATGGAAATTCCGCGACCGGTTGCCATTCCCGCCACCGGCATTACGCGGCTTATACGCCGGCGCTTCACCCAATTCCGCCGGTACAGGAATCTTATAGATATCCTTTTCGAGGAAGTTTTCAATATGCTTGAAATTAGTCTGCTCCTTTTCGTTTACGAATGTGATTGCCACACCGTCATTATTGGCACGGGCGGTACGTCCGATGCGATGCACATAATCTTCGCAATCATGAGGAACATCGAAGTTTATCACCAGACGGATATCATCGATATCGATTCCTCTGGACACAATATCGGTTGCTACCAGAATATTGATTCTGCCGGATTTAAATTCATGCATGATAAACTCCCTCTGAGCCTGCTCAAGATCCGAGTGCATCTCTCCGACATTCAACTTCATCATTTTAAGAGCTTTTGCCACCTCTTTCACCTTGATCTTGGAAGATGCAAAAATGATTACACGCTCCGGCACTTCCTCTGCAAAAAGACTACGGACAATACCTAATTTCTGATTTTCATAACATACATACGCTGCCTGGATAATTTTATCCGCCGGTTTGGATACGGCCAATTTCACTTCCACCGGATTGTTCAAGATAGTTTTTGCAAGCTGTTGAATCTTGGCAGGCATGGTTGCCGAGAACATAATGGTTTGGCGCTCTTTGGGCAGGTATTTTACGATTTGCATAATATCTTCATAAAATCCCATGTCGAGCATACGGTCGGCTTCATCCAGAATAAAATAAGACACTTTAGACAAATCCACATATCCCAAACTGAGGTGAGCGATCAATCGCCCCGGAGTTGCAATCACAACATCAGCGCCCAGAGTAAGTCCTCTTTTCTGTTGCTCAAACAATACTCCGTCGTTTCCCCCATACACAGCCACACTGGATACCGGCAGAAAATAAGAAAAACCTTCCATCTGCTGGTCAATCTGTTGCGCCAATTCCCGCGTAGGAGACATAACGATGCAGTTGATGGCATCTTCCGGATACCCACCCTCGGAAAGTTTGTTCAATACCGGGAGCAAAAAGGCAGCCGTCTTGCCCGTACCGGTTTGGGCCACTGCAATCAGATCCCTACCTTCAAGAATAACAGGTATCGCTTGTTCCTGCACCGGCGTGCACTCATCAAATCGCATTGCATCAAGTGCTTCAAGTACGCGGTCATTTAAATTTAATTCGGAAAACTTCATTTTATGCTAATTATACAAATTACTAATATCAATTTATCAAGAGATTCTACCTATCCCAAAAAGATTCTACATATCCAAAAGAGACTCTCTACATATCCCAAAAGAGATCCTATATATCCCAAATAGGTTCTGCCTATCTCCAAGAGACTTTACATATTCAAATATGAATCTTTAAAGCCAAGAAAATAAAGCACGCCATCCAATCCGATCGTATTGATAGACTGCTCGGCATTGGCCACCACCTTCGGCTTTGCATGAAACGCAATGCCCAGTCCGGCAATACCCAACATCGGCAGATCATTGGCTCCGTCACCAACGGCAATCGTCTGTGCGATATCCACTTTCTCGACCTGTGCTATCAGACGAAGAAGCTCGGCTTTCCGCTTTCCGTCAACCACATCCCCCAAATAACGACCGGTCAGTTTGCCGTCTACTATCTCCAGTTCATTGGCATATACATAATCTATGCCGTACTTCTGCTGCAGATATTTTCCAAAATAAGTAAAACCGCCGCTCAGAATAGCGATTTTATAACCATACTTCTTCAAGACATACATCAGGCGGTCTACACCTTCCGTTATCGGCAGATTCTCTGCTATTTCCTGCATCACCGATTCATCCAGTCCCTTGAGCAGAGCAACGCGTTCACGGAAACTTTCGACAAAGTCAATTTCACCGCGCATAGCCCGTTCGGTTATCTTCTTCACCTGATCACCCACTCCGGCACGTATTGCCAACTCATCGATAACCTCGGTTTCGATCAGCGTAGAATCCATATCAAAACAGATCAGTCTGCGCATCCGCCGATACATATTATCGAGCTGGAAGGAGAAATCCATCTCAAGCTCGCTCGCCAGCTTCATCAACTGTTCCTGCATCACAATACGGTCTTTGGGCGTGCCACGCACCGAGAACTCGATACAGGCACGTGTGCGCGCCTCACATTCATTCAAAGGGATACGCCCCGTCAGGCGCTTAATCGCATCGATATTCATTCCCTGCTCTGCAAGAATACGGGTAGCGGCAGCTATCTGCCGGGCAGAAAGCTTACGCCCCAACAAGGTAAGAATATACCGGTTCTTTCCTTGCATCTTCACCCAACTCTCATATTCTTCTGCCGAAACAGGATAAAAGCGGATGGTTACTCCTAAGGAAGAAGCCTTGAAAAGCAACTCTTTCATGATAAATCCGGAGTTCTGTTCTTCGGTCATACAAAGTATACCTAACGAAAGGGTATTGTGAATATCCGCCTGGCCGATATCCAGAATGGTGGCATCGTATTTTGCCAATATTTCCGTCACGGAAGCTGTCAGTCCGGGGCGGTCTTCACCGGTAATACGGATAAGAATGAGTTCAGTATTTGATGATTGCATAAAAGTTCATTTAATCTTGCAAAAATAGGGAAAAAAGTCGGTTTCTATGCTAAAGAACATAAAAAAATACACCCGTAAAGTAAGAAATTTGCTTATTTGTTTGGAAGTTAAATTAATAAATACTTACCTTTGCACCCGGTTTCTAAATCAAAGGCACTGACAATCAATGGATTTCCATCTGCCGATGCCTGAATAAAGACGATGTTTCGGGAAGAAGCCACTGTTTAAGGACAGTCCCGAATAGTATTAACTAAAACCGAATTACATGAAATATGTAAAGTGGATTTTTGTTGTATTACTAATTTCCTTGACCGCCTTCGTTGAAAAAGACAAACCGACAGGAGGCTTAAGTGTGGGAGATGTAGCCCCGGATTTTCGAATCGAATCTACATCAGGGGAGCGATACCCTCTTAAAC
>CAVCAX010000258.1:5889-11224 GCA_963599995.1 Coprobacillus sp. CAG:698
CTCTTAAACTGGCCGATTTGAAAGGCCGTTATGTATTGCTGAGTTTTTGGGCAAGTTACGATGCACAGTCGCGGATGAAAAACGTAAGTTTAAGCAATGTACTCCGGACTGATGCCCCAAATGTGGAAATGGTTTCCGTATCGTTTGATGAATACCAATCGGTATTTGAGGAAACCGTTCGTAAGGACCAAATAGTTACGCCCACCTGTTTCGTGGAAACTAAAGGCGAAGATTCCGGTTTGTTTAAGAAATACCGATTGAACCGGGGTTTTACTAACTATTTATTAGATGGAAATGGTGTTATCATAGCCAAAAACATCTCTGCTGCAGAACTTTCTGCCCGCATAAAAGAATTAGGGTAAAATCTACATTTTTCTAAGCGTAGGGAGAAAGAGGGATTTTCCGGATATATCACAAAAAAGGCCGGAAATAGACAAAAGAGGAAATGAATACAACAAAAGTAAAGAGTCCCGCCAACTGTCATGGTTAGCGGGACTCTTCTTTTTTATATAGCTCAACTTTTATTGGGTCAGTCCGATTTAACATTACGTTATGCATATAATTTAGCAACTATGAACAAAAAGAATTCCAGAAAAATATTACTCCGTGTTACTCTGTGTACTCTGTGGTGATCTATCCATCCACAAGCAAGCAATCAGCAATCATGAACATTCTTTACTTAGGCGCTTTCTTATACAGATAGAATGCGATAAACGCATACAGTATGTTAGGTATCCAGACAGCAATGAAAGGAGGTACATTGCCATTCACCGCAAATGTAGAAGTAATGGTCTGAAAAAGAATGTACGAAAAGCTCAGTCCCAATCCGATTCCCAGATGAAGTCCCATTCCCCCTTTCGTTTTTTTCGATGAAAGCGACAGTCCGATTACGGTCAGGATAAATGAAGCAAAAGACATCGCAATGCGTTTATGGTACTCAATCTCAAACTCCTTGATATTAGCAAACCCACGCCGGCGCTGCTTGTCGATATATTCGCTCAACTGGGGACTGGTAAGCATCTCCTGCTGATTCTTCATGATAAGGAAATCCGTCGGATCCATATCTATAATGGTGTCCAGCCTGTCTCCCTTAACAATGTGCTCCTTCATACCGTCCAACTCACGTATCATATAGTCGTGAATAGTCCATTTGTTTACAGTAGTCGTGTCATAAACAATCCGGCGGGCCGTCAGGTGGGATACCAGTTTTTTATCAACTAATTTATCAAGAGAGAACCGGTTACCGGTTTTGTTATAATCCTGATACCGGTCGATATAAGCAATCACACCGCTATCCACCTCGAGTTGTACATTCGTCGCACTGCTTTTCTTCTTCGACTTGACATACCTGTCTTCAAAATTCAGACGGGTCACACTGCCCTTCGGAATCACGTACGACCCCAACATAAAAGTAACGATTGCAATAACCGCCGCGGAAATCATATAAGGACGCATCAAACGCTTAAAGCTCATCCCCGTAGAGAACATGGCTATGATTTCCGAATTCTCCGCCAATTTCGATGTAAAGAAAATAACAGCAATAAACACAAACAACGGACTGAACAGATTCGCAAAGTAGGGAATAAAGTTCATGTAATAATCAAAAACGATTGCCGACCACGGGGCTTCACGTTCCATGAATTTATCCATCTTCTCATTGAAATCGAACACCACGGCGATGGAGATGATCAAGGCAATGGCAAACACGTACGTCCCCAAGAATTTCTTGATGATATACCAGTCCAGCAGTTTGATAAATCGATTACTTTTCATTTTATAATCTCGTTGACACTTTTTTTACCATCATCGGCTTCCAAGTGGAAAAATCTCCTGCAATAATATGTTTGCGCGCTTCACCTACCAGCCAGAGATAGAAAGCCAGATTGTGAATAGAGGCAATCTGCATAGCCAACAACTCCTGCGCATGAAACAGATGACGCAAATACGCCCTACTGTATAAAGTATCTACATAAGAGGCACCATCAGCTTCAATAGGAGAGAAGTCCGTTTCCCATTTTTTATTGCGCATGTTCATGATACCGTCTTTGGTGAACAGCATTCCGTTACGTCCGTTACGCGTAGGCATCACACAGTCGAACATGTCGACTCCGCGCTCAATGCCTTCGAGAATATTGACGGGCGTGCCGACTCCCATTAAATAACGCGGCTTGTCTTTCGGCAGGATATCATTCACCACCTCGATCATTTCATACATCTTATCTACCGGTTCGCCCACAGCCAAACCACCGATCGCATTTCCGTCCGCTCCTTTGGAAGCGACAAACTCCGCAGATTGTTTCCGCAGGTCAGTATATACACATCCCTGCACAATCGGGAAGAGAGACTGGTTATAACCGTATTTGGGTTCCGTTTCATTAAACCGCTGAATACATCTGTCGAGCCAGCGATGTGTCAGTCCCAATGACTTTTTGGCATACGCATAGTCAGAGTTTCCCGGAGGACACTCATCAAATGCCATCATGATATCCGCACCGATCGTACGCTCGATATCCATCACCTTTTCAGGAGTGAAAATATGTTTGCTGCCATCGATGTGTGAACGGAACTCGGCACCTTCCTCACGCAATTTGCGGATACCTGCCAATGAAAAGACCTGAAACCCGCCGCTATCGGTCAGCATCGGACGATCAAAGCCATTGAATTTATGCAGTCCGCCGGCTTTTTCGATAACGTCCAATCCGGGACGCAAATAGAGGTGATACGTATTACCTAATATGATCTGTGCCTGAATATCCTCTTTCAACTCCGTCAAATGCACTCCTTTCACTGTGCCCAGAGTGCCCACAGGCATGAATATGGGAGTTTGTATCTGCCCGTGGTCCGTCGTAATCAAACCTGCACGGGCATTACTTTTAGCGTCTGTATATTGTAATTCGAATGTCATTCCCGGCCGGCTTTCTTTACAGATAAATCAATAGCGTCAGTTACCTTCTCGTCAGTCAGTGCAATGGCAAACACCTCTTTCACATCCGTTACATAGTGAAAAGTCAGGCCCTTCAAATAAATATCCTGAATTTCGTCTATGTTCTTCTTGTTTTCGGCGCTCATAATAATCTCCTTGATGCCTGCACGCTTGGCTGCCAGAATTTTCTCTTTGATTCCGCCCACAGGAAGCACCTTGCCGCGAAGAGTTATCTCTCCGGTCATTGCCAGATTGGCCTTCACCTTACGTTGCGTCAAAGCCGAAGCCAGTGAGGTAGCCATGGTGATACCCGCTGAAGGACCGTCTTTCGGAATTGCACCTTCCGGAACGTGGATGTGTATGTTCCAATTGTCGAATATCTCTTCATCCAAATCCAGCAATGAAGCATGCGCTTTGATATACTCCAACGCCAGCATTGCAGATTCCTTCATCACATCGCCCAGATTACCCGTCAATGTCAGGCGCCCGCCTTTACCGCGGCTCAAGCTGGTCTCCACAAACAGAATCTCGCCACCGACAGCCGTCCATGCCAAGCCTGTCACAACACCTGCATAATCATTCCCCTGATATTTGTCACGGGTGTATTCAGGTGCTCCAAGAAAATCATACAAATCGGCCGGTTTAATTTCCGTCTTTGCAAAATAACCGTCCGTAGCATACTGACGTGCCGACTTACGCAAGATCTTGCCAATCTTCTTCTCCAGTTCGCGCACACCGCTTTCGCGGGTATACGACTCAATAATGGCCTCCAATGTATCTTTGGGAATCTTGATATCCGTCTTCTTCATCCCGTTAGCTTCCAGTTCTTTCGGAACCAGATGTTTGCGGGCAATCTCGATTTTCTCTTCCGTGATATAGCCACTGACTTCAATCAGTTCCATACGGTCCAGCAACGGACCGGGAATCGTGTTCAGGTTATTGGCCGTGGCAATAAACATCACTTTTGACAAATCATAATCCACATCCAGGAAGTTATCATGAAATGCCGTATTCTGCTCCGGATCAAGCACTTCCAACAAAGCAGACGACGGATCGCCCTGACGGTCTGCAGTGACCTTGTCAATCTCGTCCAAGATAAACACAGGATTGGAAGAACCGGCTTTCACCAGACTCTTGATGATCCGTCCGGGCATGGCGCCAATGTAGGTTTTACGATGTCCGCGAATTTCGGCTTCATCATGTACACCGCCCAAAGACATACGTACATATTTCCGCTTCAAGGCAGCGGCAATGGACTTACCCAAAGAAGTCTTACCGACTCCCGGAGGGCCGTACAAGCAGATGATAGGCGATTTCATATCCCCCTTCAGCTTAAGCACAGCCAAATGTTCGAGAATACGCTCCTTCACTTTTTCCAGACCGTAATGATCTTTGTTCAGCGTCTTCTCGGCATTCTTCAGGTTCAAATTATCCGTCGTATAGATTCCCCAAGGCAGACTAAGCATCGTCTGCAGGTAATTCAGCTGCACGCTATAGTCCGGAGATTGCGGATGAGAGCGTTCCAGCTTAGCCAGTTCCTTCAAGAAAATCGCCTGTATTTCCTCGCCCCATTTCATCTCATACGACTTATTGCGCATCTCTTCTATTTCCTGCTCCTGACCGCTGCCACCCAATTCATCCTGAATGGTCTTGATCTGTTGCTGCAAGAAATATTCGCGCTGCTGCTGGTCGATATCTTCACGGGCGCGCATCTGAATAGAGGCTTTGATTTCAGCCAGTTGCACCTCTCTGTTCAATATTTCCAGCAAACGGTATGTACGCTCCCTCAGAGAGTCGTAACGTAACAGTTCTATCTTTTCATCCTTCTTCAAAGGCAGGTTCGTGCAGATAAAGTCTACCAGGAACATGTGGTTATTGATATTCTTGATAGCAAATGCAGAATCCTGATGCAAGGAGTCCGAAGACTTTATATATCGTATCGTCAGATCTTTGCACGTTTCTACCAGAGCCTGAAACTCCTTGTCCGCTTTATCCGGAATTTCCTCGTTTCTAATTTCTACCTGTCCCTTCAGATACGGATAAACGTCTGTGATATTCTTCAATTCCAGACGTTTCAACCCCTGCAGAATCACAGTGGTAGTCTGGTCCGGCATTTCCAGAATACGCACAATTTTACCAACGGTACCAATGGTATGCAAATCTTCAAATTGCGGTTCGTCTATTTGGGCAGCTTTCTGACAGATCACTGCTATATTCATACCTTTTTTTTCAGCCTCGCGTATCAGTCTCAACGAAGATTTCCTGCCTACGGAAACAGGCATGAATACTCCGGGAAACAAGACCATATTGCGAAGGGGGAGGACCGGAAGAATATCGCCTGACTCTATTTTCACATCGAACATCTGTTCTTCATTCCCCTCAAAATCTGCAATCAGTGAAAAGGCATTATCA
>CAVCAX010000258.1:11234-12231 GCA_963599995.1 Coprobacillus sp. CAG:698
ATTTATATGGGCATAAATTGTTTGCAAAGGTAAGCGATTATTCATTAATAATAAAACCCATGTACGATAAAAACACAAAAACAATGCCAAATATTAGCAGTTGTCCACCGTTGTTTCATAAAAATTATTTATTTTTGGCAATTCTCACAATACAGGCTAAAATGGCGAACTCATATTTTCAATTCAAACAATTTACCGTATGGCATGACAAATGTGCTATGAAAGTAGGGACAGACGGGGTGCTTTTAGGAGCATGGACCCGTGTCGATGACGCACAGAGAATACTCGATATCGGGACCGGAACCGGCTTGGTAGCCTTGATGCTCGCCCAGCGAAGCCGGGCTTTTATCGTTGCATTGGAAATAGATTGCGCCGCCGTAGGGCAGGCCATGGAAAATGTATCACACTCTCCGTGGCAGGATAGGATAGAAGTAGTAGAAGCCGATTTCAAGCATTATACTTCCATCACGCAGTTTGATGTCATCGTTTCTAACCCGCCTTACTTCGCAGATTCTCTAAAGTGCCCTGACCGGCAACGGAGTACCGCACGGCATGACAATGAGCTTACCTACGAAGATTTGCTGAAAGGGGTGTCAAGGCTTCTTTCCGCTACCGGTGAATTCACCGTCATCGTTCCCGCCGATGTATCAGAAAAGGTAAAAAGAATCGCACTCGATTATTCCCTGTATCCTTACAGACAACTGAACATAATAACCAAACCAGGGCTTTCTCCCAAGCGCTGCCTGATAACCTTCAAATTTCAAAACCAGAAGTGCCGGATAGAGAATATGGTAATCGAATTGGCACGACATGAATACAGCCCCGAGTATATCGAACTGACAAAAGACTATTACCTGAAAATGTAATAACAAAAAAAAACAGCTACATGAAGCCATGTAACTGTTCTCTTTATTATTGTCGGGGTAGCGGGATTCGAACCCACGACCCCCTGCTCCCAAAGCAGGTGCGCTAACCGGACTGCGCTACACCCCGAAAA
>CAVCAX010000259.1:0-13362 GCA_963599995.1 Coprobacillus sp. CAG:698
CAATAGGAGCATCCTTGCTCTGACAGGAGTTCCCTTGTTCCCTTTAATAACAAGAGTATCTCTACTCCCTCTCCTACGGGGAGGGTCGGGGAGGGACTCTTTTTCTTTATCGACCATGAGAAATTTCAATTCCTTCAACATCAAGACCTCCGGCCGTACCGGTGGCAAAATGAAAACCATCTGTCCGCAGTGTCATGACCGGCGGCGGAACAAGCGTGACAAATCTCTTTCCGTCAATCTTGACACCGGACTGTGTCACTGCCATCACTGCGGATGGAGTGCCTATGTGCCCGATGAAGCCGAATTGCGGGAACGCGAAGAACAGCGGGAACGCAAGCGGAAGAGATCTTTTTCTTCCTCGTTTTCTTCCTCCGTACCTGCGCATTTCCGCCGGCCGGTGTTCAATCCCGCTGCGCTGCGGCTCTCCGAACGGATGGAGCGCTGGCTGGTCGAAGAGCGTTGTATCCCCCAGTCCGTCATTGCCGCGCTGCGCCTCACGGAGCAGACGGAGACGATGCCACAGACCGGACAGGCGGAGAACTGTCTCTGCTTCAACTACTTCGAAGAGGGGGCATTGATCAATGTCAAATACCGTAGCGGTGCCAAGCATTTCAAGATGGTTGCCGGTGCCGAACTCATCCCGTACAACATCGACGCCATCGCGGATACCCCCGAGTGCATCGTCACCGAGGGCGAACTCGATGCCGCCTCCTTCCTCGCCATCGGACGGGCGGATGCCATCTCCGTGCCCTCCGGTGCCAATGGAAACCTTGCCTGGCTCGACCGCTTCGTAGAGAGCCATTTCGAGAACAAGCGGCTCATCTACATCGCCGTAGACACCGATACCGCCGGATTGAAACTGCGCGCCGAGCTTCTCCGCCGTTTCGGGCCCGAACGGTGCCGCATCGTCACCTATGGTCCGGAGTGCAAGGACGGCAATGAGCATCTGGTGAAATACGGCGCGGAGAGTCTCCGCATCGCCCTGTCGCAGGCCGAAGAGATACCGCTCGAGGGTGCTTTCACGGCCGATGACCTTGCCGTGGAACTGCGTGCGCTCTACGAAAACGGCTTCGGGCCGGGTGCCGGGACCGGATGGGAGAATTTCGACCACTTCTGCACACTCGAGTTGCAGCGCCTGCTGGTGGTGACCGGAACGCCCGGTGCCGGAAAGTCCGAATGGGTGGACGAGCTCGTCCTCCGCCTCTGCCTGCGCCACGACTGGCAGGTCGGCTTCTTCAGTCCGGAGAATGTCCCCATCGTCTATCACCTCCGTAAACTGGCGGAGAAGCTCACCGCCCGACGCTTCCAGCCCGGCTGCGGGATGACGGATGCGCTGTACGGACGCGTTGCCGGCTATCTGGCAAAGCACATCTGCCACATCCTGCCCAAGGAGGATTTCACAATGGATGCCGTCCTGTCGAAGGGTAGGGAACTGGTGGCAAGGCGGGGGATTCGCATCCTGGTCATCGACCCCCTGAACCGCATCGAACACGACATGCGGCCCGGACAGACAGAGGTGCAGTATCTGTCGTCTCTACTCAACCGGCTTTCCGGTTTTGCCACCCGAAACCACTGCCTGGTGGTGCTCGTGGCGCATCCGCGCAAGATGAACCGCAATGCGATAACCGGACAGACGCCCCGTCCGGAGATGTACGACATCAACGGATCGGCCGATTTTTACAACAAAGCCGATTTCGGAGTGGTGGTGGAACGCGATGATGCAGTGGGCGTGGTGCGCATTCACGTGGAGAAGGTGAAATTCAAGCATCTGGGACGGCCGGGAGAGGCGCAATTCGTCTATGACCCCGTATCGGGGCGGTATCTGCCTTGCGAAGAGGATAAATCGCCGCAGACTCCGCCCGAACAGAGGGTGCGGGGGACACGGTTCGACAGCGACTGCTGGCTGCGGGAGGAAGAGGGGGAGGAATTGAGGTTCGCAACTGATTGATTCACCACAGAGTAACACAGAGTTTCACAGAGGTATAGGGGGAATATCAATTGAAAAAATGCATCAAGAAGAATAGGTGCAATATCCAAAGAATAGGTACAATATCCAAAGAATAGGTACAATAACAGAAGAATGGGCGGAATATACGAGGAATAGGTGCGATGGCAGAAAAGTAGGTGCGATGGCAGAAGAATGGGTGCGATGAGAGAAAAGTAGGTGCGATGAGAGAAATCAGAGAATAAATATTGATAAACGGAAAACTTTTGTAACTTTGTCACTGTTAGTGTAAATGACTGTAACGATAGGTAATGATATGAAAATTCAAGCAAGTATAACGATTCCTTATGCCGTGGCCAACTATGCCGAGATACGCGACCGTGGGTTCTATTATGTGGACAAAACGGAGTATATTGAGCGTCTCGAGAGCTACAAGGCGCCTGTTTTTCTGCGCCCGCGCCGCTTCGGGAAGAGCCTGCTGGTGTCTACTTTAGCGCACTATTATGACCGAACGCTGGCACACCGGTTTGAGGAGCTCTTTGGAGGAACCTATATCGGCAGTCATCCCACACCGGAACACAACCGGTATCTGATTATCCGCTACGACTTCTCCGCAATGGTGATGGCGGATAATATGGAAGGGTTGGAACGGAATTTCAATATCCTGAATTGCGGCCCCGTAGAAATCATGGTGACGCACAACCGTGACCTCTTCGGAGACTTTCAGTTTACCGCTCGCGGCAATGCCGCACAGATGCTGGAAGAAGCCTTGGCATACGCCCGCGCCCATGATTTTCCACCGGCTTACATCCTGATAGACGAGTACGACAACTTCACCAACCAACTGCTGACTTCGTACAATGATCCGCTCTACGAAAAGGTAACTACTGCCGACAGTTTTCTGCGCACTTTCTTCAAGATTATCAAGAAAGGTATCGGTGAAGGCAGCATCCGTACCTGCTTCTGCACCGGTGTGCTGCCCGTGACCATGGACGATCTGACCAGCGGATACAACATCGCCGAGATACTGACGCTGCATCCCGACTTTATCAATATGTTGGGCTTCACGTATGCCGAAGCAGATGCTTATCTGCGCTACGTACTCGACAAGTACACCGGAAGTCAGGAACGCTACGATGAGATTTGGCAGCTCATTGTCAACAACTATGACGGTTACCGTTTCAGTCCCCAAGGCGAGAAACTGTTCAATGCAACGATACTGACGTATTTTCTGAAGAAAATTGCAGTTAGCAAAGGTAAAATCCCCGAAGAGATGATAGACGAGAACCTGCGCACCGACATCGGCTGGCTGCGACGGCTCACCCTCTCGCAGGAAAACTCGAAGGCCATACTGGACGCACTGGTGATAGACAACGGACTGTACTACAACGTAGCCGACCTCTTCAGTAAATTCAACAAGCAGAGGTTCTTCGACAAGAATTTCTATCCCGTCAGCCTTTTCTATTTAGGCATGACGACACTGCAGAATAACTTCCGGATGACGCTGCCCAACCTGACCATGCGCAGCATCTACATGGATTACTACAACGTGCTGCACCGGATAGACGGCGGTGCCATGCGCTATGCCCCCGTCTACGAGCGCTTCACGCAAGAACGCGATTTCGAATCGCTCGTACGGAATTATTTCGAGCAGTACCTCGGACAGTTTCCAGCACAGGTGTTCGATAAAATCAATGAGAACTTCATCCGTTGCTCTTTCTTCGAACTGGTGTCCCGCTACCTGAGCAGCTGCTACACCTTTGCCATCGAACAGAACAATTCGGAAGGCCGTGCCGACTTCGAGATGACCGGCATACCGGGCACGGACTACTATACGGACGACCGCCTGGTGGAATTCAAATACTACAAGGCCAAAGAAGCGGAGAAAATACTGGCATCCGATGCCCCCCTGCCCGAACATGTGGAGCAGGTGCACCGCTATGCCGAAGACACGCTGCGCCACTTTCCGAACTACAAGGTGCGCACGTATGTGGTGTACATCTGTGCCAACAGGGGATGGAGATGTTGGGAGGTATAAGATTTGCTGAGAGATATAAGAAATACCGGAAGATGGAAGAGAGAAGGGAGATTCCTAATACTTTCTTCAAGGTTCCGGCTTGGCTGAACCCTCATGGAGCATTAGGAGAACTTTTCAAGGTTCTCCTAATGCTCCGGTTATCAGCTTCACCTGTGCGGGAGTGTAGCGCTTCGATTTCGGCGCCAGTCCGGTGGCAAGCAAAGCCTTCATTAATCCCGGAAAGGCGGCAATCCATTCGTTGAACTCTCTCATGGCACTGCCCGGCAGGATGTCCGGCAGATAAAGCGAAGCCAGCTCGCTCTTTCCGTAACTGCGATACTTGAATACGGTATCCTCCGGCTCTTTTCTTTGTGATTCATCTTCTTTTCTCATGGTATTCTTTCCTTTCTCTTTTTTCTATTTCTTTTGCTATTTCTATTTTTTTCTTTTTTACAGTCTACTTCCGTTTACTCTACAATATCGGTCCGGTTTTTATTCTTGGGGGATTCGGTTCGAGTTCCCAAACAGGTGATCCCATAAGTATACTGGAAAAGCATTACTTTGCATTACTCTATATTACTCTATATTACTCTGTGTACTCTGTGGTGATCTTTTTTTCTTCCGTGATCCTCTTTTGCAGCCTTCTCCTATAGATAATATATTGCGCAGTATACTACCATGTAAAGATACTGATTTATAGGCAATAAAGCAAGCATTTCCACGCCTTATTGTGACGTTATCCGATTTATCATGCAGTTTTCCGTACTTGTGTGCTGTTGTCCGATGTTGCCTGTTTTCACCCTTTCTGCATCCCTATCTTTGCATTATCGGAAGTCAGGAGGGCGGAAATGTCTCTGCTGCATCCTTATCCCTTCCGGTATCAACTTATATGCTAACAGTTCCTGTAGTGCGCTACTCGCGTAACAAGAAAATCGGTGACAAGAATTCACCTCTCATCTATCTGCTGAAACCCAAACCCGGAGCTGCGAAGATGTACACCATCGACCTGCTCGCCAGTGAAATTGAAGCCATCGGCTCGATGTCTGTGGAAGACGTGATCCATGTGATGAAATCTTTCGTACGCACCATGCGGAAGGTTCTCGTAGCCGGCGATAAAGTGAAAGTAGACGGTCTGGGCATCTTCTATACTTCACTGAGCTGCCCCGGTGTGGAGCTGGAAAAGGATTGCACGGTGAAAAACATCAAACGTGTCAACCTGCGCTTCAAAGTAGACAACACGCTGCGGCTCGTCAATGATTCCATTGCCAGCACACGCGGAGGTAACAACAATATCAACTTCGAAATCGTATTGCCGGAAAAAAACAGTGGCAATGCCGGAGGAGACGAGGAAGGAAATGATCCGATAATAAAATAACATAATATAAAAAAAGGGGAAAGAGGGTGTGTCATAATGCCCAAATAGAAAGATTCACCCCAGCCACGAATACTTGTAGCAGGGGTGAATTCTTTGAAAAGGACATTTTGACACATCCTCACCTAACAAGATGAAAAGATTATAGAAAAAACGGTCATTGTTGGCGCTGATAGGGGTCGGCTTGATCGGGAGATCTGACAAGATGAAAAAGATTATAGAAAAAACAGTGGAATGCCTTTTGGCAATCCTGCCGTTCTTTCGGAAGAAAGGGACGGCGAAAGAATTCAGTGAACTGATAACCAATCAATATGGTTTTCTGGTGGTGCAATTGGAAAAGGCGTTGAAAGATTACTTCGAACTGAGCGCCAAGGTGAAAGAGATGCATGCGGAAATCTTCTCGCTGCGCGAACAGCGTTGCCGGAATGTGGAATGCGAATTGCGGAAATGAACGGTGGAGGAGGAGAGACACGGATGAGAAAAATCAATCTGATCGTGATTCATTGCTCGGCCACCCGGGAAGACCGGACGTTTACGGAGGAAGAGCTGGAAGTGTGCCACCGACGCCGCGGATTCAACGGTACGGGCTATCACTTTTATATCCGTAAAAACGGTGACATTAAAGCCACACGCCCCATCGGGAGGATCGGAGCACACGTCCGCGGGTTCAATGCAAACTCTCTCGGTATATGCTATGAGGGGGGACTGGACAGCAACGGAAGGGCCAAGGATACCCGCACGGAGGCTCAGAAGCAATCGCTCAGAGCATTGGTGAACAGACTCTTGGAGGATTATCCCGGCAGCCGTGTCTGCGGCCATCGGGATCTGAGCCCCGACCTGAACGGAAACGGGGAGATAGAACCCGAAGAGTGGATCAAGGAGTGCCCGTGCTTTGAGGTCGCTGGCTGGATGAAAGAAGAGAGAGCCTAAGATAACCGGGGCTCTCAACGTTTCACCGATTCATATTTCATCGATTCATAAATTTTCAGCAGTGCCTCTGCACTCTTTTTCCAGGAGAAGAGTTTGACACGCTCCAGCCCGTAATCTACTTGTTGTCGGTAGAACGTACCGTTCTCCTCCAGCAGCAGTATTTTGCGGGCTATGTCATTTTCGTCCAGAGGATTGGCGAGCAGCGCTCCCTCTCCGGCTATCTCGGGCATGGCCGATGTGTTGCCGGCAATGATGGGGGTGCCGCATGCCATCGACTCGAGCATCGGTATGCCGAAGCTCTCGCGAAGCGAGGGATACAGAAAAGCAAATGCACCGTTGTAAAGGGCCGGCAGGTCAGAATTCGGGATGTATCCCGGAAAGCGGAGATAGGGCTTTAGCTCCTTCAACCCTTCTTCCGAGAGTATCTTGTCTGCTACTTCCTCTTTCAGGTCGGCTATCAGCAGCGGGCGTTTATGCTGCGACTGCTGCAGATACAGGCCATACGCCTTGAGCACGCGCGGCGTATTCTTCTTGGGGTCCGTATTTCCTAAAAAGAACAGGTAGTCGTCCGAAGAAATGTACTTATGTACAGTTTCCGGTTTCGGGGGCATCTGCCTGAAGTGCGGATTGTATCCGTTGTAGACTGCCACCAACCGCTCTTCGGGCAGATGGAGCGCCTCACGGATCCGGTTGCATTCAAATCGGGAGACTGTGATGATTTTCTCGCACTTCGACAGGATGCGGGGCACCACAAGACGGCGGTAATGCCAACCCATCTCCTGATACAGAGAACGGCTGGACGATTGCCGCTTTTCCAGAAAGATGATGTCGTGCAACGTCAGTACAAGCGGTACCGGACATCTGACGGGCGCCGTATTGCTCGTACAATGCAACAGGTCGGGGTGCACACGGGCCACGGCACGGGGTAGCGCCACCTGTTCCCACAAGGGGTATGAGGGACAACGCAGTTCGATAATGTGCACATTGGCCGATTCTTCCAGACAATGATCCGGACCCGGACTGACGAAAATGAAATATTCGTTCTCGTGATCTATCTTTTGCAGCTCCCGGATGGTTTCCAGGGCTACAAAGTCCATCCCATGCTTGTTGGGACGGAATATACGCTGAGCTTCAATAGCAATTTTCATAATTTTGAGATATATGTGATATATATATGCAAGGGGTTATGAAATCTGTGAATGATAGCTAATGATTCATAAATCATCAATTATCATCAATAATCATCAATAATGATCAATAATTATCAATCTCCATGCTCTGTATGGATAAACTTTTTGCTGGCTCCTTTCATTCGGAACAGGTTACCTGCCATCAGAAGTGCCAGTTGCGGAACTTTCACGATTGCCTTCAGTAATTTCCTGTTGAACAAATTCCCCGGAACGGGTAGCAGCATGGCCATGATTTGCACACACGAAAGTATGCACCATTTTATACTTTCCCCGAACGGCAGGAAAAGAATGCCGAGCAGGGTCAGTCCGAATACGGCAGCCAGTTGAATCAGCCGTGGGGGAAGCATCCATTGCAGGATTTTGTCGCAATAATCCCAGTTCCCATTCAGGAATGCTTTCGGAAAATCCGGCAACGCTGCATGCAACGCTGCAAATTGAACTGCAATCCAACGCTTCCGCTGGTTCTTGATGGCATCGCTCTTGCGCACTTTCTCATCGTATACCGGAAGTCCGCACAGATAATGTATATGAATGCGTTCTTTCAAAAGCAGCGCCTCCAACTCCTTGTCCTCTCCAGCAGTTTGCAGCTTACCTACATTCCGGCGAAGCCATGACTCCTGGAAGGCCATCCCCGAACCGGACAGACCGGCGGAGAGCCCTATAGCATTGTGCCCGCTACGGAAAAAACCGTTGTTGATCTCTTCACTGATGGCATCGAGAATAGCAATGTCCGTGTCCGGATTCTTTCCCGTGCGGTGAGCCTGTACCGCTTGGCAGCCGGCATCAAAAGCCCGGTTTATCTCAGAGAGAAAAGTGGGGACGGTAAGATTATCGGAATCCATTATGGCAATGATGTCGTATGAATCGGTCACTTGCTCTAACGCGAAAGCCAGCGCTTTCGCCTTGGAGCTGTCCGCATAGCGGGCTTTCAATACCGATACGGGCAACTGGCGCAGGGCTTCATCTGTCTCCTCAGACATGTGGTCTGATATAACCGCCACTTTGTACAGCTCCTTGGGATAATCCTGATTGAGGAAATCCCGCACCGTATCCACAATTACCCGATCCTCGCTGTAGGCCGGAAACAGCACCAGTATGCGTCGCATTTTTCGGGGAAGAGGGTAGTGGGGAGGGCGGTAAAAGCGTGAGGCCGCAGCGTAGAAAAACAGGTAGGCCACGCAGCATGCCAGTGGGATAAATAAAATCCAGTCGATGAAAACAGTAATGCCATTCATTGTGTGTATCAGTTTGTTTTGTCAGATAAGGTTATAAATGCGAAAACACCCCTCCATACGGCGCCTGCCAGGTGGGGACGCCCCTGCAGGAGGTATTGGAGACTGTTTTTGGTGGCCGCTACCCCCGCCTGGTAGAGCAGGGAGAGCAGGCGTGACGGACCGGAGAGGTTGCGCCAGGCATACAGCATGCGGTTGCGGGTCAGGTAGAACGTGCGCAATGCGCTGAGCTGGCCGGTACTCTGGCTCTCTTTGTGGAACACCGTACAGCGGGGTTCGTACCACAAGGTGTATCCGTTGCGGGTCATGGCGGTGCACCAGTCCAGCTCCTCGTAGTAGAGAAAATAGATTTGGGGCATGAGCCCTGTCCGCTCAATCGTTTCGCGCTTGATAAGCATGGCGGCTCCGTGCAGATAAGGGGTGGGGTGGGCGGTGTCAAACCGTCCGTCGTCCGGACAACCGCAGCCGATGGACTCGTTGCGCAGGGTGATTCTGCTCAATGCGGTGAATCCGGCAAACTGGATGTTCTGCGGTGCGAAAGCGTAACGGATTTTCGGAGACACCGCTCCGATTTCCGGCCGGCTCTCGAGACGCTCGATCAGAGCGGGAATCCCATCCTCCGTCAGGTATGTATCATTGTTGATCAGGAAGATATACCGCCCTTCGGCAATCTTTATTCCCAAGTTGTTACCGCCGGAAAAACCTAAGTTCTGCTCGCTGCGTATCGTCTTGACAGACGGGTAGCGCTGCCCGATGAGAGCCGCCTCGTTCTGGCGCGAAGCATTGTCCACAACTATGATTTCGTAACTGACCGAGTGCACCGTAGCTTGCAGCGAATCGATCAGCGCACAGGTATCAGACAGCCCGTTGTAGCATATCGTGATAAAAGAGATGACCGGTGTTTCTTTCATATCCATCATATCCATAAAGTCGCTTTTTCTTCTTCTTTTTTCTTCTTTTCCTTTTCTTCGTCTTCTTCCTCTTTCTGCATTATCTTGTCAATATATGGACCGGCAAAGCAGAGGGCGAATCCGGTGTATACAACGATTGAATTGGGGTACTGCATCACGTCATTGGCGTATGCGGAGACAAAGAAGCCGGCATTCATGCAAAGCCATGCCGCCAACAACCCCCGCAGGCGCTTGCTCATGATTTTGAACAGCAGTATCCAGGCGCACCACGCAAAGAGCACGCCGTGCAGACCGAGATAGATAACCAAGCCCACAATGCCTGTCTCTACCCATACACTCACCAACCAGGAGTCCGGCGGATAGGGCATCAGCTCTTTCGGAGAGAAACGCTCGCCTTTCGACAGTCCGACACCATAGCCGAAAGGACGTACACTCATCAGTTCCTTCATCCGTCTCCGGTTTTCTACACGCAACTGATAAGAGGCATCTTCGGTAGGCCGGAAAGCCGATCGCATCTTACGGACATACTGATTGCCATTGGCTATGTTGGTGAAATAGAAAAAGCAGAAAGCACCTGCCACGATCGTCACGCTGATAATGAGACTTTTCCAGCTCTTGGAGATCAGTGCGTAGGTCATCATGCCACCCAGAGGGACAGCCATCGCCGCACGCGTTCCGGAAATCCCCAAACCGTAAGCTGCACCGATGGCTACCAGCACAAAGTAGATTTTCATCCATCTGCGGCGGACATAAAAAGCCGATATGAAGAAAGTGGTAAGGGCCATTGCCGAGTGCACTCCGTAATTGGCAGCATCGGAGAAGAAAGAGAAATAACGGATACCCGACCAGATGATGTGCGTGCGGTAGCCTCCGAGCACGAACAGGAAATAACGGTCACGGGCACTGAAGCCGTGGTTCTTTTGCCAATACCCTTTCAGCGTGGCTATTATGATAAAGGCAGACCATATAAACAACAGCCATTCGATGCCTTTGCGGTCGCGGATGGCTATGGGGACAAGGATGGACAGGGCGAGCGGATAGAGCCAATAATGGGTAACGCAGATATTCCACGCTTCCTGCACATTGTTGGGATTGGCCATTTCGAGCAAATAGAACACCCCTACGCCTGCAAAAAGATACATCATACCGTTCTTGGCACGCGACATGTCGAAATTCTGCGAGGAACAGCGCCCTAAAATGACGAACGTCATGCCGAGAACCAGCAGCAGGGTGAAAGCGCCGGTTTTGACGTCCATGAACATTCCGGCAGCCACCAGCATGAACTGGAGGATGAACAATACATGAAAGCTGGATTCGGAATGGTTGTCCGGCAGACAGGCTGGTCTGTTGCTTTCGTCGCTGTTAGTCGTCATCATCATTTCCTGCTTCGGCAATGTAATGAGACTGCCGTTTGATTTTCCATATATTCTTCCACTGTACAAAAGGCTCTGTCAGAGCAAACTGTGACAACCGGTAGATTAGTTTACGGTATATCGTGTACGGAGGAAGCATTCCGGTGAAGGCCTCTATGTCGTATCGCGGCGCATGGTTCAGGCACAGATAAGGCTTGCTGTTGAGCTGTACCTCCAATTTCTGCAGCAGTATCCGGTCGATGGATTTCCAACCGTAGGTGGCCGAAACGACCATCAGATTCACATGGGCATTGCGGAGCAACGGAGTAGGTATGTTCACCTTTTTCAGCTCCGGATGTTCAACGATGAGAATGTCTTCATGGTTCGGAGTATAGAGGTCCTTTATATCGGTGGCCAACAGATATTGGGAAGAATCGGCATTGAAGTCCACACCGGAAGATAACCGGCGCACGTTGATGCCGATGCTCTTCCAATACTCTTCCAGATGCTCTCCGATATAGGTCTTTCCGTTGCCCGGAGATACGCTGAGAAGGTTCAGTACGTAGGGCTCGTCTTGCTTCCTGTTTGTAAAGAACCGAAGGATGCTGTTGCTCAGCGCACGCGTAGCGTTTTTCTCGTACACCTTATTATATGGGTTGGACTGCTTGTTTTCCGGGAAGTCTCCCAATATCTGACAGCCGGTCAGCTTGCGGGTACGGGTTGAATCGCGCAACGTGCGGTCTATGAATTCTACCAATACAAAGAAAGCCAACAGTAACAGGAACGTGGCGACACAAGCCATGATAACGAGCTTTTTGCGGTTGCTGGCTTCCGGTGCAAGAGGATAGGCGGGCGGGTTCAGCACCTTCAGTGCGGCCGATGTCATCTCCAGATTCTTTTTGCGCATCAATGCTTCGTTATAGCTCTGCAAAGTGGTCAGATAACTGCGTTCGGAAAAGTTGATGACACGCTCTTTCCGCTTGATCGTGGTACCTACGGGAGCGAAAAACTCGTACTTGCCACTGAGGTCGCTGCGGCTTTTCTGGATAATGCTCAGCTCAGCCTTGGCCTTTTCGAAGAGCAGCGTCTGGTCCAGCCACTGCTCTACAATGCTGTTTTTGGCAATGCCGCTCTTGCTGTATTTTCCGCTTATGTACTGATTGGATATGTCGGACAACTCTTTCCGGGCTTTGGCCAGGTCTCCCCGGTAATCTTCCAGGCGTTGGTCCGATCCGGTATCTGCGTTGGAGACCGTTTCCATTTCCGTGATTTTTCCGGTAAGGTCTGAGGCCTCCTTCAGCTTATCCATCAGATTCAGATTGGTGATGGCTTGCCGGGTGTTTTCGTCCATCTGCTGCTCCAGCTCCTCGAGCATCGCTTTCGAACTGTTGTAAGCAAACAGCACATCCTGCTCTCTCAACTCGAATTCCTTATTGATGGCGGCTATCTCTTTGGTTTCGTCATAATAGTTTATGATGCGGTTGTCCACGTTGTATTTGGTGAGATCGTCTTCGTGTTTCGCCAGTTCATTGCCGATGCGGCTCAACTCCGAACGGAAGTATTCGATGACTTTGTCTGTCTCTCCGTAGCGGAGAATGCGGTATTCTCTGACAAACTCTTTCATTAATATTTCGAGCGTGTTGTAGGTGATTCCCGGATCACCGGATGAGTAGCGGATTCTCAGCAAGTCACTGTTTCCCAGTCGTGTTACAAGAATCCTCTTTAGCGCGCCATAGCTATAATAGGGGTGCTGGTAATAGAACAGACCGTAAATATAGTTGTCGGCATCCGGCTTTTCGTATTTCATGAAATTCTCCATGGTCTTGTCCTCGCTGCTCCGGTCTATCAGTGCAACAAGCTCCTTGCCGTGCTTGCTGTTCTTCATGTGGTTGTAGGTGTAATTGTAGCTGGCGGCAGTGATCTCGTTTTGGTCTTTGTCGGGACTTCCTTTTACGAGTACGCGTGCAAACAGGCGCATGGAGACACGTTTCAGGGTGCTTTCCGACTCAATGATATGGATCAGGTTGTCGATGGCATTCTGAGCAATGGCCCAATTGACACCGGCATTGTTCTCTTCGATGCTATATCCGGAAACGACTCCTGTGTACAGAGTCGACTCGACGCTATAGCTTCCTTTCATTCCTTTGGTCTTGTAGATCACCAGTCCGGTGATCAGTGCTGTCCCCAGTATAACCCACCAGATTTTGCGGTATAGGGCACGAAAGATGTAGAGTATATAGTCCATGTTTTCTTATTTTCGTAAAATGGGAGTGCGGGTAATTACCTCTAATATCAACAGACTCTTTGTCACTTCGAATTTACTCTTTTCGTAGGCTTCCAGTGCAACGGACTGGCGCTGTTTCTCAACGGAAAGAGCTCCGGAGTCTATGTTTCCGTTGATAAAGTCCTTTTC
>CAVCAX010000260.1:0-5156 GCA_963599995.1 Coprobacillus sp. CAG:698
ACGGTATGTTGTCACGATACAGCCAATTGACATATTTATTCCATGAATTCCCATTGGCACATTGATCACATTGGCATATTGGCACATTATTTTACCGGTACATTATTCTTTTCGCAAATTTACAAATATTTCCTATGAAATAAGAATGAATATATATTTTTTCTACAATAAGTCTTTTAGATTGCCGGGAGATTTCATACCTTTGCACGCAAATTAACAAATAGGTAACAACTATTATAAAATGAGCGAAAAAGCACCCTTTATGGTATTCTCGGGAACCAATTCGAGATACCTGGCAGAGAAAATCTGCGCCAGCCTTAATTGTCCTCTGGGAAACATGAACATCACCCATTTTGCAGATGGCGAGTTTGCTGTTTCTTATGAAGAATCAATCCGTGGTTCACATGTATTCCTTGTTCAATCCACATTTCCTAACTCTGACAATTTAATGGAACTTCTCTTGATGATAGATGCAGCCAAAAGAGCATCTGCCAAGAGCGTAATTGCGGTTATTCCTTATTTTGGTTGGGCACGTCAGGACAGAAAAGACAAACCCCGTGTCTCTATCGGCGCTAAGTTGGTAGCCGATTTGCTTTCGGTGGCAGGTATCGACCGTTTGATAACGATGGATCTTCATGCCGATCAGATTCAGGGATTCTTTAACATACCGGTGGACCATCTGTATGCATCGGCTGTATTCCTTCCTTACATACAGTCATTGCACCTTGAAAATCTGGTTATTGCCACTCCGGACGTAGGCGGTTCCAAGCGTGCGAGCACATTCTCCAAATACTTGGGTGTACCCTTGGTACTTTGCAATAAGTCTCGTGAGAAAGCCAATGAAGTGGCCTCCATGCAGATTATCGGTGATGTGAAAGATAAAAATGTGGTATTGGTAGACGATATTGTAGATACGGCCGGTACTATTACGAAAGCCGCCAACATTATGTTGGAAGCGGGGGCTGCATCCGTTCGCGCTATTGCCAGCCATTGTGTAATGTCAGATCCGGCATCTTTCCGTGTACAGGAGTCCGGTCTTACTGAAATGGTGTTTACCGACAGTATCCCTTATGCTAAAAAATGTGCTAAAGTGAAACAATTAAGCATTGCCGACATGTTTGCCGAAACAATCAAACGGGTAATGAATAACGAATCTATCAGTTCACAGTATATCATTTAGTATTCAAAGAAAGCTGTTCCGGGGTTGTAGTCAGTTGGAAAGTGATCAGATTGACTCACGCTGGCAGTTTTATTACTGGATATTTTAATCTTTAAGGTATAAGAAAGCCAACTAATTCGCAATGGATTAGTTGGCTTTAATTGTAGTATACCGATTGTATTTGTATTTGCAGGAATGGTATTTACGAACGAATTATCTTCTTAAACTGATTTATGCATATTGGGACTTCTGTCTTTTGGGCATTATTCCAGTCTTCCGAATTTGTATGTTCCTTTTCGAATCACTTCCCCTTTGCTGTTTTTCTCCACGAACGGACCGTGTTTCTTACCTTGTTTGAAAAAGCCTTCATAACGGTTTCCGTCTTTATCTTCCTGGATACCTTTACCTTCTTCCAAGCCGTTTACAAAACCGCCTTTGTATTTCGTGCCGTTGGTGAGGATTAATATTCCTTCTCCGTTAGGTTGGTTGTTTTCCCATTCCCCTTCATAGCTGTCACCGTTGCTCCAGGTGTATTTCCCGTGGCCGCTACGTTTGTTTTCTTTCCAGTGACCTGTGTATACAGCTCCGGTAGCCCAGGTGAATGTCCCTTCGCCATCCTGCATACCGTTTCTGAAATTACCTACGTACTTATCGCCGTTGGCATGGTAGTAAATACCGGCTCCGGTACGTTCTCCTTGCACATACGAACCTTCATAGCGGTCGTCTCCCAAATAGAATACGCCTTTGCCATGTTGCAGGTCGTCTACCCAGTCGCCTACATATTTTTCTCCGTTGGTATATTCAAATGTGCCTTTGCCTTCACGGACATCGTTTTTCCATTCTCCGTCGTATTTACAACCATTACTCCAAACCAGCACTCCTTTGCCGTCTTTCTTGTCGTTTTTCCAAGCTCCTGCATATCTGGAGCCGTCTTTCCAGGTGTACGTTCCTTCACCTTCACGTTTGTCGTTCACCCAGTCGCCTTCATAAACATCTCCGTTGTGATAATACATAGTTCCCTTTCCATGCTGATAGTCTTGAAACCACATACCGTTGTAGCGGTTGTTGTTCATGAAGTAGAAAATACCTTTTCCATGCTGCTGATCTTGAAACCACTGCCCTTCGTATTTCTCTCCGTCCGGAAAGATATAGGTGCCGAATCCCTCTCTTTTTCCCTTTACGTATTCTCCTTCGTAAATATCACCATTCTTGAAAACGGTTTTCCCTTTGCCGTTAGGCTTTCTGCCTTTCATCTCTCCGGTGTATACGGAACCGTCTTTGAACGTATAGTTTCCGATTTTGATTTCTGTGGAAAAGGTATCTTTTATTTTGCCAAAGAAGCCTCCCTTATTTTGTGCCACAGCACCTTCCTGAGAGAGAAAAGCCAATATGAGTGCGGTATATAGATATTTCATTGATTTATACAAATTACTGTTTACAGATTGCATGTATTGTGTACAAAGATACAATTTATCAACCAAAACATGCGACGTTGTAGCCTTTTTATGATAACTTTTTACCAGCTATGACCTCTTTTAATTTCTCTTTGCACAAATAGCGTTCGGCGAGTTCCCCGATTTCTTTCGGTGTAACTTCTTTGACGGCCTGCAGCGAACGGGTGAAATAATCATCATCCAGTCCGGAGGTATAGATAAACATCCAGGCATCCGCCAATGAGAAAGGTGATTCGTAGTTACGACACATATCGCCCAGCATATAATTGCGTACCATCGACAGTTCGGCTTCCGTCACCGGTTCGGTATGCAGTTTGTCTATTTCATGGTAGATTTCACGGATCAGAGGTTCGACGTATTCATTGTCCGTTTCCGTGCTGATGAGTAAGATGCCGCTGTCGGGATAGAACATGGTACCGGCCGAAATGCCGTAGGTGTACCCCTTGTCTTCCCGGATATTAGACATCAGACGACTGCCGAAATATCCACCGAAGAGAGTCATCAGCACCCGTAATTTCAGGTAATCGGGATGCTGTCGGGGAATGGTAACGGTTCCCAGTTTGACGGAACTTTGCAGAGCGTCATTCTGCTCCGTAAATACCCGTTTTTCTGCAGAAGTAGAGATGGTGTACTCTCTTTTAACTGCGGCATGCCGCCGGTTACCAAAAGGAACATCGAAGGCCGATTCTACCCGTCGGATGATTTCATCCGTTATTTTCCCGGATAAGAAAATGGCACAATTATCCGAGTGGTAATATTCGTCATAAAATTTGCGGAGGATGTCGGGAGTTATCGAGCGGTAATCCTTCTCTTCGATCAGTTGTCCGCAGGGGTGTCCGGTGCCGTACAGTGTTTTCAGCAGGCTTCTTTGGGCCAGAAAGTCCACTTTAGACGAATTGACAAGGAATTGTTGGATATTGGCATCCAGCACGGTGTTCAACTCTTTTTCCGGAAAAGTGGGTTCCTTAAGAATCGACTCTATAATTTCGAGGGTTTCCGCAAAATATTTGTTCAGGGAATACAAGGTGATGTACGCGTGCTCGGAAGAGCTCGACAGTTCCAGCCATGCTCCATAGTAATCCAGTTTTTCCGCAATGTCAGCGGCGGTGTACTTCCGCGATCCTTCGCGAAGCATCCGGTTGGTGAAAAGGGCTTGCAGCTTTTGTGTCTGTTGCCATCTGCCTCCGGCAAAAAGAATATCCATGCGAACCACCTCCTGTTCTCCGGCATCAATCATGGCAAGGGGGATGCCGTTGGAGAGCATGGTTCGTTGTGGAAGCGGAACAATTAGATTTTCCAGGTTTTGTATTTCAGGTTGCAGTGCTCTGTTTATCATTGGCTTGTAAGGTTATAATTTTGTCCGCAGGTTTATTTTCCGGTTTTCAGGAATTCTTCTGCACGTGCAAGGTCTTCGGGAGTATCGATGCCGATTGTTTCCACTTCACTGATACCCACTTTGATGGTATAGCCATTTTCCAGCCAGCGGAGTTGCTCCAGAGATTCTGCCAACTCCAAGGAAGATTGTGGAAGAGAAGTGATTTCTTTCAATACCTCCATGCGATAGGCATAAAGCCCGATGTGCTTGTAGAAGGTATGACGACGAAGCCACTCCGATTTATCTACACCGCGCAGGTAAGGTATGACAGAACGGCTGAAATACAAGGCATTCCGATTGGCACTGATTACCACTTTCGGTGAGTTTGCATTTTCCAAAGCCTCCAACGGGGCGTCTGCGCTGAATGGTTTTACCAAGGTGGCGATCTGCGTGGCATTATCGTCAAAGCAACCTTTTATGGCATGCAGTTGCGACGGTTGGATGAAAGGTTCATCCCCCTGTATGTTGACTATGACATCGAAGTCCTGCCCTATTTTCATCGCTGCCTCATAGCAACGGTCTGTTCCGCTTTTGTGGTGTACGGAGGTCATCACTGCTTTTCCGCCGAATGCCTTTACAACGGCTTCGATACGTTCATCGTCTGTTGCCACGTATGCATCATCGAGCACACCGGCCACCTGCTCGTACACACGTTGTATCACGGTTTTTCCTCCCAGCATTGCCAGAGGCTTTGCCGGAAAGCGCGTAGAAGCATAACGGGCAGGGATAATTCCTAAAAATTTCATATCTTTATGTTATTTAGTCGTCAAGAGAGTCTTCTATTTTGTAGTCCGAAGCGTTTTCAATTCCTCCACTCCTTTCCGGATATATGTTCGATCCATGTCTTTCGGTCTCAGAATTTCATTGCCGTACACCAGCAAGTCTATGTCCAGAGGAATTTTTTCCGCCGCCTTATCTTCGGGGCGTCGTCCGGCTTTTATTTCAATTCTTTTCAGGGCACTCACGATGTCCTCCTTCTTCATATCGGTGGCAAACATGGCCACTTGGTTGGAGAAAAGTGCGGTGTTCCGTACATGCAATGGCTCTGTCTCCATCTCGGTGGCAAAGCAGATGGAGGGAAACAGGGTTTGCAACTCCTGACGCGCCAGAAAAAAGTTTTCTTTCCGGCGGTAATTGCTTCCGATACATATAAGACAAGTATTCAAAC
>CAVCAX010000261.1:0-7281 GCA_963599995.1 Coprobacillus sp. CAG:698
CGGTAAAAGAGTCGGTTCTTTCATCCCCATCCGGGTTTTATTCAAGAGTAAACCGATTATTTTTTATGAATATCTGAATGGGCTATGAATCAGTAAAATAGAACTGCCTTGAAAAGAACGGTTTATCTTTTAGATGAAAATATTTTGCATGTTTTAAAAAAAAGTATACTTTTGCACCGATAAAGAGAGGCTCATTGAAACATCTCTTGATCAGACACATATCTTCCCTCTTTATGTCTTGTCTCCTGCGATAGGGAAACTATTGAGGGCCAGTGTATTGAAAGAATCAGTAATCCATTTTATACACGCTTGACCGGAAGGAACTTCATTACCCCGGTGTCCCCAAAGAATATTCTATTGTGAACAAATCCACAGATATCTGTTGGTATCCGCTCCGTGTCACCTATAGTCGCGAACTACAGTTGAAAGAAGTGCTTGATGCCGAACGCATAGAGAGTTTCATCCCGATGCATTATGAATACGTGAAGAAAGGAGAACGTAAGATACGGAAACTGGTTCCGGTCGTACACAACCTTGTGTTTGTCCACAGTTCTTTTGTCTGCATCGACCGTATCAAGCAGTCTCTCGGCGCTTCCTTATCCGTGCGTTATATCATTGATCGGGAGACGAACCGTCCGCTTGTCGTTCCGGATTCGCAGATGCGTAGCTTTATTGCGGTTTCGGGAAATTACGAAGAGCAGATTGTTTATCTGGATCCCGTTCTTACCTCTTTGCGCAAAGGCGACCGTGTGCGCATCACCGGTGGCATCTTCGAGGGGGTAGAAGGGGTGATTATCCGTGTCAAAGGAGACCGTCGTGTCTCTGTCTGTATCCAAGGCATTATGGCTGTGGCCACTGCATACATTCATCCTTCCCTGATAGAACTTATACCCGACACTGTTTGTGAGTAAGCAATCACACGGTACCCCGTTTTCTATCAATCGTTCGCTGTAAATCAAATAAGTAAATATATCTATATGTTGTCTTTTCAATCACAAGTTGATACTTTGTGCCGTACGACCCATGACCTTCTTAACATGGGTTTTGACGGTACTCCTCTTTATTCCAATGAATTCTGCGCACTCAATACGGAAGTTTACCGCCAGGCTGAGGCTCTTTTTGTGTTGCGTGGAACTGATGTGGAAGAAGAGGCACAACGCTGCTATGTCTTATTGACTGCCTACCATGCTACCATCTATGATCATGGCAATAAGAATCAGAGAATCCAGTCTTTGCTTGATTGCAGCCTGCCGTTGCTCGAACAGCTTCCTGCTTCTTTATTGAAGTGCCAGCTTTTGGTGGCTTGCTACAGTGAAGTTCATGACGAAGCTCTGGCTCGGGAAGCGCGTGCGATCATGAACAGTTGGACCGGGCGTGAACGGACTGAAGCGGAATGTGAGGTTTCCGATTATTTGGATAGCCTGGAAGCCAATCCTTCTCCCAATTGGGAAGTAGTAGAGTGAATCATATTTGTAATTGTACGGAATCATTTAATAGTTGTTTTATGAGAATGAAATTTCTGAATAATTGTTTGTTGTGCCTGTTGGCGTTTTTGGCATCCTGTACCGCTCCCAAAGAGGTACTCTATTTGCAGGACATCGCTTCCTTGAAAGAAGAGAATATCGATAAGGACTATGAAGTCATCATCCACAAGGATGACCTGTTGGCAATTCTGGTGAACAGTAAAGACCCGGAACTGGCACTGCCGTTCAATATGCCTGTGGTCACCTATCAGATAGGCGCTCAGACAACAACCCAGCAACGTCTTTTGGGCTATCTTGTCGACCGGGACGGGGATATCGATTTCCCCATTTTGGGTAGACTTCACGTGGAAGGATTGACCCGTATGCAGGTTACCGAACTTATAAAGCAGAAACTGATGAGTGAGGATCTGATAAAAGACCCCATCGTCACCGTCCAGTTCCTGAACTTCAAGGTCTCAGTGATGGGTGAGGTGGCCCGTCCGGGGACTTTCGACATCTCCGGCGACCGCATTACGTTGTTGGAAGCCTTGAGTATGGCAGGTGATTTGACCATTTACGGCCGCCGTGACCGCGTAGCCGTCATCCGCGAGAAAGATGGCAAGCGCCGCATCCTTTACCACGACCTCCGCTCCTCCGACATCTTCCAGTCCCCCTGTTACTATCTGCAGCAGAACGACATCGTGTATGTGGAACCCAATAAAGCCAAGACCGGACAGAGCCGCATCAACTCCAACAACTCCGTGGGTGTCTGGCTGTCCGCCGTATCGGTGCTGGCCTCCATCACTTCCTTGATTGTAACCATGTTTAAATAATCCGGATAAAGAACGTATAAAAGAATCATGAATACTGAATATAAAAACGATGATGCCCGCAAACAGGAGCAGGAGATCAATCTCACCGATATTTTTTATCTTGTATTGGCCAATTGGTACTGGTTCGTATTGTCCGTCCTGATCTGTGGCGGTGTGGCTTTCTTTTATTTGAAGTCCTCTTCCAAGGTGTACAGCCGTAAGGCATCCGTCCTTATCCGTGATGACTCCAAAGGTGGTGCGATGAGCGAGTCCGCCGTATTTTCCGACCTTTCCCTTTTCGGTGGCAAACGCAATGTGGACAATGAAGTGCTTGTCTTCCAGTCCCGCCATCTGATGGAGGAGGTTGCCCGTCGTCTGCATTTGGACATGAGTTATAAAGTGAAGAGCGGCCTGCGCCATGAAGAGCTTTATACCCATTCTCCGGTAACGGTCTCTTTTCCGGAAGCAGAGGAACGTCAGGTCATAAAGGTGGCGGTTACTCCGGTTGATTCGGTTACGGTACGCCTTTCCGACCTCTCCTTAACAGTAGGCGGTGAAAAAATCCATTCGGAAGAGACCTTGGATGCCCATCTGAATGATACGGTTTCCACCCCGATCGGCCCGATGGTAATCACACCTACCTTATATTATACGGATGTCTTTTACGGCAAACCCATAAATGTGGTCAAATCAAACATGGAGAGCATTGTCGAAGGGTATCGTGGCAGACTGAAAGTCTCTCTTGCCAGCAAGACGGCTACCATCATCAACTTAGTATTGGATGATGTCTCCACCGCCCGTGCGGAAGACATTCTGAACATGCTTATTGCCGTCTATAACGAGGATGTGATCAATGACAAGAACCAGATAGCGGTGAACACCTCCAAGTTCATCAACGAGCGTCTGATTATCATCGAGCGCGAATTGGGCAGTGTGGATGCCAATATCGAAAGTTTCAAGCGTGAGAACCAACTGACGGATATCACTTCTGAAACGGGCATGTACCTTCAGAACACCAGCCGTTATCAGCAGGAGGGTCTCAGCCTGGAGAACCAGTTGAGCATTGCCGGATACATAAAGGAGTACCTGACGGACCCTCAGAAGAGTTCGGAACTGATTCCTGCCAATACCGGTATCTCGGACAACAGTGTCGAGGCTCAGATAAAGGAGTACAATGATATCCTTTTGAAGCGTGACAAATTGGTGGTGGGCAGTAGCAGCAAGAACCCGATAGTGATGGATCTGAACAACTCCCTGAGTGCGATGAAGCAGACGATAATCCGTTCGGTGGACAACCTGATTGTCGGTCTGAATATCCAGTTGAAGAATATCCGCGAACAGAAAGACCAGACCACAAAGCGTATTGCGGCAGTTCCTGCCCAGCAGAAATATGTGCTCACCGTAGAGCGCCAGCAGAAGATCAAGGAGGAGCTTTATCTTTACCTGCTGAACAAGCGTGAGGAGAATGCCCTGACGCAGGCTATCACGGAGAGCAATGCCCGCATCATAGATGCCGCTTCGGGCAGTAGCGCTCCGGTAGCTCCAAAAACAATGACAATATTCTTGGCTTCCATTGTTTTAGGCTTGGCTATCCCCATGGGTGTATTCTGGCTGCTGAACGTGACGGATACCAAAGTCCGTACCCGTAAGGAATTGGATGAGGTACTGACCATTCCTTTCTTAGGCAATATCCCCCGTCATGACACTTACAAGGATGAGGACGCGGATGGTATCGTTGTCCGTGAGAGCGGTCATGATTCCGTCTCCGAGGCTTTCCGTATCATCCGCACGAACATGGACTTCATGCGTGTGAAAGCCGATAAACTGCAGGTGGTGATGTTCACTTCCGCCAATCCGGGTGCAGGTAAGACATTCGTATCAAGTAACCTTGCCATGAGTATTGCCCAGACGAACAAGAAGGTTATCTTGGTTGATGCCGATATCCGTAAGGGAACCTTGAGCGGTATTTTCGCCAACCCTTCCAAACGTATGGGCCTGACGCATTACCTATCCGGAAGTACGGACAAGTTGGATGACATTGTGGGCAAGAGCGAGGAGTATGACAAACTGGATGTCATCTTCTCCGGTCCTGTTCCTCCCAATCCTGCCGAGTTGCTGTTGAGCGACCGTTTCGACCGCCTGATAGCGGAGCTTCGTAAGCGTTATGATTATGTAATAGTCGACAACGTTCCTGCAGGTATGGTTGCGGATGCCTCCATCGTGAACCGTGTAGCCGATCTTACCATATTCGTGGTCCGTTCGGGCGTGATGGATCGCCGTCAGTTACCTGAGTTGGAGAATATGTACCGCCAGAATCAGCTTCGCAATATGTCTGTGATATTGAATGGGGTTCCCTTGGAACATAAGGGTTACGGCTATGGCTACGGTTATGGATATGGTTACGGGTATGGTTATGGCTACGGTTACGGATACGGCTATGAGAACGAAAAACATAAACATACTCATCATAAGCACGGAAAGTATGAAGATTTGAAGAAGCGGTTCTCCCGCTTTTTGAAACGTTTTTAAGAACTGATATTTGCTAACCATCTATTTTACGTCAGATGATGGTATAGAACCATCTCATTGTAAGACAGAAAAACAGAAAAGAACGGCTTTGTAAAATAGAAACTAAATCAAATAGAATATGCGTGATTTCAAAGACATTAAGGTCGCAGTGGCCGGTACCGGCTATGTGGGACTGAGTATAGCTACATTGCTATCACAACATCATCATGTAACGGCAGTGGATGTAATTCCGGAAAAGGTGGAGAAACTCAACAAAAAAAATTCTCCTATTCAAGATGAGTATATCGAGAAATATCTGGCAGAGAAACCTTTGGATTTGGTTGCCACATTGGATGGCAAATCAGCATACGCTGATGCTGACTATGTGGTCATTGCAGCTCCTACCAATTATGACCCTGTGAAGAACTATTTCGACACAAGCCATATTGAGGAGGTTATAGATCTCGTGTTGGAAGTAAATCCGGATGCTGTCATGGTCATCAAAAGTACCATACCTGTTGGTTATACTCGTAATCTCTATTTGAAGTATGCCCAAAAAGGAGTAAAGAAATTCAATCTTCTCTTCTCTCCGGAGTTTCTTCGTGAGAGTAAGGCGCTCTATGACAATCTTTATCCAAGCCGTATCATCGTAGGTTATCCTAAAATTATCAGTAAGCCCGAATTTGAAGCAGAAAACAAGGCGATTGAGTCTGTTACGGATATAGAGATGCTGAGAGAAGCTGCCAAGACTTTTGCGGCACTCTTGCAGGAGGGAGCCATCAAGGAGAACATTGATACCCTTTTCATGGGTATGAAGGAGGCGGAAGCGGTAAAACTCTTTGCCAACACCTACCTTGCCCTTCGCGTTAGCTACTTTAACGAACTTGACACATACGCAGAACTTAAGGGGTTGGACAGCAAGGCAATTATTGAGGGTGTCGGTTTGGATCCACGTATCGGTACACATTACAACAATCCTTCTTTCGGTTATGGTGGCTACTGTTTGCCCAAAGACACCAAGCAGCTCCTTGCCAACTATCAGGATGTTCCGCAGAACATGATGTCGGCAATTGTAGAATCCAACAAGACCCGTAAGGATTATATCGCAGATGCTGTCCTTCATAAAGCTGGTTACTATACAGAAAATGGTCAATGGGATGCTGCCAAAGAGCATACATGTGTAATCGGTGTCTATCGTTTGACCATGAAGTCCAATTCTGATAATTTCCGTCAATCTGCTATTCAAGGTATCATGAAGCGTATCAAGGCAAAAGGGGCAGAGATTATTATTTATGAGCCCACTCTTGAAGACGGGACGACTTTCTTCGGAAGCAAAGTCGTGAACAATCTTGATGACTTCAAAGCACAAAGTAAGGCCATCATAGCTAACCGTTTTGATGATTACCTAAAGGATGTGGAAGACAAGGTATATACACGCGATATTTTCAGAAGAGACTAAGCTATGGTAGAATACAATGTTAGCCTTGAAGGTAAAACTATTCTTGTGACAGGTGCCGCCGGTTTTATTGGTAGCAATCTTGTAAAGCGTCTTTTTCATGATGTACAGAATATCAAAGTTATAGGTGTCGATTCGATCACGGACTATTATGATGTCAATATCAAGTATGAGCGTTTGAAAGAGATAGAGGCCCTAAACCGCGACTGGACGTTTGTCCAAGCTTCAATCGCTGATAGAGAAACTGTAGAAAAAATATTTACTGAAAATAAAATCTCACTCGTAGTGAATCTTGCTGCCCAAGCCGGTGTCCGTTATAGCATTACTAATCCTGATGCCTATATCCAGAGTAACCTCATAGGCTTTTACAATATACTTGAAGCTTGTCGGCATCACGAAATGGAACACTTTGTTTATGCTTCTTCTTCATCGGTATATGGTAGCAACAAGAAAGTGCCTTATTCAACAGACGATAAGGTTGATAATCCGGTTAGCCTTTACGCAGCCACAAAGAAGAGTAACGAGCTGATGGCTCACGCTTACTCAAAACTTTATAATATCCCATCAACAGGCCTTCGTTTTTTTACTGTTTATGGTCCTGCCGGTCGTCCGGACATGGCTTATTTCGGATTTACCGATAAACTGGTAAAAGGTGAAATTATCAAGATTTTCAACTATGGCAACTGTAAACGCGATTTCACATACATTGACGATATTGTTGAAGGGGTGGTCCGTATCATGCAGCATGCTCCCGAAAAGAAGAATGGTGAAGATGGTCTGCCAATACCTCCATATAAGGTATACAACATAGGCAACAGCCACCCTGAAAACCTGCTTGAATTTGTAACGATCCTTCAAGAAGAGCTTGTCCGTGCTGATGTTCTTCCGAAAGGCTATGATTTCGAAGCACATAAGGAGCTTGTAGCGATGCAGCCAGGTGATGTACCGGTGACTTACGCTGATACCACACCATTGGAGCAGGATTTCGCTTTTAAACCGAATACAAATTTGAGAGATGGATTAAGGCACTTTGCTGAATGGT
>CAVCAX010000261.1:7291-7719 GCA_963599995.1 Coprobacillus sp. CAG:698
ATGGTATGCAAAGTATTATAAGGTAAATAAATAAAATAGTAAAAATAGAAATAATGAGTATCTTTGCAGATAAAACCCTAATGATCACTGGGGGAACAGGTTCTTTCGGTAATGCTGTCTTGAACCGCTTTCTTCGTACAGACATCGGTGAGATTCGTATATTCTCACGAGATGAAAAAAAACAAGATGACATGCGTCATGAGTATCAGGCAAAATACCCTGATGTTGCACATAAAATAAAATTCTTTATCGGTGATGTCCGTAGTCTGCAATCATGTAAGAACGCTATGCCTGGAGTTGATTATATCTTCCATGCCGCTGCCTTGAAGCAGGTACCAAGTTGTGAATTCTTTCCTATGGAGGCAGTAAAGACTAATGTTATTGGAACGGATAATGTGCTGACTGCTGCCATTGAGGCAGGTGTAGGT
>CAVCAX010000262.1:0-4285 GCA_963599995.1 Coprobacillus sp. CAG:698
GATATATGTGCAGAGCTCATAAAGGCCGGAAGCGATAAGGGCGGCAGCCGATGCGTCACGGGGCACACTGTCAACTGCGACGTGACTTTGCAGACCGTCTACTCCGGGAGCTTTCATGTCCCAGTAGGGGACGAAGTCTTCGGGCATGTTGGGCAGGTTGAGGAAGAAATCGGCAATACCTTCACTTTGCTTCAGATAGGCCGGGTCTTTGGTGAAGCGGTAGCACATGGCGAAACCGTACAGTCCCCAAGCTTGTCCGCGGCTCCAGAAAGAATCGTCAGAGTAACCCTGGTGGGTACACTTCATGCGGACTTCACCGTTCTCCGGATGATAGTCTACCACATGGTAGGAAGAGTAGTCCGGGCGGAAATGATTTTTCAGGGTGGTATTGGCATGGTTCACGGCTATATTCCAATAAATGGAGTCTCCGGTAAGTTGGGTGGCACGGAACAGCATCTCCAGGTTCATCATGTTGTCTATGATGACGGGATAGCTCCATACCTCACGGTTGTGGTCCCAGGAACGGATGCTTTTCACCTTCGGGCTGTAGCGGGTCATCAGAGTCTTGGCACTTTGCAGCACTACGTCCAGGTAAGAACGTTCACCGGTCAGCTCGTAGGCTTTTCCGAAGCTGTCGTACATCATAAATCCCAGGTCGTGCGTACCCCGGTGCCATTTGGCCTCTTCGATGGGCCACGTCCAGGAGATGGCAGCCTGACGCCAGTAATCATCATGCGTATAGGCATACACCTGCCACAATGAGCCGGCAAAGAAGCCCGAACACCAGTCGTGGGGATGTACCATGGCCAGCGAACCGTCCTTGTTGATGCTACGGGGGATGACGCGGCGCCGGGCGGCATTCTTCTCTTCCTTCTTCGCCTTGTCGGCGCATTTCATGGCAAGTTCCAGCTGTCCGGCAGCAAAGGCATAGGCATGGTCTGTTTCGGTGGCCTGCATATACAGCAGGTTGAAGTTGTCATGAGGATTCAGGATGCGGTGGGCACGATAGAGGCGCAGATAATCCTTGCGTGCAGGATTCAGGTAGACAGCCGTTCGGTAAAGGTCTTTGCAGAAATTCTGCACGGAGCCTTCCCAGCCGCTTATTTGTTGGTAGGGCCATTCGCTGAGGCTTTTCCCGACGTAGGATGCCAGGAAATCCATAGCTTTGTAGAAGTTTCGTCCGTCGGCGGAAGTGGCATTGTCTATATGGGTTCCGAGTGTCCTTGCCATCAGCATGATGTCGATGAAATGAGTCAGGTTGTACTGTGAATAGTGGAAGGCAAGGGTACGCTGTAGTTCGTACGGTTGCCGTCCGTCGGGGGCTATCTGTGGGAAGATACGTTTTTCGGCGAAAGTATCGACCACTTCTTGTGCCAGCTTCTTGTTGCCGGTATAGAGGGCGAAAGCTATGATTTGGGCGTCGTAGGCCACACTGTGGTTGTTGGCTCCGGCTGCTTCTTCTTTGCCTTGCGGACTGGTGAGCATCCAGTCGGTCAGTTCGGCAAACCATTTCTTCAGTTGTTTGCTGTCCTTGGCAGTAAATGCTTTTGATTGTTCCAGTAGTGCTACGGCATCCAGCATCTCTATGAAGGAGTAGGTGTCTATCAGTCCGTAGCAGCGCCCCTTGTCGTTATTGTGCCCCGGTATCATCTGCGCGTATTCCAGATTAGGATTCATCCGGGTGGCTTTGTCCAGAAACCATACACGGATAAGCTCAGTAGCTTTCCGGGCATATTTTTCTTCTTCGCTGAAGTACCAGGCCAATGCCAGGGTGGTGATGCGGTTGGCGGTTGTTCCCAGACGGTTGCGGTCCAGTTTGTTCAGTTCGGGATTCGATATGCCGTCGCGGTTGATGTAGGGTAGGCCGTCAGGTTTTGCAGGGTCGGGCCAAAAGTAGCGGGCCTGGCTCATATAGTCGTGCTTGTCACCGCTGGCGGGTGTCTTTTCCTTCATCATGACGGAAAGAGGCTGTGCATCCGATAGTCTGTCCGCTTCCTTCTTCAGTGTCTCGTAGGCTGTGGCGTAGAACGGTTCCCGGATGGAGCGTTTCACATTGGCAAGGTGTGTTGTGTTCCATACGGATTGCGCTTGCATGCAGGGTGCCATAAGCAAGATGGCAAGCATCCATTGGGCTGCTGCTTTCAGTTTCATGTCTTTTTATTTTAGAGTTAGTGAATATTTCGTAGTTTGATACCGTTCAAGAAGCATGTTCCGCTTGCCGGATGGAAGCGTATGTCTATGTGGTCTGTATCGTTGGTGATTATGTATTTCTTTCTCATGGCCTGGCAGTATCCGCTTTCTTTGCAGGGAGAAAGTTTTTCTTCCAGCATCTTTCCGTTTACGGAAATGCCAAAGGTGTTCTCACGGCTTTTTTGTTCTCCCTCTCTTCCCAATTGGTAGGCTATTCCTTCGTTCTGGAGAAAAATATCCGTAAAGAGGAGCTCCACTTCGTATACTCCTCGGGGAACATCGAAACGGTATCCTTCTATTCCGTTTCTCAAGGTCTGGAAAAGAGGGCCGTCTGCCGTTCTCCGGATTTCGGTCTGTGTGCTCAACTCTTTGCCTCCGATGTATCCCCAGCTGCCTTTTGTGTAGGGCTGGTCTGGAAGCCAGGTTAATCGGCTTTCATCGGATGTATAGAAACACTGGCTTCCTACATTGACGGCCAGTTCCAGGTCTTTCAGTCCTGTAGAGTTCAGGTTTGTCGGGATGGGAGTAAAATGTACCTTTATTCCATCTTGAACAGTGGTTCCCTGGTAGTTCCCTTGAACCAGTAACAGTGGTTCTTTGCTGCTGAACGGTGCTTTAAAAATGGCAGTATAGTTGTCTACCTGTTGTCTACCCAGTGATTTCCCGTCGATGGAAAGTTCCACTTCGGGAAGATTGGTATATATCTTGACCGGCAGCAGCACGGAGGAGTCACCTTGTTGTATTCCGGTACGGTATATCCAGTCATGGCTGGCGATGTGCAGCACCGGAATATCTTTGCGCCAGGCTGCTTTATAGTAGTAGAAAACATCTTTGGGAGTCCGGTCAGAGTATGCTAGTCCCTTGTTGTTGATGCGCGGCATGGATTCATCTCTGAGTGCGGAAGAGAAGTCTATGAAGTTCCAGTGGGTACCGCCACAGACATAGGGCGTATTTTCTAGTATGGGCAGATAGTGCTCAAGGAACTTTTGTTGGTATTCGATGCTGAAGTCAAAGGCACGGGGATTCAGGGAGTGCAGCCGTTTGTCCGAACCGGCACCATATTCGCTGACAATCATCGGATGGGTGGGGTAATTGCGGTGTTGTTCTGCCAGAAACTTCTCGAATCCGGTGACATCGCCTCCATACCATCCTTGATATAGATTCCAGCCTATAATGTCTGTTATTTCGCTTAAGCCGGTTTCATTGTAGCTGTTGCTGCCGTGGAATGCCATGGCACTGATACGGGTGGAGTCTTCTTCTTTCAGAACTTGTTCCAGTCTGTTGGCCAGTGCAAGGGTACGTTCTATAACGGGTTTCAGCTCGTTTTCGGTTTTATATTTTCGTTGGGTGACAAGTAATATTTCATTCATGTATCCCCAAATGATGATGGACGGATGATTGTAATGTTGGCGTATCATTTCCCGTAAGCTGCGTTCGCAGTTGTCTCCGTAACCCGGTGTGTCGGGCACAATGTCTATGACGGGAATTTCTTCCCATGCCAGCATTCCCAGCTTGTCACACATCTCTATGATAGCGTCGTCTTGTGGATAATGGGAAATTCGGATGAAGTTGGCTCCCATCTCTTTCATTAGTTTCATGTCACGGCGGTGCATTTCGTCCGTCAGGGCTACACCGATAGGTTTCTGGTCCTGGTGGCGGCAGATACCGCGCAGTTTATAGGGCTTTCCGTTAAGGTAGAAGCCTTTGTTGGATTCGAAATGGAACCAGCGGAAACCGGTATGGTGGTTGCTTTGGTCTACGATGGACTTTGTTTTGCAGTTGAACAAGGTGGTTTCTACTCTGTAGAGGTAGGGCGTTTCCGGAGTCCATAGCAGTGGTTGGAGGATAGGAGATATATTGCTGTCAAAGTTTCGTGTCTCTCCGGCTTTGAGCTGTATAAACTGCTTTTGCGTTTGGAGGAGTGTTCCATCAGGGTGGTAGATGGAGTGTACCAGTTCGAGTGCTGCTTTTTCCCGGGCATCATTCTTTATTTCGCCATGGATGGACAAGGTGGCTTGTTGCTCGGATACCCGGGGAGTGGTGATGAAGATACCGTCGGAACCATGATTTGTCAGATTGAAATGTTGGCTGGGTA
>CAVCAX010000262.1:4295-4835 GCA_963599995.1 Coprobacillus sp. CAG:698
CCATGCATCTCTATAAATACCGCCGAAGAAGGTAAAGTCACCCGAAATAGGCGGAATGTCCATTCTGGCATTATCCACGCGGATAACCAGCATGTTGGGTGAGTTGAAGGAGAGAAATGGAGTAATGTTGAGTGTGCTTGCAGTGTAACCTCCAGTATGTTCACCGACTTTCTTTCCATTGATATAGATACAAGTTGCTTTGCTGGCAGCATCCAGTTTCAGAAAAACTTGTTTCCCTATCCAGTCTTGTGGCAGGATTATTTGTCTACGGTACCATCCCGTACCCCGATAATAATCCTTCTCGGTATATGCGTCGGTATTCCAAGTATGGGGCAGGTGAATATCCTCCCATTCGTCATCCTTGAAAGTGCTGTCTAAGGCAGCGGTACATTCGCCTTTTCGGAACTTCCAACTGTCGTTGATGGTTTGGATTTCCCGTTTTGCATAAAGACTGGACGGGGCCAGGATAGAAAAAATAATTATTGTAGCAATTGTCCAACAGACCGGTTTGTGTATATGCTTGAAGATTCTCATGATAAA
>CAVCAX010000263.1:0-5727 GCA_963599995.1 Coprobacillus sp. CAG:698
GAATGAGTGAGAAATTACCCAATTTATGCTATTACAATAATGACGAGTATTCTTTCAACCGCCCAGACAGCGAAAAAACAGCCGAACTGATTGACGAAGAGGTAAAGAAGATGGTGAACGAGCAGTATGACCGGGCCAAACGCATTCTTTCCGAACACAAAGAAGGACATAATGAATTGGCACAGCTGTTGATCGATAAAGAAGTGATCTTTGCAGAAGACGTTGAACGGATATTCGGAAAACGCCCCTGGGCTTCCCGCTCGGAAGAGATTATGGCGGCCCAAGAGAGCAAAGATGCTGCAGATGCGGAAAAAGCACTTGCTCAAAAAGTCAATAAAGAAGAAAAGGATGAACCGGCTGCCGGAAAATCATCGGCAGAAACAGAACCGAAAAACTAAAATCTAAAAAACGTGAAAAGTAACTTTTTACAGAGAGCAATTACCGGTATACTGTTTGTGGGTATACTGGTAGGGTGTATACTCTATGACCCATGGACTTTCAGTGCGCTCTTCGTTGTGATCAGCGCCCTGACAATACATGAGTACGGACATTTAATCAACCGGATTGAAGGAGTGAGCATCAACAAGAACATCACGATGCTTGCCGGAATCTACCTATACATGGCAGTCATGGCATTTTGCACCAATCTGTCCGGTTCTAAAATTTTCCTTCCTTATCTGCTTTTAATCATGTATCTGATGATTAGCGAGTTATATCTGAAGAAAGAAAATCCGGTAATGAACTGGGCTTACTCCATGTTAAGCCAGCTTTATATTGCCTTACCCTTTGCGATGCTGAATGTGCTTTCATTCCACACCAGTCCGATGGATACAAGTGTAAGTTACAATCCGATACTTCCTTTGTCGGTCTTCGTCTTTATCTGGCTAAGCGATACAGGGGCTTATTGCGTGGGCTCCTTAATCGGCAAACATCGTCTTTTCGAACGTATCTCTCCCAAGAAATCATGGGAAGGTTCTATCGGAGGAGGTATAGTAGCAATCGGTTCTTCTTTCATATTCGCTCACTATTTCCCGATTATGAATATGGCTGAGTGGGCGGGATTATCGCTGACCGTTGTTATTTTCGGAACGTGGGGCGATCTCACCGAATCATTGCTGAAACGTCAGCTTCATATCAAGGATTCGGGAGCCATCCTGCCGGGACACGGTGGCATGCTCGACCGTTTCGACAGTGCACTCATGGCTATTCCGGCAGCAGTAGTCTATCTATATGCATTGACATGGATTTAGAGCCTGTTTAAAATTTGCCCTTAAAAGTTTTATCAGTTTCTTAATCTGATAAGATACCAATAGAAACGGGTCTATCTCCAACAGCAAAGATAGACCCGTTTTAGTTGAAAGGCATATAAGATTTTATTTCACCTTACGGCTTCCAGCTCTCCATAATTCAGATTCAATACATCTTTTCCCTCTGACATGGTTTCTTTTATATTAAATGTAATTTCCACTTCACCGTTCACCGCAGAATTCAGCTTTAGCTTCAATCCCTTCTTCCCCTCAAAATCAATGGTATTCAAATTAAAAGAGACTGCTCCGTCTCCCCATCTTCCTGACAAATCATCGTGCGTATTATAACGGAATTCCAAATGAACATAATCATCTTCTTCGGGCGTCTCTAATGTGTTATACACCAGATTCACGAGATGAGGAGCACCTACAGGTCTATTCTGTCTGAATATAACATTCAGATAACCATTGGCAATCCATATCCTCTTTTTAAAAATAGTAACCGGATCATTTCCTATTTCCGTCTCGTTTTCGGCTGTCAGGTTTACTACCGATTTCGTTAGAATAGGGTAAACATCCTCTACCTTAACCGCCAAATCATAGTTATCAAAATTATCATATAAAGGATTAAACAAAACAGCCACCCTTTGCCCCTCTACCGGTCTGAAACCACAGACTCTGCCGGCTGCCGGCCAAAGCGTTCCATAATAATCGGACTCCAGATAATAAGTATCACCGCTCAAGACACGAACCGTAGCCCAACTGCCCGCAAACTGTCCGATAGAATATCCATCATTATCGTCGCACGATTGCAATGCCGGTATCAACAAAAACAACATTGCCACTAAATAACAACTTAACTTTTTCATATATGTGTTCCTTTCTTTTTTTTATATCTGTCTGATAAATAAAAAAGCCGGTGTTTTACTGCACCGGCTTCACGTTTATTATCAAAACAGATCTCATTTTTTAAGCAATTTCACTATTTCATGAGCTGCATGCCGGGGGGCTCCGGCAGTTCCAAGTTTTTGAGCCATAAGTTCGTATTCATCCAACATGTTCCGGCGATACCCTTTATTTAATAAAAGACGCTCCAACTCTGCCTGCATATTCTTCACGGTCATCGTGTCAGCCACCAGTTCTTTCACGACCTCCCGCCCGGCTATTAAATTGACGAGAGAGATGAATTTCACTTTCAGGATATGTTTGCGCAGGAATGAAACCAGCTTACCAGCCGCCAGATAATAACAAACCACTTGCGGAACGCGGAATAGAGCAGTCTCTAAAGTAGCCGTACCGGAGGTTACCAAAGCCGCTTCCGCCTGTTGCAACAGACGGTAGGTCTGATTGAAGACAATCTTTACATCCGCTTGCCCTATGTATTTCCGATAATATTCGGGAGCAATGGAAGGAGCCCCCGCCAACACCATCTGGTAATCGGGGAACGCAGCAGCCGCCTCCAGCATACGGGGCAGATTGTCTTTTATCTCCTGCTTTCTACTTCCGGCAAGAAGAGCGATAATCGGCTTATCTTCAAGATTATTATCTCGGATAAAAGCGGAAAAATCCTTTGAATGCGTTTCGCAGAAAACTGTTACTTCATCAACCGTAGGATTACCGACGTAGTGTATGGGATATTTATGCTTCTTCTCAAAAAAATCGACCTCAAAAGGCAGTATTGAGAACAGTTCGTCTACATCCCGTTTTATATTCTTAATGCGATACTCTTTCCAAGCCCAAATCTTCGGTGAAATATAATAATACACAGGAATCCGGGTATGCGAATGAACGAATTTGGCAATATTCAGGTTAAATCCCGGATAATCCACAAGAATGACAACATCCGGATTCCAAGTACGTATGTCCTCTTTGCAACGTTTCATGTTGGCAAAAATAGTACGTAAGTGAAACAATACGGGGATAAAGCCCATATATGCCAAATCTTTATAGTGCTTCACCATCGTTCCACCTACGGCAGCCATGAAGTCACCACCGAAAAAACGAAAATCAGCCAAAGGGTCTTCTTCTTTCAAAGCGGCCATCAAATGTGAAGCATGCAAGTCGCCGGAGGCTTCGCCAACAATAAGGTAATACTTCATGAGAGTAGAGAATTAAAAGTTGAGAGTTGTAAAATCGGGAATTGGCAGCAAGGAGGGGTTAGAACCAAGCTTTCAATTCATCCATAAATCCGTAAGCGGTAACGTCTACAGTTGTCGGGGTGATGGCAACGTATCCGTTGGCAAGTGCCCAGTGGTCACATTTCTCATTTTCAGGTTCGTGATCAGTAAACTCTCCGGTCAACCAAAAATAGGTTTCATCACCTCTTCGGGGGCAAGCTTCCCATTCGTGAGTCCACACACCTTTGGCTTGCTCACAGACTTTAATACCTTTAATCTCTTTCACATCCGGGAAATTCACATTAAGACAGGTTAACGGAGGCAATCCTTTTTCCAACACCTGAGCAGCAATCCGACGGACATAAGGCCCGGCAGGTTCAAAATCAGCACCGGGCTCATGATTGCAGAGCGAAAAGCCAATAGATGGTATTCCATTCAAACATCCTTCAAAAACAACTCCCATCGTACCGGAATAGTGTACATTGGTAGCCGAATTATCTCCGTGATTGATGCCACCGACCACCAAATCCGGCTTGCGATCCAATACCGTATTCCGCGCCAACTTAATACAATCGGTCGGGGTACCGGAACATTTGTAAACAGTCAGCCCGACATCCTTGCGAAGCAACTGATAATGTACCGGTTGCGTTACAGTAATCGCACATCCACTTCCGGAACGCGGCGCATCCGGTGCCATCACTACTATTTCGCCCAACGGACGAAGAAATTTTATCAGTTCACTAATACCCTTTGCCATGATACCGTCATCGTTAGAGATAAGAATCAGCGGGCGTCTATTTTCCATAACAATCTTCTTTAGAATATAGTGCAAAAATACGAAAAAGAATGTTCCGTACCAACTTCCGGAGCTCCAATGTCTTTGAAGCAAGAACTACTCCAACCTCAGAAATGCTGCAGATAGCCAGACAAATTAACATCCCGGTTTAAATCCATTTTCTTTCGTAACCTGTAACGGGCCATTTCTACACTGCGAACAGACATATTCAATAGTGGAGCAATGTCTTTCGAACTTAAATCCATTTTTAGATAAGCACATAATTTCTTGTCACCGACACTCAATTGAGGATGTTGTTCTCCCAAACGTTTCAGATAATCTTCATAGACAATATCAAAATTCTGTTCAAATTTCTGCCAATCATTATCATGTTCAATATTCTCCCGTATATCTTTCTGAACCTTAGTTAACAACTTCACTATTTTGTGCGAATCTTCTTTCTCCATAATATAAGCGTACATTTTATTTAGATCCTCTTTAATTTTCAGCAATATTTCATTTTTCCGAATAAGATTAAGGGTTGAATTAGCCAAATCCTGAGACTTATGTCTTAGGTTATATTCCAAGGTTTGATTCTTCAAAAGCACTATTTCTTTTTCACGTTCCCTGGCATCCTCCTCAAATCGTTGTTGTTGTTCTTGCATCTCTTCTTCTTTTTGTTTTTCTACTTCAAGAGCCTCCTTTCTGGAACGGATATTTATGAAATAGCTTATCCCCCATATCACTATTATGAACAATAAGAAATATATCCAGTAGGCCACCGTATCTTTATACCAAGGTGGAAGTACAGTAAATTCATATACGGTTTCTGATACCTGAGAATTGAATTTATTTTGAGCTCTTACATGAAACTGATAAGTACCATGATCCAATTTCGTGTATTCTTTAGTATTAGCCAAAGAATAAGCAGACCATTCTTTATCATAATTCTCAAGAAAATAGCTATACATGACCGCATCTTCCTTTTTGAATTCCGGAACCACAAATTCAAATCTCAGCGAATTGTTCTTAAATGGCAATATTTCCCCGTTTTGTTCTCCTATCCCGGCCCTTCCTCCATATATCAACGAGTCTTTATTATTACTGGTGGTATATATATTTTTAATAAATACTTCATTATTACACTCCCCTTTTAGCTTCCTCATCTTATCAATGCTAATCCAAGAAAATCCATCTACCGTACTAAACAACAAATTATCCCCATCTATAAAGTTCAGATTTTCAAAACCAAAAATTCTCTTATCCTGCAAAAAATTTAGTGAAGTAGAATCCATTGTATATGTATTGTCCTGATTCTTAAAAGCTACACCTTGAAAAACTCCGGAAGTAAAGAATAAATCACCCCGAGGGGATTCTTGTAAACGGATAGCTACAGGGGTACTACTAAAAAGGTTATTGAGCTCAGGTACCAAGACAATCCTATTACGAGTCTGATCAAATTTGCAAAATCCACCCACTGAAGAGAAGATAATCCGTCCTTTCATTTCATTTAACAAATTACCTTTCGAGGTTAGAAAGTCATTTTTCGCACCAAAATATTCAGTTGTAACCACTGAGTCGGCATTTT
>CAVCAX010000264.1:0-2163 GCA_963599995.1 Coprobacillus sp. CAG:698
AACTGGAGATCGTATCCACTACACCGGCTATGGACTTCGGTAATGGAGAAGAGGCTATTATCGACAGAGATACAAAAACATTCACTGTCACATTCAACCGTAACATTGTAGAAGAGGACAACGTCTCTGTGGTATTGAAACAGGAAGGCGAACCGGTAAAAGACCAGGTGCTGAACGCATCATATACTGAGAATGTACTGACTCTGAACAGAGAGGGAGAAAGACTGCCGGGAGGTAAATACACATTGGAAGTAACCACTTCCGAATCGGTTTTGAACATTACATTCAATGTGAAACCGTGGTTACCGGAACTGGAGATCGTATCCACTACACCGGCTATGGACTTCGGTAATGGAGAAGAGGCCGACGTCGACAAGGATACAAAAACATTCACTGTCACATTCAACCGCAACATTGTAGAAGAAGACAACGTCTCTGTGGCATTGAAACTGGAAGATGAACCGGTGAAAGACCAAGTGCTGAACACATCATACGCAGAGAATGTACTGACTCTGAACAGAGAAGGAGAAGAGCTTGCTGCCGGTAAATACACATTGGTAATAACCACCTCTGAATCTGTTTTGAATATTACATTCAATGTAGCAGATAGCGGTGTCGGCATAAAAGACCAAACTTCTGAAAAAATAGTTCTTAGAAAAGAGTATTATTCTCTAAATGGTACAGTATTGCCACGCCCCGTATCCGGCTTCAATATTATTAAGACCATTTATGAGGACGGTACAGTCGAGGTATCCAAGGTATATATAAAATCTTTGGTTGATAAAAGATAATCAACTTAGTATATAAGATACCAAAGCCACAATCACCCCTGTCACAGATGTCAAAACAGTCTGTAACAGGGGTGATTTCGTTTACAAAGGAGCCTTAATTCCTCTCCTATTCATTCTTTTTTCAAGTTACATTTTCTTACATACACAGATGGAGTAACCCCTTCCAAACGATTGAAAAGACGGCTTAAATGTGATGGGAAATCAAATCCGAGTTCATAGGAGGTTTCCGTAACCGATTTGCCGGATAGCAACAAATTTTTAGCCCGGCGAATGACATTGCGACCAATAAAGTGGTTTGCAGAATCCCCAGTTTCCTGTCGGATCAGATCACCGAGATAATTGGGGGCGACACACAGACAATCTGCGCAAAACCGAACTGTAGGCAATCCTTTGGAGAACTGTTCTCCCGTTGTGTAGTAATCATCCAACAGATGTTCCAACCTGCTGACAATGTGATTGCATTTGCCTCCACTCTCTATCGGATACTGCCTGTTGAAGAAAGACGAGCAATAAGCAAGTATCAATTCTATCAGTTTCAACACTACATCCTCACGCTTGTATTCCGCCAATTCCTGCCGGAGCATTCGGAGAAGAGTTTCACAATCCTGCTGTTCAGAGGCAGTGATGGAAAGAGCCTTGTTCACGTGGTAATGGAAAAACTCCGCACGAAGCAACTTTTTCTCGTAATCCGTACCATGAAACAGTACCGGACTGAACAGCAATGCCCATCCTTTGCGCTGAAAGGTAGTACCGTCATCTGCCACGCCACCGATTTGGGACGGAGAAACACATACGATGCTTCCGATGGAGTAATCGTATGTTCCCGAACCATAGCCGAGCCTCTCCGAATCATCGTCCAAAAGAAACAGCCCATACACGCCCCATAACGTGCGGCAATGCCGGATAGGTGGTAATTCATCGTAATGAATTACACTGACATGAGGATGCAATCCCTCTACGCCCACAAATTCATTGTAGTCGTGTACATTTTTCACCTCTATATCATAATTCAGTATCATCGCAGGTACAAAAATAACCAATTATTTCAACTATCAGTAAAATTGGCTTCTATTTCAGTATTTCCCTACGGTCTCTTTAATCGTAAGCCTGTAATTTTGCATTAAAAACAGATAAGACAATGAAAAGAATACTGATTTTAGGAGCATCCGGAACATTCGGGAAAGCTCTTGTCAAGAGGTTGAGTAATGATAAAGACTGTCATTTGACACTTGTATCCCGCCATGCTTCCACCTGCTATCACGAGAGTGAGCAATGTCACATCGTTGATTGTGATGCCATGAAACCGGAAGATTTACAACAAGTGATGCCAGGTTGCCATGTTGTGTATTGCGCCATATCAGGCGATGACTTG
>CAVCAX010000264.1:2173-4619 GCA_963599995.1 Coprobacillus sp. CAG:698
CAATATCAGCCATGAAGGAAACCGGTTTACGCCGTCTTATTTTTATGGGAGCTGTAGGAATCTATAATGAAATTCCCACAAATATGGATGATGAGGACAATGTAAGAAACAATCCCGACCAAATCCCCAATCGCAAAGCGGCGGATATTGTAGAGGGCAGCAGTTTAGATTACACGATACTTCGACCGGGATATTTGCAGGATGGAGACAAGAATGACTTCACACTGACATTCAAAGGCGAACAGGCGAAAGGGTACGTTTCGACCATCCCGTCCGTTGTCGAGCTTGCCGTTCGTCTTATAAAAGATGACACACTCTATGTCCGTCAAAGTGTAAGTATTACCCAAAATATGTCTCCCTGTTTTCTTTAATGCAAAAAATAAAATTCCCATAATACATCTCTATTTCTCAATAAATTCATAAATTTGCCATGCATTGGTTTTATTTTTCCAAGCATACGGAAAAGTAATTAAAAGGGAATCAGGTGGGAATCCTGAAGTCAGAAGACCTGCCATGCAACATGTTCAATAGCTTTCGAGGACGAGCTATGAATCCGCTGATTTGTACACAAAAAGTTGTGTGCAGAAAAGGTTATTCATACATATTGGTACTCTTTGAAGCTATTTGATGGAGAAGTAACTGTCAAATAGATATATTATGAGGAAAAAAAACATTTCAACATCTCCTACGTGTAGCAGAGAGGTATCGTTTGCTTTTGCCTGTGGGGGCACAAAGCAACAAAATCTCATGGGGTACGATCAAGTCGACAAATAATCGGAATATCATTTTTCTAAGATTAGAATCCATGCAACCCATCTTATACCAAGTAAGCATCGAATAAAAGAAATATTTTTATTTTAATATTTAAACTATGACAAAATGAGAAAAATTTACTCTTTACTTCTTTTACTGTTTGTCACATGGCAGGTCTCTGCCCAAGTTTCAGTGCAGGGTCAACCTCACCCTACCGCCAAACAGTTAGTACCGATGAGAGCTATTGCCGAAGGTACTTTTACCATGGAAATGATTGAGAACTGGACCGGTGAAGGTGCAAATAAAGCCGCATTGGTCATCCAATGGAATGCAGACAAGGAAACGAATGCCTTAGTATGGGGATATCGTTGGGATGGTGAAGCGACAGGAGAGAAAATGATCAGAGACATTGCAGCTGCCGATCCACGCTTCTTCTGTATGACAGAAACCGGAACTGCATACGGTTCCACAATTGCAGGTTTCGGATATGATGTCAACAAAAGCGGTGACTTTGCCGTTCAAAAGGACGGAACCATATTCTATCCGAATGAAGAAGGTGTCATATTCACCGGAAGTTATGGATATGACGGTTACACCTGTCTCGATCCGGAAGATTATTGGCAATCGGGCTGGTATCAAGGATATTGGTCTTATTGGCTAAAAAGTTCGGATGAAGGCACTTGGGGTTACAGTGGTGTAGGAGCTACAGGAAGAAAATTAGCAAACGGCTGTTGGGACGGATGGAATTTTGCCGCTGGCATGCAGTCTCAACCCTGGAAAGATCTGGCTCCTGCCGCTAAAAACGGTCCTACGGCACCATCGGTAAAAGTCCAACCGGAAAGCCTGGTTGTTTCACCGGGTGAACCGGCCACTTTCGCTCCCGAATTCAAAGGAGATACACTTGTATTTCAATGGTATAAAAACGAAGTGGCAATACCTGATGCAAAAGACCCTCACTATACCATTCCGTCAGTGACAGTTGAAGATGCAGGTTCTTACTATTGCATCGTCAAGAATATCCTTGATGAAATCTCCACTGACACCGTAACTCTAACTGTGGGGAATAAAGACATAACCACTATCCCCGGCAGCGAGCCCAATACCGTAACAGTTGCTTACGATGAGTCGTACACAGCCTATTCCGGAACGCTGGTCATTCCTTCCACCATCAATCTAAACGGCAATGATTATTCCGTCACAGGCATCGACAACATGGCTTTCAAGGGGTGTAAGAAATTAACTTCCATACTCCTTCCGGACCACCTGACCACTATAGGAGACAAGGCTTTTGAAGGTTGTACGGCATTATCCTCAATGATATTGCCCGATGAAGTAGAGCATATAGGTGCTGAAGCCTTTAGCGGATGCTCTGCCCTCGCATCCATCACGATAAATAAAAAGCTAAAAAGTATCGGACGGGCAGCCTTCGAAAATTGTGCGGAACTGGCAGACATCACTCTCCCCGACAATGTAGAGACCGTCGGTTCTTTGACATTTAAGGGTTGCGGGAAACTGGCCTCCGTCACGTTAGGAAAATCAATAACAGAGCTGGGCGATTCTACTTTCTTGGGATGTAGTGCTTTGAAAAATATCGTATTGCCATCTGCCGTTCGAAACGTTGGAACCCGTTCATTCAACGGATGTTCATCCTTAACCAATGCAGAATTGGGCCAAATCAGTTCTATCGGAGACG
>CAVCAX010000264.1:4629-6665 GCA_963599995.1 Coprobacillus sp. CAG:698
GCGTTCAACGGATGTACGGCATTAACCTCCATCACTTTCCCAAAGACTCTTACTTCGATAGGAGACTATGCTTTCTCGGGATGTACAGAGCTTGCTGCCGTTACTTTTGAAAACGGTGAATCGAACTTGTCTGTATTGGAATCATCATCAATGAGTATCGGAAACTATGCTTTTGACGGATGTACTAAAATAAACACACTGGAAATACCTGATAAAGTGACTGCTCTCGGCAACTATGCGTTCAACAAGTGCGAAGCCCTGACATCTGTTTCATTAGGAAACGGAATTGTCTCCATCGGCAATTATGCTTTCTCCGATTGTAAAAAATTGGCCGCTGTCACATTCGGTTCATCCATTGAGACAATCGGCGACCGGGCATTCTCAAATACACAACTACCCTCGCTCACCTTACCCTCTACAACCAAGGTCATCGGTGATTGGGCTTTCTACTATTGTCCGTTAAGCAGCATCGAATTCAATAACGGCCTGCAAAAAATCGGTAGCCGGGCATTTTATGGGGTTTCAGTAAAAACGCTGAATATACCGAACAGTGTTACCAGCCTGGGCAGTTATGCATTCAGCAACTGTAAGAATCTAAGTTCGGCAGTTCTCGGAACCGGTATCACCAAAATTGAAGATTATACATTCAATTCCTGTTCACAGTTAAGCAGCATCGAATGTCCTTCAGTAACAACCATAGGGGCAAGCGCATTCGCTTCATGTACTGTATTAAAAGACATACCGCTAAACAACAACATCACAGCATTAAACAACGGAGCATTCAAAAGCTGCAAGGCTATTACGTCAGTAACAATTCCCAACAGCGTAGCCAGCATGGGTACCGGTATCTTCGACGGTTGTACAGGACTTTTATCTGCCACATTCGGCACCGGAATCTCCCGCGTTCCTAACAACACTTTCAACAATTGCTCCAATTTAGCAACCGTTGTTTTGCCGGAGAACATTACCTTTATCGGGCAATATGCGTTTGCCGGAACCTCTTTGACTACACTTCCTTTAACTGCCAACATCACTAAAATTGATAATTACGCATTTAAAGAATGTAAGAAACTGACATCGATAGAAATACCGGACCAGATTACCTCACTGGGAACTTATATATTCCAGAATTGCACCGGAATCACTCATGCCAAGATAGGCTCGGGAATGACTGCATTGCCGAACTATCTATTCTACGGATGCAGCAGTCTGCAGACAGTAGAGCTTTCAGAAAATATCAAAAGCATAGGCAATTCCGTCTTTTATAATTGTCAGAAGCTAAAGGAAATCCCCCTGACAAAAGCCATTACCACAATTGGTACAAATGCATTTTATGGCTGTAAAGGGTTGACGTCCGTTGTGCTCCCCGACCATATCACCTCTTTAGGAGGTTCGGCTTTCTACGGCTGTTCCGCTTTGGAAGAAGTTATCTTAGGAAGCGGTATCACCAAACTTGAAACCAATTTATTCCGTAATGCTTCTCATTTGAAAAAAGTAGTGGCAAAAGGTATAATTACCTCAGTATCAACCTATACATTCAACAGTTGTTCTGCTCTGGAAAGTATTTATATCAAATCCCAATCCGTACCGACGGCAAGTAGCAACACATTTACCAATGTGCCGACAACCTGCAAAATCTTTGTTCCGGAAGCATTGGTCGATGCTTATAAAGAAGCGAACTATTGGAAGAACTTTGTCATCTCTACCTGGCTTCCTGACCTGGAGATCGTATCCACCACACCGGCTATGGACTTCGGCAATGGAGAAGAGGCCGTGATCGACAGAGATACAAAAACATTCACTGTCACATTCAACCGCAACATCGTAGAAGAGGACAACGTCTCTGTGGTTTTGAAACAGGAAGGTGAGCCGGTAAAAGACCAGGTGCTGAACGCATCATATACTGAAAATGTACTGACTCTGAACAGAGAGGGAGAAAGACTGCCGGGAGGTAAATATACATTGGAAGTCACCACTTCCGAATCGGTTTTGAACATTACATTCAATGTGAAACCGTGGTTACCGGAACTGGAGAT
>CAVCAX010000265.1:0-4986 GCA_963599995.1 Coprobacillus sp. CAG:698
ACATACCGATCCGATTTGGTCATTACGTTTTTCCAGATTTATCAGACGGACTCCCTGTGTTGCACGTCCCATAATACGTACATCGGCTACTTTTAGACGGATGGTGATACCGGATTTGTTTATAATCATCAAATCGTTTTCATCTGTTACAGATTTGATAGCTACCAACTTACCTGTTTTTTCGGTGATATTCATCGTTTTCACACCCTTACCACCACGATTTGTCTTACGGTAGTCTTCTATTTCGGACCGTTTACCATATCCTTGTTCTGAAACTACCATCACAGACTCTGTTTCAAGGTTTTTGATACAAATCATACCTACTACTTCGTCCTGTCCGTCGTTGTCAAGTGTAATGCCGCGGACACCGGTTGCTGTACGTCCCATAACGCGGACGGCTGCTTCGTGGAAACGAATTGCACGTCCGTTACGGTTGGCAATAATAATTTCATTATTACCGTTTGTCATACGGACTTCGATTACACGGTCGTCTTCACGGATTGTAATGGCATTTACGCCATTCTGGCGAGGACGGGAGTATTGTTCGAGCAGTGTTTTCTTGATCACACCGTTCTTTGTACAGAACAATACGTAATGACTGTTAATATATTCTTGATCGCTCAAGCTCTTTACACGCAGGTATGCATTTACGGCATCGTCAGAGTCGATATTCAGCAGATTTTGAATGGCACGTCCTTTGGAGTTCTTTGTTCCTTCGGGGATTTCATATACTTTTAACCAGTAACATTTACCTTTTTGAGTAAAGAACATCATAGTATTGTGCATTGTTGCCGGATATATATGCTCGATGAAGTCTTCGTCACGGGTTTCTGTACCTTTCGAACCTACCCCACCGCGATTTTGGGCACGGAATTCGGTAAGCGGAGTACGTTTTATATATCCCATGTGAGAAATGGTGATAATCATTTCGTCATCGGCATAGAAATCTTCCGGATTGAACTCCTCAGATGAATAAACGATTTCCGAACGGCGTTCGTCACCGTATTTAGCTTTTACTTCAAGCAATTCATCTTTAATGACTTTGCGGCATACTTCATCGTCAGCAAGAATACTTTCCAAATATGCAATTTGATTCATGATCTCTTCATATTCGGCATGCAACTGATCTTGCATCAGTCCGGTTAGTTGGCGTAGACGCATTTCGACGATAGCGCGTGCCTGTATTTCTGTCAGTTCAAAACGGCTCATTAACCCGGAAATAGCATCATTCGGAGTCTTTGCGGCACGAATGATACGGATTACTTCATCGATGTTATCCGAAGCAATGATCAGACCTTCAAGGATATGTGCACGTTCTTTTGCCTTACGCAAGTCGAACTGTGTACGACGGATGACGACATCATGTCTATGTTCTACGAAGTATTTGATTAAATCCTTTAAGGTCAAAGTCTTAGGACGCCCGTGTACCAATGCTACATTGTTAACTCCAAAAGAAGTTTGCAATGCCGTCATCTTATAGAGTTTGTTTAGTACTACACTGGCATTGGCATCTCGTTTGATATCGATAACGATGCGCATACCGTCACGGTCAGATTCATCGTTAGCATTCGAAATACCTTCTATCTTCTTATCGTTTACAAGATCAGCGATGTATTTTATCAGCTCAGCTTTATTTACATTGTATGGAATTTCAGTAATAACTATTTTATCATGTGTTTGTCCTGTTTCGATTTCAGCTTTAGCGCGCATTATAACGCGGCCACGTCCTGTCAGATAGGCTTCACGAACACCGCTTATACCATATATATATCCACCTGTAGGGAAGTCGGGGGCTTTAACGTAGTTCATGAGCTCTTCTACCGTGATTTCCGGATTATCAATATAGGCATCACAGGCATCGATAATCTCAGACAAGTTGTGTGGAGGCATGTTTGTGGCCATACCTACGGCAATACCGGAAGCACCGTTAACAAGAAGATTGGGTATACGTGTCGGCATTACGGTTGGCTCGTCCAATGTGTTATCAAAATTCCGATCGAAGTCGACAGTCTCTTTGTAAAGGTCTTCCATCATGGCTTCCCCCAGCTTGTTCAGTCGTGCTTCTGTATAACGCATGGCAGCAGGGCTATCGCCGTCAACGGAACCGAAATTTCCCTGACCATCTACTAATGGATAACGCATAGCCCACTCCTGTGCCATACGTACCATGGCCAGGTATACGGACGAATCTCCGTGTGGATGGTACTTACCGAGTACTTCACCCACAATTCTGGCGGATTTTTTATAAGGTTTATCTGACGTATTACCCAACTCCATCATACCGTAAAGTATTCTACGGTGAACGGGCTTAAATCCATCTCTAACATCCGGAAGGGCACGCGAAACAATGACCGACATGGAGTAGTCAATGTAAGATGACTTCATTTCCTCCTCGATGTTAATCTTTATAATTCTGTCTTGTTCAAGCATTTAAAAAGATTATTAATTATACATTTGCGGTTTATGAAAAACCACGCTAAAGTACTACTTTTTCGTGATATACAAAAGTTTTCCAGCATAAACTTTTTGGTGATTCTTTGTTCCTGTGTTTAAATTTCCCTCTAAAAAGTTTTATCAATCTACTTTGAGTTTATTTTCGGTCTGTTTCTCTGTTTTTACTCGTCAGATAGCCCACTATCCTACTTTCTGAGCTGGAAAATATCCTCAAAACAGCTCTTAAATAATGTTAGGCAAATTTGAAACAGACTCATGTATTCTGTTTAGATTTTAGAGATATGTCGGACTATAATAAATAAGGTATATGTGAGCACAAGATAATCTATCCCGTTCATAGTCTTATCGGATTTAGTAAACTTGCTTTCTAGCAAAGTCCGTTTCACCAGACTATTCCTCCGTAGTAGTGTTCATTCCTTTTTTGGCACGGCATTTGTTGTTATCACAAATAAAACAAATATTATGCATAAAACCAGGTGTTATGCGTATATTTGCAAGTGATTAACACCTTAAGAAGGAAGGAATAAAGTATGAATAATCAATTCTCACAAAGAGTTTCCGACATTATCGTCTATAGTAAAGAAGAAGCAAATCGTTTGAGAAACAGATGTATAGGTCCTGAACATTTGCTATTGGGGATGCTTCGTGATGGTGAGGGAAAAGCTATCGAGATATTGTCCAAGCTTAAAATAAATCTGATTGATATAAAAAAGCAGATTGAAACAATATTGAAAGCGGATGCAGATGATTTTCTGTTGCCCGATGCAGAAGTGTCATTGTCTAATGAAGCGGCGAAGATACTTAAAATGTGTATTCTTGAAGCTCGTTTGATGAAGAGTAGCGTGGCTGATACGGAGCATGTCTTGCTGGCTATTTTGAAAGATCGTAATAATGTGGCTGCTTCTGTACTTGAAGCTAACCAGGTGGATTATAGAAAAGTGTTTGAGCAATTGTCGTTACAGCCGGATATTAATGCCGGTATGGGATTCCCCGAGGATGATGACGATGACGAAGAAATGGGTGGATCTCGCTCGGGGAATGCCCGTGGATCGGAAGAACGTCAGCAACAGGCTCAGGCGGCATCCAGAAAGCCGGTCAATGATACCCCTGTGCTTGATAACTTTGGTACGGATATGACAAAAGCGGCCGAAGAAGGTCGTTTGGACCCTGTCGTAGGACGTGAGCGGGAAATTGAACGCTTAGCACAGATTTTGAGCAGGCGTAAAAAGAACAATCCGATATTGATCGGTGAGCCTGGCGTCGGTAAATCAGCCATCGTGGAGGGTTTGGCGCTCCGTATCGTACAGAAGAAAGTGTCACGTATCTTGTTCGATAAGCGTGTGATAGCATTAGACATGACATCGGTTGTTGCCGGTACTAAATACCGTGGACAGTTTGAAGAGCGCATCCGTTCCATTCTCAATGAGTTGCAGAAGAATCCGAACATCATTCTGTTCATTGACGAAATTCATACCATTGTGGGTGCTGGTTCTGCAGCGGGGTCTATGGATGCTGCCAATATGTTGAAACCGGCTCTTGCCCGTGGTGAGATTCAGTGCATAGGTGCCACCACTCTTGATGAATACCGTAAGAATATAGAGAAAGACGGTGCGTTGGAGCGCCGTTTCCAGAAAGTTATGGTAGAGCCTACGACAGCCGAGGAAACGCTTCAGATTCTCCGGAATATCAAGAGTAAATATGAAGATCATCATAACGTGAATTATACGGATGAAGCATTGGAGGCGTGTGTCAACTTGACAGACCGTTATATTACAGACCGTAATTTCCCCGACAAGGCTATCGATGCTCTTGATGAAGCCGGTTCGCGTGTGCATCTTACTAATATAAATGTTCCGAAAGAGATTGAGGAGCAAGAGAAACTGATTGAAGAAGCGAAAAACAAGAAGAATGAAGCGGTGAAATCGCAGAATTTTGAACTTGCTGCCAGTTTCCGTGATAAGGAGAAGGTACTTGCTGTCGAACTCGACCGTATGAAGCAAGCATGGGAAGAGCAACTGAAAGACGATAGGCAGACGGTGGATGCCGAAGAGATTGCAAATGTCGTTTCTATGATGTCCGGCATTCCTGTGCAGCGTATGGCGCAGGCGGAAGGTGTGAAGTTGGCCGGAATGAAAGAATCTCTTCAGTCTAAAGTCATTGCTCAGGATACGGCTATCGAAAAGTTGGTAAAAGCTATATTGCGTAGCCGTGTGGGATTGAAAGATCCCAACAAACCGATTGGAACCTTTATGTTTTTAGGTCCTACGGGGGTTGGTAAAACTCATTTGGCTAAAGAGTTGGCGAAATACATGTTCGGCTCTTCGGATGCATTGATCCGTATCGATATGAGTGAATACATGGAGAAGTTCACTGTTTCCCGTCTTGTCGGAGCGCCTCCGGGATATGTGGGATATGAGGAAGGCGGCCAGTTGACGGAAAAAGTACGTCGTAAACCATACTCCATCATTCTGCTTGATGAGATAGAAAAAGCACACCCGGATGTGTTTAATCTTCTGCTTCAAGTGATGGATG
>CAVCAX010000265.1:4996-6262 GCA_963599995.1 Coprobacillus sp. CAG:698
AGATTATCACTTTCGACCAGCTTTCCTTGGAAGCTATAACGCAAATTATTGATATCGAGCTGAAAGGATTGTATGATAGAATAGATTCTATTGGTTATAAGCTGGTTATCGAAAATGAAGCTAAACGGTTTATCGCAACCAAAGGGTATGATGTGCAGTATGGAGCTCGTCCTTTAAAGCGTGCCATACAGACCTATTTGGAAGACGGATTGTCGGAACTTATCATCTCTTCCAAACTGGCCGATGGAGATACGATAAGGGTTTCTCTGAATGAAGAGAAAGGTGAGCTTGAAATGAAGAATGAAGCGAAAGTCTCAGAATGAAATTCTTTATAATGCGTCAAAATGTCAGATTCTCGGATCTGGCATTTTTTTTGTCCTTATGCCTCATGAAACATTATACATTAATAATATCAGACAAATTAAAAAATATACATTATTATGCAAAAAGGAAATATTGGGGTTACAACAGAAAACATTTTCCCTATCATAAAAAAGTTCTTGTATAGCGATCATGAAATTTTTCTTCGCGAATTGGTTTCTAACGCTGTTGATGCTACCCAAAAACTGAATACATTGGCTTCCATCGGTGAATTTAAAGGGGAATTGGGTGACCTTACCATTCATGTTTCTCTTGGCAAGGATACCATTACCATTTCCGATCACGGTATCGGCTTGACAGCTGAGGAAATTGATAAGTATATCAATCAGATAGCCTTTTCCGGTGCCAATGATTTCTTGGAAAAGTATAAGAACGATGCCAATGCGATTATCGGGCATTTCGGACTTGGCTTCTACTCTGCTTTCATGGTTGCCAAAAAGGTAGAGATTATTACCAAGTCTTACAAAGATGGTGCACAAGCCGTGAAATGGGCGTGTGACGGTAGTCCGGAGTTCACTTTGGAAGATGTGGATAAGGCCGATCGCGGTACGGATATTATCCTTTATATCGATGATGACACCAAGGAATTCTTGGAGGAATCCAGAATATCTGAATTGTTGAAGAAATATTGTAAATTCCTTCCGGTTCCCATTGCATTCGGCAAAAAGAAAGAGTGGAAAGACGGTAAACAGGTAGAAACGTCTGAAGATAATATCATTAACGACACCACCCCATTGTGGACTCGTAAACCGAGTGAACTTTCGGATGAAGATTACACGAAATTCTACAGAGAGTTATATCCGATGTCGGATGAACCTTTGTTTTGGATTCATCTGAATGTAGATTATCCATTCCATTTGACAGGTATTCTTTACTTCCCGAAAG
>CAVCAX010000265.1:6370-8345 GCA_963599995.1 Coprobacillus sp. CAG:698
CTTTAAAAATGACCGTTCTCAGTTCGAGGAGAAGTGGAATGATTTGAAAATATTTATCAATTATGGAATGTTGACGCAGGAGGATTTCTATGAGAAAGCGTCAAAATTTGCCCTTTTCACCGATACGGATGGCAAGCATTATACCTATGAAGAGTATCAGACATTGATTAAAGATAGTCAGACAGATAAAGACGGAAATTTGATTTATTTGTATGCCAACAATAAAGACGAACAGTTTAGCTATATCGAAGCTGCCAAAAACAAGGGATACAATGTATTGCTTATGGATGGTCAATTGGATGTTGCTATGGTGAGCATGCTTGAACGGAAATTCGAAAAATCTCGTTTCACCCGTGTCGACAGCGATGTAATCGACAATCTTATTGTGAAAGAAGACAAGAAAGGCGATGCATTGGAGGCTAATAAGCAGGAGGCCCTGTCGGTCGTGTTCAAGAGCCAGTTGCCCAAGGTAGAGAAGACGGAATTCAATGTAATGACACAGGCTTTAGGTGAAAATGCCGCTCCGGTGATGATCACTCAAAGCGAGTATATGCGTCGTATGAAAGAGATGGCCAACATACAGGCCGGTATGAGTTTCTATGGCGAGATGCCCGATATGTTTAATTTGGTATTGAATTCAGATCATAAACTGATTAAACAGGTGTTGAGTGAAGAAGAAACAGCTTGTGCGGCTGATATCGTACCTCTGCAGTTGTCTATTGATGATGCTACCAAGCAGCGTGATGCCTTGCAAAAGAAGCAAGAAGGTAAAAAAGACGAAGATATTCCTACTTCTGAAAAAGATGAGTTGAAAGACCTGAACAAGAAGTTGGATGAGCTGAAGAGCAAGAAAGAGGCTGTTTTTGCCGGATATGCAAGCAAGAATAAGATCGTACGTCAACTGATCGATTTGGCTTTGTTGCAAAACAATATGTTGAAAGGCGAAGCTTTGAATAATTTTGTAAAAAGAAGCATTGAGCTCATTTAATCCGCCCCTTTTATAATTCGTAAATAAACCCAAAAGAGCATTGTATGCTGAAAAGCGTATCAATGCTCTTTTTTTATCTAAATTTTTTAGGGAATGCCGATTAATTCGAAACTATTGCATATCTTTGAATGATAAATAATATAACAAATAATAGCTTCGTTCGAGATTATGAGAAAAGCTTTAGTGTTTATTGCTTTTTTGCTGTTGTTGCCCATGTGGATACAGGCCCAGAAGGTGGGGCTCGTGCTGAGTGGCGGTGGAGCTAAAGGGTTGACGCACATTGGCATAATTCGCGCTCTTGAAGAGAATAATATTCCTATCGATTATATAACGGGTACTTCTATGGGAGCTATTGTCGGGTCGTTGTATGCTATGGGGTACTCGCCGGACGATATGGAAGCCTTGTTGAAGTCGGAAGAGTTTAAGCGTTGGTATTCCGGAGAGGTAGAAGAAGAATACATGTATTATTTCAAGAAAAACTTGCCGACTCCGGATTTTCTGAATATCCGTCTTTCTTTTCGCGATTCATTGAAGATAAAACCCCAGTTCTTGCCGTCAAGTGTAGTAGATCCGGTGCAGATGAACCTTGTCTTCATTGATCTGTACGCCCGTGCTACGGCTGCTTGCGGAGGAAATTTTGATAATTTGTTTGTTCCGTTCCGTTGTGTGGCTTCCGATGTGTACAACAAGAAACAGCTTGTCATGAAGAGAGGCGATTTGGGTGATGCGGTTCGTGCTTCCATGAGTTTTCCATTTATGTTCAAGCCCATCGAGATAGACAGTGTGTTGGCGTATGACGGCGGGATTTATAATAATTTTCCGACTGATGTAATGCGTGATGATTTTCATCCGGATATAATCATCGGCAGTGTGGTTGCCGCCAATCCTACAAAACCGAAAGAAAATGATCTGATGAGCCAGATCGAGAATATGGTCATGCAAAAAACCGACTATTCCATTCCGGATTCGGAAGGTATCGTGATGACT
>CAVCAX010000266.1:0-4674 GCA_963599995.1 Coprobacillus sp. CAG:698
AAAAGTAATAAACTTACTAAAAATAACTATTGTTTCACCTAATATTTTACGTTATGGCAAAGAAAGTTGCAGTATTAGCAGTAAATCCGGTAAACGGATTCGGTTTGTTTCAGTATCTGGAAGCATTTTATGAGAATAAAATTCCGTACAGAGTGTATGCTGTGGCAGAAACCAAAGAGATAAAAAGTAATTCCGGCATTACTTTATGGGCAGATGATGTTATAGCCAATCTGAAGGGCCATGAAGATGAGTATGATGCACTCGTATTTTCTTGCGGTGATGCCGTTCCCGTATTTCAGGAAAATGCAAACAAACCATACAATATCGATCTGATGGAAGTTATCAAGGCATTCGGAGATAAAGGAAAACTGATGATAGGACATTGTGCGGCAGCAATGATGTTTGATTTCACAGGAATTACCAATGGTAAGAAACTATCTGTACACCCACTGGCAAAGCCTGCCATCCAAAATGGAAAAGCAACAGATGAGAAATCAGAAATTGACGGTAACTTCTTCACGGCACAGGATGAAAACACCATCTGGACAATGATGCCTAAAGTAATCGAAGCCCTTAAGTAAGAAAAAGGATATTGATTCAATAATTACGGATGAGTGTAACAGCTGCCAGCACTTACACTCATCCATGTTTATTCATATTTATCCACAATCTCTTTCCCGAATGGGGTCAGTGCCAATCCGGCCAGTTTGAAATGCTGCATGCCAAAAGGCAATCCTATGATTGTAATACTCAGCAATACGCCAAATGCAAGATGTGAAAGGCTTATCCATATACCTCCCAGAAATATCCAGAGAATATTCATCAATATACTAAGGCAACCTCCCGAATCGGGACAACTCCTAACCTCTTTTCCAAATGGACACAGTGCCAGCATAGACATTTTGAGAGTTTGCAAGCCAAAAGGGATGCCGATAATCGTTATCATCATCAAAAGACTGGATATCAAATACTCCACAGCCGTAAATATCCCTCCGAGCAGAAGCCACAAGAGATTCATAAACAAGTTCATACTTTCAATATTTTAATTTTCTAAGGGTACAAAGATAAAATATAATGAATGAATTCCGGCATTCAGTCATCAATATCAATCAGGTTAAATTGCAAGTCAAATTTCAATTCCCATCTATTGGAAAGTTTCACCTCATAATCTTTTTTGTCCCGCTCTATCTTCAATACTTTGGCATCCGGATAATTCTCAGACACATATTTAAGTATTTGAACCGGGATTACACTTGCCGGGACAGCACTGTATTTACAGTTTATCTCTTTCCAGTTCCCTTGTTTATCGAACTCCAATTTATTGCCATCCGTAAAAATAACATCGTAACTCTTGTCAAGCCAATCTGTTTCCATTTTAGCAATGGCGACCTTACTATTACCAAAATGCGATTTAATAAACTGCTGAGCCGATGGTGGCAACTGTGTTACCTTAATCGGTTTATCATCATTTGCCTTCACAAGAGCCTGAAAGGCGAACAGGCATACTAACAAAAGAAGTAACTTTTTCATAATCGTCTTTTTTAATATTGTTTTTTCTTTAAATACTTAATTGTGATACAAAGATGAGAAACGGGGGGGCCAACCTGTCGACATCATCATCATCATCTGTTTCTATCTTTAAATCTGTTTTTCCGAAATCTCAAAGCAGTGTTCACCGTTCTGAAAATAATACTTCAGCCCTATACCCTGCAACCGGCAAATGGAATCGACGATAGCCAGCCCGAGCCCTGTGGAACCCTCTTTCTTTGCGCCCTGATAAAAACGTTCAAAGATATGCGTACTATCCAAAGGATGTTCTGCCCCACTATTGCAGAATGTAAAACGATGCGATGTGATTTCTATCCGGACATGACCGCCATCTACATTGTGTACAAAAGCATTCTTCAAAAGGTTCGTTACAAGAATAGTAGCAAGGGATTCGTTCATCTGTATACGGAAAATGCCCTTTTCCACTACCTCCGTCTGAATCTGCCGATAGGCGTATACCTCTTTATAATCATCCAGATATTGTCTTAAAAGCTCATTCAGTTCCAGTCCTGCGGTTTCCGTAAACTGTCCGTTGTCTATTTTCGAAAGCAATAGCAGTGATTTGTTCAACTTTGTGATATGTTCTAAAGTCTGATGTGTTTTCACCAGCTCCTCCAATTGAGCTTCGGAAAGCGATTCATCTTCCATCATCATCTCCAAACGGTTCCGGCAGATGGCAAGTGGAGTCTGTATCTCATGAGAAGCATTGCCAATGAATTGTTTCTGCTGTTCGAACAATAGTTCGCTACGTTCCGCATTTCTGATAGCCGCCTCGTTAAGTTTACGAAATTCTGTGACCTGTGTGTCATTCACCAAAGGTTTGTTCTTGCTCCCTATCCGGTAGCTGTCCAGCCAATGCAACAAAATGTACAAAGGCCGCATACTTTGCCGGAACACCCAGACATTCACTACAATTATGACAAGCAGCAAGGCCACATAAAGAAAAATCATCCAATTGCGTATCGCAGCAATCAAATCCTCTTTCTCTATACTTGGAGTAGATACCGTCAATTCATAAAACCGGTTCTCATCATCCTTAAATAGGGTAGTAAGAATACGTGCCGGTTCGGTTTCGCCCTTTTCAACGATATAAACCATAGAGTCCTTATAAGTAATATCTTCACGGCTATCGGCATATTCCTCTGTCACTTCCCTGAGGTAATATTGATTGTTGGAGCCTGTATTCTGTGAAGGCAGTTCCTCTCCGGCAAGCGCACGGATAATGATAACTTCCGAATAATCTTCCAGCGAATCATCCACTTCATCGTTCACCTCGTCCATCACGGCCATATAAAAAAATACAGCCCAGACACCCAGTACAAGTGTTAGGAGCAAGGAGATACGAATTACAATGCGATAAATCAGTTTCATAACTACTCTACAATCATTTTATAACCGAATCCGTAAACCGCTTTTATCTCGGCAACAGCTCCGGCATCTTTCAGCTTCTTGCGAAGATTTTTTATTTGTGCATAGATAAAATCAAAATTATCCACCTGATCGATATGATCTCCCCAAACAGATTCGGCAAGCGTATTCTTATTGACCAATCTGCCGGGACGGTTGACAAAATAGAGCAGAATGTCATACTCTTTCCTATTCAGTTCCACCTCCTTGTCATTGATAAATACCTGATATTTATCCGGAAGAATACGGATATTTCCCAAACAGATATCCATCTCTCCATCGTGATGTTGACGGCGGATAACGCTCTTAATACGTGCATTCAATTCTGCCAGATGAAAAGGTTTAGGCAGATAATCATCCGCCCCCAATTCCAGTCCCGACACTTTGTCTTCCAAAGAATCTTTCGCTGAGATGATGATTACATTCTCGCGTTTATGCATAGCCTTCAATTTTCCGAGCAGCTCGAGTCCGTTACCATCCGGAAGCATAATGTCGAGTAATACACAATCATAGTCATAATCTTCTATCTTGCGTAAAGCAGAATTAAAATCGGCAGCGACCTCTACCACACAACGTTCTTTCTCCAGCGAACGTTGAATGAGTTCGCGCAATGCAGGCTCATCTTCAACTATTAATATCTTCATAAGGCTACTTCGTGTTTACAGATCTATGCACAAAGAAAAAGGAAGTTTCTGAAATAAAGTTGAAATTAGAGAGTTTTTATCCTTAGAGTTCAAGTATTACTTCAAAAAAAATATAAAACGAAATCAAAACAGATACAAAAAGAAAGTGCCGGTCGCATCCATTTGTCTGCAACCGGCACTCCAATCGAAATAAAATATCTTTTAATAAGAACGTGCAAAGATCACGCGGCATGCCGATGGTTTACCGGTAACCATACATTTACCCGGAGTTTTATCACCATCAAACGGGATGCAGCGAATGGTCGCTTTTGTTTCTTCCTTGATCTTTTCTTCAGTTTCGGTAGTACCGTCCCAATGAGCCAAGATAAAGCCACCCTTCTCTATTTCGGTCTTGAATTCATCATAAGTCTCTACAGTTCTTGTCATCGATTCACGATGTTTCAAAGCTTTCTGATAGATGTTTGCCTGAATCTCTTCAAGAAGATTCTTCACATAAGTTTCGATACCTTCACAAGAGACGGTTTCTTTCTCAAGAGTATCGCGACGCATCACCTCCATTGTATTGTTTTCCAAGTCACGACCACCCATTACAAGACGTACCGGCACACCCTTCAGCTCATAATCGGCAAACTTGAAGCCCGGACGCTTATTGTCGGCATTGTCATATTTCACCGAGATGCCCAATGATTTCAATGCAGCAACGATACCTTCCACCTTCGCATCAATCTGTTTCAGTTGTTCTTCATTCTTATAGATAGGAACAATAACTACCTGTATAGGAGCCAAATGTGGAGGTAACACCAATCCGTTATCGTCAGAATGGGTCATGATAAGCGCACCCATCAAGCGGGTGGAAACGCCCCATGAAGTAGCCCATACATATTCCAACTTGTTCTCTTTATTAACAAACTGCACATCGAATGCTTTGGCAAAATTTTGTCCCAAGAAGTGAGAGGTACCACTCTGCAATGCCTTTCCATCCTGCATCATCGCTTCGATGGTATATGTATCGAGTGCTCCGGCAAAACGTTCGTTAGCCGATTTTACACCTTTCACAACAGGAACTGCCATGTAC
>CAVCAX010000267.1:0-5375 GCA_963599995.1 Coprobacillus sp. CAG:698
TCCTCGTAGAGGAACGACTCGTTCCTCTACGAGAAACTATAAGAGTCTCTACGGGGAAGATGTTTTTTCCCTTGTAGAACCCGTTTTTTACGCTAACAGCCAACAGAACCCAAATTATTTTGAAATAGAATAAAGAATGGTATATCTGCGTTTTTAAGACAAATTGCAAGCAAAACATCCCAAATACCAATTTCGGTAATATTTAGTCATTCATACTGATAACTTTTTGAAATATCCAATATGGAAATGCAGAAGATTTTGACTATCAGCTTTATCTTTTGCTTTAATAAAGGAATTCTGCATGAGCTAAAATATCATATTGACATTTTGTAAAAAGGCGTTCTTGTTTTTTTCGGTCAAAGTCTGTTCATTGAACTGTTTTTCTTCACGAAGTGATTATCAGTAAATATTTTCCATCTTTCCTCTAAGAAAACGTCAGGACCACGCCATAAAGATAGAGGCGGACTTGATATTTTCTTATCTCACCGGTGTATAAATCGAGATTTATATATTAAATTTGCGCTTGTAAAATCTACGGATATGAAGAAGCTGATATTGTCTTTTTCCTTGCTATTGCTAACGGCTGCAGTGGCTGCACAATCGGAACTGCCGTCGGACAGTATACCGCGTTCTCCCAATGAAAACTACAAGGAGTTCGGCGGATTTCTGCTTGACATGGGATTGATGAGTGTCATGCCTCCGCAATTGCCCAAACTGAATTTCGATATATCCGATATCGGTAAAGACTACAATCAATTGTTCCGGCTCAATCCGGATATAACTTACTCTCAAGGATTGTCGAATGTGTTTTCAACCGCTTATTCCGGATTCGGATGGTTGGGGTTCGGCTCGTCACAAAACCTGCAAATGGGCTCATTTAAGTTGAAAAACGGTATGCGTATCAATACATACGGAGAATATAATGCCGATGGATATAAAGTACCTTCCCGAAGTGCGTTGCCGTGGGAGAAAAACACGTTTAAGGGTGCTTTCGAACTGAAATCGGGCAATGGAGCCTTTGGTATCCGCATTGAGGTACAGCAGGGGAGGAATCCTTATTACCCTTAAGATACTCTATATCATTCTTAAAGTAGCCTATAATCTTATGCAACCTATAATTTCTTATGAAGCCTATGATTTCTTATGCAACCTGATGCAACCGATGATTCCTTATGTAATCTATAATTTTTGATACACCCTATTATAAAGTGGCCTGCTATTTTAAGGTAATCTGTGTTTTTTAAACAACCAACAATTCTTAAACAACCTATTATTCCTGAAATAAGAAGATGAATATATTGATTATTGGAGCCAACGGGTTTACGGGACGCCGGATTTTGGATGATTTTGTGGCGCATGATAAATACAGCAATATAACTGCCTGTTCGCTGCGTGATGACATAGCACCGGGAGACGGTTATCGGTTTGTTCGTGCGGACATACGCCGTGAACCGGAAGTACAGGCTCTTTTCAAGGAGGTCTGTCCGGATGTGGTCATCAATGCCTCCGCCCTGTCTGTGCCCGATTTCTGTGAAACGCACCACAGCGAGGCCCGTGCAACTAATGTGACAGCCATAGAGCATCTGGCACATACCTGCGAACAATATGGTAGCCGGTTCATCCATCTTTCCACCGATTTTGTCTTCGACGGCAGAAGCGAACGCTTGTATACCGAAGAGGATACCCCTAATCCTGTCAATTATTACGGCGTCACCAAATTGGAAGGTGAGCAACGGGTGAGTGAATATTGCAGTAACTATGCCATTGTCCGTGTAGCAGTGGTATATGGAAAGGCATTGCCCGGACAACACGGTAACGTCCTGCAATTGGTGGCTGATAAACTTCGTAGAGGTGAAACGATCCGTGTTGTCTCTGATCAATGGCGCACTCCTACTTTTGTCGGTGATATATCCGAAGGCGTGGAACGCCTTGTGCACCATCCTCACAACGGTATATACCACATCTGTGGGAGCAATTGCGTCTCCATAGCCGAAATTGCTTATCAGGTGGCAGATGCATTGCGGCTGGACAACTCTCTCATTCAACCCGTCACCACGGAAGAAATGAATGAGGCCACTCCCCGACCCCGTTTCAGCGGATTGGACATATCGAAAGCCAAACGTGAGATAAACTACCTTCCTCATACTTTGGAAGAAGGCATCAAAGAGATGTTTTCATAACCAGAGAGAGGTTTCATAAAAAGTAATTTAATCACACTGTTCAATACAGGGCCTTTGCAAACACGGAAACGGAGTTTGTCATTGCTTTGTAAATCGGTCTCGAAGGCGGTTATTACGGACTACACTGATTATTGTGATGCAGAGCCAGATAAAAGAAAGTGTAAATCCGGGCAAAAAAGAAAACGCAAATAAAATGAACGATAATTAGTTATAATAGATGAATAACCATTTGAGTATAATAAATGAGCACAAAATATAATAAGTGACTGATAATAGGCACAACAAACAAGCAGTAATTAAGGTATAATAATAAGTAAATTGTATACAAAAACTTTGGTTTCTCCTATCTATTTTTGCAACATGAAAAAACAGACAGCTCATGAAATCATCCAAACAAAAACGAAAACGTATGGTTATGTGGACAATATCAATAATATCAGTAATAGTACTTATTCCGGTCATCATTGGAATTCTTTTTATCAATCAGCCGAGTTTCGGCAGGATGCCGCGTGGAGAGCGGTTGGAGAGGATTAAAAAGTCACCGCACTATAAAGACGGAGAATTTAAGAATATACACAAGACGGTTTTAATGACTTCTGACAGTAACCGTTTCAAAGGAATCTGGGATTTCCTTTTTAAAAAGATCGACGGACTGCGTCCTGAAGAAGAGATGCCGGTCATCAAGACCGATCTTCATAAAATCAAGACATACAGAGATGTGCTGGTATGGTTCGGCCACTCGTCTTATTTCATCCAAATAGATGGCAAACGGATGTTGGTTGATCCGGTCTTTTGCATGGCTGCACCGGTTTCGTTTGTCAACAGACCCTTTCCGGCAACGTACTACTACCGGCCGGACGATATGCCGGATATTGATTATCTGGTAATCACTCACGACCATTGGGATCATCTGGATTACCGTACCGTCATGCAATTGAAGGATCGCATTGACAAAGTGATCTGTCCATTGGGAGTTGGCGAGCATTTTGAGTCGTGGGGATTCGATAAGGAGCAGTTGATAGAACTCGACTGGTATGAAGATGCTTCTTTGGATGCAGCGGGTTTCTCTGTGCATTGCCTTCCGGCACGCCATTTCTCAGGGCGTGGCCTTACTGCCAATCAAACTCTTTGGACTTCATATCTTATCGAGACTCCCTCACTGAAAATCTACATGGGAGGTGATGGCGGATATGATACCCATTTCAAAGAGATTGGCGATCGTTTTCCGGGAATAGACCTGGCGATTTTAGAAAACGGACAGTACAATGAAGATTGGAAATACATCCATACGATGCCGGAATATTTGAGCAGAGCTGCCAAAGATCTGAATGCCGGACAGATACTGACTGTACATCATTCTAAATATGCCTTGGCCAGACATCGTTGGGATGAACCGTTGATGAATGCGCGGAAAATGGCTCAGGTGGATTCTCTGAATGTGTTACTGCCGGTTATCGGTGAAGTGGTGAATCTGGAGAAAATGAAGTTGAGAAAGTGAAATCGGGAAAGCGGACCGGAGAGAGTATGAAGCAGAATTATGAAAAAAGGAAAAATTTACCGGAATATGAATATCTGTAATACGGGTTGCTTTTTCAGTAATTAATCTACGGTAAATTAGCATGCAACATGCTATTTTTGTACCGTAATAAATAAAATCAATTATGGCAAAAAGAATTCTGATAATTTCATCCAGTCCGCGTCGGAAAGGAAACTCCGATACGCTGTGTGATGAGTTTATGCGTGGTGCCGTGGAAGCGGGCCACGAAGTGGAAAAGATATTTTTGCGTGACAAAAAAATCGGGTATTGCACCGGTTGCAGTACATGCAGTATGTATAACAAACCCTGTCCGCAGAAGGATGATGCTGCCGAAGTAGCAGAAAAAATGATAGCGGCAGATGTCATTGTCATGGCTACTCCGGTTTATTTCTACACAATGAGCGCACAGATGAAGACATTGATAGACCGTTGTTGCAGTCATTACACAAAGATGAGCAATAAAGATTTCTATTTTATTGTCACTGCTGCCGAAGAGGACAAGAGACTGATGGACCGTACGATCGATACATTCCAGGGATTCCTCGATTGCCTGGAAAACCCGACGATAAAAGGCGTGGTACTGGGTGCAGGCGTATGGCATGTAGGCGAAATCAAGGGCAATCCGGCCATGACGGAAGCCTATGAGATGGGAAAAAGTATACGATAATTGAATGTGAATGAGTTATCGGTGTCAAGGCTGCTTCAATGGGCTACCTTGATACCGATAACTCATTTTATGTGCATCTGTGCTCTTATTGGGTTACCTGTATATGTGAAAAACATTCAAGTTAGTTTTGTGAAAGCCGGTATTCATTCGGTGCGATACCTGTCAGTTTCTTGAATAGCCGGCTGAAATCCTGTACATTGGGAAAACCTAACCGGTCGGCCACTATCGTGACTGTGTTCTTTTTGTCCGACAACATCTTTTTCGATATTTCCAACCGTTTCAATTGAATGTATTCATAGATATTTTTCCCTCTCTCGAATTTCAGCAGATCAGCAAAATAGGAAGAGGACAAGTGGAGGATATCCGCAAAATATTCGTTGGCAGGCAGTGCATTCTCTTTCAGCCGGCCGGACAGGATATAGTCGTCCAGCAGCAGATCCGTCTTTCTCAATATCGCCTTATGAATCTTGTCCCGGGTGATGAACTGCCGCTCGTAAAAACGGGAGCAATAATCCAGCAACAACTCTATGTAACGGGAGATGAGTATCTTGCTGTAACAGTCTATTGCGTGCCGCAGTTCTTCCTCTATATTATCGAGGCATTCTTCAATCTTATTTTTCTCGCGCAGTGACAGATGTAAGGCTTCATTGATATGATAGAAAAAAAAGGTGTAATTCGCTATGTTATCTCCCAGGGAAGTACGATGAATCAAATCCGGATGGAACGCCAATAGCCTGCCTTTTTGAAAAAGCTTTTCATCCTGATCTGTCCGGATAGATTGCCCCGGGGAGAGAAACACGGCAGTGGCGTTGGAGTAATCATAGTGCTTTCGTCCGCACATGGATTCTTGAGCCTGCCCTTCTATCAGCAGAATGGTATAAAAATCGAATTTAACAGCATACTGTTTCCAGTTGTTTTCCGACAAATCGATGACACTCACCAATGGATGCAATGTTTTCTTTCCCATGCAACAGTTGCATTGGTGTACAGT
>CAVCAX010000268.1:0-4949 GCA_963599995.1 Coprobacillus sp. CAG:698
GTTAAAGACGTTCTATCATAGATAACTCTTATTTAAAATAAAATGAAAAATAAAATTTTAATCGTAGCCGTCCTATTAATAGGACTTGTTAGCTGTCAGAATCAAAAGCCTGCCGAAAACGGTTCGTTTACAACAGCATCTTACAATCTTCGTTATGCCAATGCAGGAGACTCTGCTGCAGGCAACGGTTGGGGAAAACGCTATCCCGTGATGGCACAACTCATACAGTTCCACGGATTCGACATCTTCGGTACTCAAGAGGGATACCTCCGGCAATTGGAAGACATGAAGGCTGCCCTACCGGGATATGAATATATCGGTGTAGGGCGTAATGACGGTAAAGAAGCAGGAGAACATTCGGCCATATTCTATCGCACGGACAAATTCGATCTTATCGAAAAAGGAGACTTCTGGCTTTCGGAAACACCCGACACGGCAAGCGTCGGATGGGATGCAGTATTGCCCCGTATCTGTAGCTGGGGACATTTCAAATGCAAGGATACCGGATTCGAATTCCTATTCTTCAACCTGCACATGGATCACATCGGAAAGAAAGCACGGGTGGAAAGCGCTTTCCTCGTACAAGAGAAAATGAAAGAGCTCGGAGCCAATCTACCGGCTATCCTTACAGGAGATTTCAATGTAGACCAGACACACGACTCTTATAAGGCATTGGTAAGCAATGGAGTATTGAAGGACTCTTATGAAGCCGCAGATTTCCGCTATGCTACCAACGGAACTTTCAACAGTTTTGACCCGAACAACTTTACGGAAAGCCGCATCGACCATGTATTTGTATCGCCACTATTTAAAGTAAAGAAATACGGAGTACTGACTGATACCTACAGGAGCGCTAAAGCTACAGGTACGGAAAAAGCTGAAGTCAAGGACTGTCCGGAAGAGATCTCCGTTGAAAGTTATGAAGCACGTACGCCATCAGATCATTTTCCGGTCAAAGTAGAACTGGAATATTAATGGCATAAATTCTTCCATTAGAACAAATCCGGTCCTCCTGTCATTCGTATCGCATGGAGCTGGCCGGATTTATTTTGGTAATCAGATAAGAGGGGCCCAACAGCATCAGTACCGAAGCAAACAAAGTACCGGCATTGATGAGCAGAAAAAGCCAAACATTAAAAGAGACAGGAACCGAATCGACATAATAACTTTCGGGATCCAACTTAAAAAGATGGAATTGTGATTGTATAAAACAGAATATCAATCCGATGGCATTTCCCCAAAGCATCCCCTTACCTATCAGGAACACCGAAAACCAAAGAAATACCTTACGGATCGTAAAGTTGTTTGCCCCCAAAGCTTTCAGGATGCCGATCATGTTGGTACGTTCGATAATAATAATCAGCAAACCGGAAATCATGGTAAATCCCGCGACCCCGATCATCAGAATCAAAATCACCCATACATTCAGATCAAGCAAACCGAGCCACTCGAATATCTGAGGATTGGACTCTTCTATGTTCTGCACGAAATACACACCACCGTATTTATCCGCCCGGTGGTTCATCTTTTCGCCCACCTCATAGGTGATGTCTTCCAAACGGCCATAATCATTCACCTGCAATTCCGCACCGCTCACTTGATCGGGTTTCCAATTGTTCAACCGGTTCACAGTATATAAATCCGTCAGCAAAAAGAGATTATCATACTCCGAAAAGTTAGTCTGATAAATCCCGACAATAGTCAACGGGCGAACCCGTACATTCTCCTGGATATAATAGGTAAATATCTTATCACCCAATTTCAGTTTCAACTTATCGACAAGTGCTTTAGATATAACCACCTGTCCGGTGGAAGCCGAATCGCTGAAAGCCGGAATCTCACCCTCCAACAGATTGTCACGAAAAAACGCAGCATCAAATTCTGGCCCTACTCCTTTCAGAACCATTCCTTGAAAGGCATCATCCGTCTTGATCATCCCCGGTTTGGTAGAGTAACGCTGCACATGCTTTATGTCCGGATCAGCCGCCAAAGCCGCCATCATACTGTCACCCATCGCAACGGGACGGGTCTCGTACGACCGGACTGCATCGAAATTAGTTATCTGGATATGAGACCCGAAACCGGTCACCTTATTGCGTACCTCCCTCTTAAACCCAACCACCACGGCCACCGTAATGATCATCACCGCCAAACCGATAGCAATCCCCACCATAGCGATGAGAACAGCCGGTCGCGACACCTGTTTTCCACCATCGGTATCACGATAAAGGCGACGGGCAATGAAGAGGGGAAAAGACATAGAAAACGGTAATTAACGAGTTAACGATAAATGATTGGCTATTTGAGTAGCTGACGGAGAATCACTCATTCACTCCGTCCTCCCCGGATACGCCTCCAGTGCCTTTCTGAGCACAAAGAGAGCACGGTTCAAGTCTTCTTTCTTTAAGACATAGGCGATACGGACTTCATTCCGTCCGGCTCCGGGAGTGGTATAGAAACCGGAAGCAGGAGCCATAAAAACGGTCTGGCCTTCGTATTCGAAATCGGAAAGACACCAGGCACAGAATTTATCCGAATCGTCTACCGGCAACTTGGCTACGGTATAGAACGCTCCCATCGGGATAGGAGAATATACCCCCGGAATACGGTTCAGACCGTCGATCAGGCATTTACGCCGTTCCACATATTCATCATAAGTATCGCGCAGATAATCCTCATTGGCATCCAGTGAAGCCTCAGCTGCAATCTGACCGATCAAAGGAGGACTCAGACGAGCCTGGCAAAACTTCATGACAGCATCACGTATCTCTTTGTTTTTCGTGATCAAGGCACCGATACGGATACCGCACTCAGAGTAACGTTTGGATACCGAGTCGATGAGTACCACATTGTTTTCAATGCCTTCGAGATGACAGGCGGAAATATAAGGAGAACCGGTATAGATAAATTCACGGTAAACTTCATCGGAGAAGAGGAAAAGATCGTATTTCTTCACCAGATCACGTATCTGATTCATCTCCCTGCGGGTATACAGATACCCGGTGGGGTTGTTCGGATTACAAATAAGAATCGCTTTGGTACGTTCATTGATCAGTTCTTCGAACTTCTCTACCTTAGGCAAGGAAAAACCCTCTTCGATGGTAGTGGCAATGGTACGTATTTTTGCTCCGGCAGAGATGGCAAAAGCCATATAGTTGGCATAAGCCGGTTCGGGTACAATAATTTCATCTCCCGGATTCAGACAGGAAAGGAATGAAAAAAGCACCGCTTCCGAACCTCCGGAAGTGATAATTATGTCATCGGCCGTCAGGTTGATATTGAACTTTGCATAGTATCCCACCAACTTCTCCCGGTAACTGCGATACCCCGCACTCGGGCTGTATTCCAATACTTTACGGTCAATATTACGTATGGCATCGATCGCGACCTGAGGGGTGGGCAGATCCGGCTGTCCGATGTTCAGGTGAAACACATGTACTCCTCTTTGCTTTGCTGCATCAGCCAAAGGAGCCAACTTTCTGATTGGAGATGCAGGCATCTCATTTCCGCGAATGGATATTGTTGGCATAATGTTATTTATAAATTATCAATTTACTATTTTTAATTAGAGAGGGCAAATGTACACAATAAATCGGACACAGAGACATAAAAACTTTAAAAACCTTATCAAGGGTAAAAACGTTATGGTATTATGGAAAGAAAGCTATACATTTGCCATAAATAAACCTCAAAACAATACCATAATGACCATAAACCTTATTACGTTTGCATCCATACTTCACAAGCAGACTTCCGCACGCAATTCGCACGAAGCGATATTGAATGAATTAGAGAAATATTTCACGGTCCGGTTTGTTAATTATGAAGACATCGATAAACTGAGCAGCGATGATTTCAAAATCATCTTTATAGCCACCGGTGGAGTAGAAAGACTGGTTATACAACACTTTGAATCTCTCCCCCGCCCTGCCATCCTTCTGGCAGACGGCATGCAAAATTCACTCGCGGCGGCACTCGAAATTTCTTCCTGGCTCCGCTACCGGGGCATGAAAAGCGAAATTCTCCACGGAGAACTCCCATCCATCATAAAGCGTATACAGATTTTATATAACAACTTCCAGGCACAGCGTTCTTTGTACGGAATGCGTATAGGCGTTATCGGGACTCCCTCTTCATGGCTCGTAGCCAGTAACGTAGATTATCTGCTGGCCAAACGCCGTTGGGGAGTGGAATACATTGATCTCCCCCTCGAACGGGTGTACGAAATTTACGAACGCATCAATGACAATGAGGTAGGTGCCTCTTGCGCCGCCGTTGCTTCGCAGGCACTGGCTTGCCGGGAGGGAACTCCGGAAGACATGCTGAAGGCAATGCGCCTCTACCGGGCAGTGAAAAGGATATGCAAAGAAGAAAAACTGAGTGCAGTCACTTTAAGTTGTTTCAAGATCATAGAACAGATCGGCACTACCGGCTGCCTGGCATTGGCTATGCTGAACGATGAAGGTATCCTTGCCGGATGCGAGGGTGACCTGCAATCCATATTCACGTTACTGGCAGCCAAAGCATTGACCGGAAAAGTCGGATTTATGGCCAATCCCTCCATGATCAACACCCGGACCAATGAGATTATTCTGGCCCACTGCACCGTCGGATTAAAACAGACGGAAAAGTACGTGATTCGTAATCATTTTGAGACGGAAACAGGAATCGGTATTCAAGGAATTTTACCAACAGGAGACGTCACCATCTTGAAATGTGGCGGAGAATGCCTGGACGAATACTATCTTTCTACCGGCACACTCACCGAAAATACAAACTATATCAACATGTGCCGCACACAGGTACGCGTCAGACTGGATACACCTGCCGATTATTTCTTAAAGAGCCCGTTAGGAAACCATCATATCCTGATACATGGAAATTACGAAACGGTACTCAATGAGTTCCTGCAAGCCAACTCCTGCAAAAGGACGGAGTAAGAGAAGAAA
>CAVCAX010000268.1:4978-5705 GCA_963599995.1 Coprobacillus sp. CAG:698
AAGGACGTAGTAAGAGAAGAAAGATGGAAGAATTCGAATTTATTCTTCCATTACCCACTCTTCTATATTTCTGGTCTTGCTACTGAAGCTCACACCTATCTTGAACAGCTGCCGAGGGTCACTTTGGAAAGATTGTCCGTAACGTTTCTCATTGATTTGCGCCAAAGCCTCTGCAGCTGTAGCATCCTGTTTGAATTCCATAAGGTAAATATAGTTATCGGTTGTCAGCACCAGGTCCACGCGCCCCCGATTCGTATGGTATTCCACCCGGACATAAAAGCCCATCATCTTGAACACGATAAAAAGCACATTCTGAAAAAATAATTCCACATTGCGTTGCGGCTCCTGACCGACAATCACCTCGTATGGAGCATCCGCAAAGAAACTCTGCAGCCGACGGAGAAAACTGTCCACTTTAGCATTACGCACTTCGCTCACAAACTTACGGATTTCAAACGGCGCTTCAGATTCACTCTTATCTGTATAGAAAGGCACCAGATAATTTAAAAAGCCCTCCTCTACTTCCCGGTTGGGATAATCCAACGTATAAAGTCTAAATTCGGGATCATAATCCTTTATAGTCAGATACCCGCTCTGATAGATGACAGGAATAGGATGGGTACCTTCCGAATCGATACTGTCCAGCACATCTGCCGTAACCTCCACACCTTGAATATCTTCTAACCGGTAATTATGCTTTTTCAGCAGGTAGACCAAGTAAGAGGGA
>CAVCAX010000269.1:0-14702 GCA_963599995.1 Coprobacillus sp. CAG:698
TCATCAACCTCTCTCATAACTCCTCCATAGATGGTTTAAAAGACCCGATGGACGAATATGGAACAAAGGCACATATCTCTTTTGTTTTCAAACAGTTTGCATTATTCCTCCGAAATTCATCCGTATGTGGGTGAGTTTTTGTATATTTGTGCGCACATTGTGAAACAACACAGCTATGTAACTTATGATCCGACAACGCTATTATATACTTCTACTCCTTTTATTTGCAACACTTTGGAAGGTTGTTGCCGCCGAGCAGGCTTATAATGTACTTTTTATACAATCATATACGAATCAGATACCTTGGCACAATGACCTGACCCGTGGATTGCGTGACGGTTTCGACAGTGAGAAAATGAAAGTCAGGATCACGACAGAATATCTGGATGCCGATTATTGGACTTTTCAATCCGAGCAGGTCATTATGAAGCGTATCTGTGACCGGGCAAGAGAGCGGGGTGTCGATTTGATCGTGACATTCAGCGATGAGGCTTTCTATACCTTGTTCAATTGCGGAGATTCCTTGCCTCTTCAGGTACCGGTTGTCTTTTATGGCGTTAAATATCCGAATACAGAGCTGATTTCTGCTTATCCGAACGTTTGCGGCTTTACCTCCAAGCCCGACTTCTTTCATTTACTGGAGCAGGTTCATAAAATATTCCCGAAGCGTAAGGAGGTTATTTGTGTGAACGATGACAGCTATCTGAGTCTTGTCGGAAAAGAGAGTTTCATAAATGAGTGGCAACGTTTTGTGGAGTGTAACCCCGGTTATAAATTGCAGACCTTTAACATACAGACGGAGAGCATGAGTAGCATAATCTCTTCTGTCTGCTATTCGCGCAATACTCAGGAGCGTATTGTAATTGTCCCGAAGTGGTCTCCTTTCATGGCGTTTGTCGGTAAAAACTCGAAGGCTCCTTTTTTCTCCTGCCAAAGTCTGTCTCTGACCAATGGGGTATTCTGTGCCTATGATGACGATCCGTATGCCTCTTCGCGTATGGCGGCTGTGAGGGCTTCCAAGGTGTTGCGGGGAGCTTCTCCGAAAGAGATTGGAATAGCTGAGGCTCCGGCCGTTTTTTTATATGATTATAAGCAACTTGACTTTTTCGAGGTAAATAAAGATCGGGTGCATCCGGGAGTCGTACTCAACGAGCCTTATTGGGAAAAGTATAAGTATTTCTTTATCCTGATTTATATACCTGTTCTGGTCTTACTGGTTTCGTTGGTTTTCTGGCTGTTTCGGGTCAACAGGCGGGAGGCGAGACGCAGAATACATGCGCAGACCCGTCTTTTGGTGCAAAGCCGTCTGGTTGCGCAACGTGATGAGTTCGACAATGTTTTCCATTCTATTCATGAGGGAGTGGTAACATACGATACGGATTATCGCATTCACTTTACCAACCTTTCCTTATTAAAAATGCTGCATCTTCCTACCGATATATCTGTTCGCCCTTATGAAGGACTGCCGGCCGGTTCTATTTTTAAGATATATTCGAACGGGAAGGATATTGTGCGGGAGATGTTGGAGGAGGTGATCGAGAAGGGGAAGAGTTGTACGATTCCTCCCGACTCTTTCATGCAGGAAGTGCACAGCGGCAGCTATTTTCCCGTTTCGGGAGAGATGGTACCCTTGCGTGCGAATGGAGAGTTGACCGGAGCGGCTCTTTCCTGTCACAATGTATCCGATGAAGAGATGCGGAAGCGCTTTTTTGATTTGGCGATAGCAGAGAGTTCCATCTATCCGTGGCAGTTTGATATCCGTACGAATGTCTTTACGTTTCCTTTGGGATTTCTTCAACGTTTTGGCTTTGACGATTCGGTTGTAACCATTTCGCGTGACGATATGGAAAAGACGGTTCATCCCGAAGAACTGGCGTATATGCAAGAACAGTTTGACCTGGCATTGAAAGGAGGGCATAGCGTCCGTCTCAATTTCCGCCAATGCAATAAAAACGGTGAATACGAATGGTGGGAGTATCGGACTTCTGTGCTCGGAGGGCTGACTGCGGATATTCCTTACTGTATTCTGGGAGTTTGTCAGAGCATCCAACGGTATAAAAAGACGGAAGAGGAACTGACGATTGCCCGTGATAAAGCATTGCAGGCCGATAAACTGAAGTCGGCATTCCTGGCCAATATGAGCCATGAGATCCGTACCCCGTTGAATGCCATTGTCGGCTTTTCCGATTTGCTGAGTGATACCAGTACTTTTACGGAAGAAGAGGTGGCGCAGTTTATCGCTACCATTAATAAGAATTGCAGCCTGTTGCTGGCACTGATTAATGATATTCTCGATTTGTCGCGTATTGAGTCCGGAACGATGGACTTCCAGCTTTCACGGCATAGTCTTCCTTTGCTGTTGAAGAATGTGCATGATTCGCAACGGTTGAATATGCCTCCCGGTGTGGAGTTGTTGTTGGATCTTCCGGAAGGTAGTAAGAAGTATATAGTGACGGATAATATACGTTTGCAGCAGGTGGTAAATAATCTTATAAACAACGCCGCTAAATTTACGACGAGCGGTTCAATCACTTTCGGTTATACGGAAGATGAAGACGGATATACATCCTTGTTTGTGGAAGATACCGGTAAAGGAATTTCTGAAGAGGGGCTGAGCCATATCTTTGAACGTTTTTATAAGGAAGACAATTTCACTCAGGGAGCCGGATTGGGATTGAGTATCTGCCAGACGATTGTAGAACGCCTGCATGGAACAATCAGCGTCACATCCGAGGAAGGAAAAGGCACCCGGTTTACCGTCCGCTTGCCTGATATCAGCGAATAAGCGGAAAGTGACGTCCACTTGCGCACAAAGTGTCCGTTTTCGAACAGTAGGGGAATGAAGTAATGTTCCGAAAATAAGCGACTTATCTTTTTGGCATACCGTTTGGACTCTTTACTCATAGAAAATAATACTTTTATGAGAAAGAAGAATATACTGCTTGTTTTAGCGGTTTTTGTGTTTCCATTGATTCTTGAAGCACAGAACGAACGGGAAATAACACTCGGTGAAGCGATTGCTTTGGCCCGTACACAGTCTGTTGATGCTGCTGTGGCTTTGAATGAATTGAAAACAGCGTATTGGGAATACCGTACATTTCGTGCAGATCTTTTGCCGGAAGTCAATCTGACGGGAACCTTGCCCAATTATAACAAGTCATACAACTCTTATCAAAATTCGGACGGTACGTATGGGTTCGTCCGAAATAACTATCTGGGGCTTAGCGGTGATTTGTCTATCGACCAGAATATCTGGTTTACAGGCGGAAAACTTTCTCTTACCACTTCACTGGATTATATTAAGCAGTTCGGCGGGCTGGGGAAAGAGCAGTTTATGTCTGTGCCGATCAGTTTGGAACTGACGCAACCCATCTTTGGCGTGAATAAATTGAAATGGAGCCGTCGTATAGAGCCGGTGCGCTATGAAGAAGCAAAAGCGGCTTTTATTTCTGCTACAGAAGAAGTGACTCGGAAAACCATCACTTATTTCTTTCAGTTATTACTGGCCAAAGAGGTGTTGGCTACTGCCCGGCAGAACCAGTTGAATGCAGAGCACCTTTATAAGGTGGCGGGAGCCAAGCGGGAGATGGGACAGATCTCCGAAAATGAGTTGTTGCAACTGAAACTTTCCGCTCTGAATGCTAAAGCTGCCGTTACGGAAGCTATGAGCGATCTCAATGCAAAGATGTTCCAGCTTCGTGCCTTCCTCGGAATGAGCGAGAATGAGAAACTGGAACCGGTATTGCCCGAATCGGTTCCGGAGGTACAGATGGAGTATGATGTCGTGCTTAATAAGGCATTGGAACGGAATTCCTTTGCACAGAATATCCGCCGCCGGCAACTGGAAGCGGATTATGAAGTAGCTACCGCACGCGGCAACCTGCGAAGTGTCGATCTTTTTGCAAGTGTCGGTTATACGGGGTTGGACAATGAGTTTGCCGGTGCTTACAATCATCTGCTCGATAATCAGATTGTACAGGTAGGGGTGAAGATACCGATTGTCGATTGGGGAAAACGTCGTGGAAAAGTGCGTGTCGCCAAAAGTAACCGGGAAGTAGTCCTTTCGAAAATCCGTCAGGAACAGATGAATTTCAATCAGGATATTTTCCTTCTTGTGGAGCATTTCAATAACCAGGCACAGCAATTGAGTATCGCCAAAGAAGCGGATCAAATAGCTCAACAGCGTTATAAAACGAGCATTGAGACCTTTCTGATCGGCAAAATCAATACATTGGATCTTAACGATGCACAAAACTCTAAGGATGAGGCGCGGCAGAAGCATATATCGGAACTTTACAATTATTGGTCTTATTTCTATCAGATTCGCAGCCTCACCTTGTGGGATTTTGAAAGGGGGACGGAACTGGAGGTTGATTTTGAGGAGGTGATGAAATAAATTGCTAACATGTCAATGTGCCAGTATGCTGTACTATCATTTAGAATGGTAATTGGCGCATTAACACATTGTCATATTGAATAATTATCCCTATTTTTGTTCCGATAAAACCACATACATATATGATACTGATCATTGATGATGACAATGTTGTCCGTTCTTCTCTCAGCTTTATGCTGAAACGGGCCGGATATGCGGCTTTGGCAGTTCCAGGTCCCCGCGAAGCAATGGATGTTGTTCGTTCTGAAGCTCCGGATCTTATTTTGATGGACATGAATTTTACCCTTTCCACTACCGGAGAGGAAGGTTTGACATTGCTTAAGCAAGTGAAAATATTCCGTCCCGATGTGCCTGTTATCTTGATGACGGCATGGGGGAGCATTCAATTGGCTGTGCAGGGAATGCAGGCGGGGGCATTTGACTTTATAACAAAGCCTTGGAACAATGCCGCTTTGCTGCAACGTATAGAGACGGCATTGGCATTGTCTGCTACACCTGCCGAATTGCCGCAGGAACAGAGTGCTGCACTGAATCGCAGTCATATTATAGGCAAGAGCAAGGGACTGACGGATGTTCTGAATACCATTGCCCGGATTGCCCGTACCAATGCTTCTGTGCTTATCACAGGAGAAAGTGGAACGGGGAAGGAGCTGATAGCCGAAGCGATTCATATCAACAGTCAACGTGCGAAGCAGCCGTTTGTAAAAGTGAATCTGGGCGGTATATCCCAAAGCCTCTTCGAGAGTGAAATGTTCGGTCATAAGAAAGGAGCTTTTACGGATGCGAGTGCCGACCGTATCGGACGTTTTGAAATGGCAAACAAGGGTACTATTTTCTTGGACGAGATCGGTGATCTGGACCTGTCGTGCCAAGTGAAGTTGCTTCGCGTATTGCAGGATCAGACATTTGAGGTGTTGGGGGATAGCCGTCCTCGAAAAACGGATGTCCGTGTTGTTTCTGCAACGAATGCCGATTTACGCAAGATGGTGAGTGAACGCACTTTCCGTGAGGATTTGTTCTATCGTATCAACCTTATTACGGTCAAACTACCGGCTTTGCGTGAGAGAAGGGAAGACATTCCTTTATTGGTCCGGCATTTTGCCGATCGTCAAGCTGAAGCAAACGGATTGCCCCGCACTGAGTTCACAGCCGATGCGCTTCAGTTTCTTTCCCGTTTGCCTTATCCGGGAAATATCCGCGAACTGAAAAACTTGGTGGAACGCACGATTCTGGTTAGTGGCAAACCGGTACTCGATGCCTCGGATTTCGATGCGCAGTATCTTCGGCAAGATGAACCGGAAGCTGCCGAGGGCAACACCCTTGCCGGTATGACTCTGGATGAAATTGAGCGTCAGACTATATTGCAGGCGTTGGAACGCTATAAAGGAAATCTCAGTCAGGTAGCTACGGCATTGGGCATCAGCCGTGCGGCGCTATATCGGAGGTTGGAAAAATATGAAATCAGTTATTAGTGCTATCACCAACCTACTTATTCATCATTCATCACTAACCCGTAAACCACTAACAACGTGCGTCTTAAAGGATACTTTCTTATACTTACCTGTTTTCTGATCATTCTTGGTGGAGTGATACTCTACTTTGGCGGTTGGATTTACCGACCTTTACTATATGGATCGGAAATATTGATTGTCTCCCTGCTGATTTACCTTATTCTGTTTTACCGGAAGATAATCAAACCGTTGAATACCATTGGTAGCGGTATGGACTTGTTGCGTGAGCAGGATTTCAGTAGCCGCCTGAGTCTTGTGGGGCAATACGAAGCCGACCGTATAGTAAACGTCTTCAATCGTATGATGGAACAACTGAAGAATGAACGTCTCCGTCTGCGTGAGCAGAATTATTTTTTGGACCTGCTGATAAACGCTTCTCCGATGGGAGTAATCATTACCGGTCTTGACGGTGATGTGTCTCAATTGAACCCGATGGCTGTGAAAATGTTAGGTGTCCGTTATGAGGAGGTACAAGGAAAAAAACTCTCTTCCATAGAGTCTCCGTTGGCAGTGGAACTGGTTGCTATTGCTCAAGGAGAGACCGTGACTGTTCGGCTGAATGACTCGAATATTTATAAATGTACACACTCGTCATTTATAGACCGGGGATTTCATCATCCGTTCTTCCTCATCGAAAGCCTGACGGATGAAGTGATGAAAGCGGAGAAGAAAGCCTATGAGAAGGTGATTCGTATGATCGCACATGAAGTGAATAATACAACGGCCGGCATTACTTCTACGCTCGATACGGTGGAGCAGGCTCTTTCCGAATCGGAAGGGATGGAAGATATCTGTGAGGTAATGCGGGTGTGTACGGAACGCTGTTACTCGATGAGCCGTTTTATTACCCGTTTTGCCGATGTGGTGAAGATTCCGGAACTTAATTTGGCTCCCGTCAACCTTAACGATCTGGCATTCTCTTGTAAACGGTTTATGGAGGGAATGTGCACGGATCGCAACATTACCATCACATTGGATCTCGATGAGGACTTAGGTGATGTCAATCTGGATCGTGCTTTGTTCGAACAGGCATTGGTGAATATTGTTAAAAATGCCGCCGAGAGTATCGGAAAGGATGGGGAGATACAAATACATACCTCTTCTCCTGCAAGTATCGAAATAGTGGATAACGGCGAAGGTATAACAAAAGAGACTGAAGCTAAACTCTTCAGTCCCTTCTTTTCAACCAAACCGAACGGGCAGGGAATCGGTCTGGTGTTTATCCGTGAAGTCTTGGTACGCCACGGATGTTCGTTTTCACTCCGTACGTATGCCGATGGGTTGACACGGTTCAGGATAGTGTTCGCTAATCACTGATTCTGTCTTTCTTTCCATTCTTTGGCATATTCTTCCAATATGCGTTTGATGCCTTGACCTATCTTTACATAATCGGCTTCGTTCAAGTTGGCAAGAGAAACGCGGACACTCCATTTGGGACCGGAAAAACCGCCACCATTCAGCAATACGAGTGATGTTTCGTTGGCAAGACGGAATACTACATCCAATGGGTTGTAGGTCTTTTCCAGATAGGTGACAAATTCGTCACCGTAGAATTTCCGTGCCCATACCAGCATGTCTATTTCTGAGTAGTAGCCGGCTCGTAGCGGGTCTTCTACCAATGAGAAACCGGTGTTGTCCCACAAGGCATTCAGACGGCGGCGGATGATACTCTGCATCTTTGTTTTATAATAATCTCCTTTATCTAATAGGGAAAAAGAGGCAAACAGACTCATTTGCATCTGCTGCGGCAATGATAATCCGGCTGTATGATTTAGGGCTACCTGGCGGCTGTCGGCTACCATACGGTCGATGAATTTCATCTTTTCCGGATGTAAGTCGAGACTGGAATAACGCTTGGATAATATGGCTTTCTGTTCTTCCGGCAGGCGGGCAATCATCTTGTCATAGATATTGTCTTCATGCAAGGCGGTAACGGCAAGTCTCCATCCGGTTGCTCCGAAATATTTTGAGAAAGAGTATACGCACAGCGTATTGTGCGGCAGTTCTGCCATAAGCGAACGGAAGTGCGGTGTGAATGTGGCATACACATCATCCGTGATGATCATCAGATTCGGATTGTCATTCTTCACGATATTGATGATACGGGCAGTTGTTTCCGTATTTAATGCATAGCTGGGTGGATTGCTCGGGTTGGTGATAAAGAGCGCTTTTATCTCCGGATTTTTTAACTTATCGATATCCTCATCCCGGTATTGCCAGGTATGGAGACCGTCGGCTGTCATTTTATCGGCTGAAATCTCTGTAACGTTAAACTGGTAACGGCTGAGTCGCGGTATTTCTATGTAAGGGGTGAATACAGGCACGAGCAAAGCGATGTTGTCTCCTTGGTTCAACAGGAAATTTTCCTGTAAAGAATCAAAAATGTAACACATGGCGGCTGTACCTCCTTCGGTAGCAAAAAGGTCGAATGTACCTTTGGGAGAACGCCGGTCGCACAGTTCCTGAACCAAATAGTCCTGTACAAGGAGTTCGGTGAAATGCAGAATACGATCCGGTACAGGATATTGGTCGCCGATGACAGCTTCCGCCCATTCATGAACGAGCGTATCCGGATCGGCAGCATGCTCCATCAGTAAATAGTTGTAACTGTCTTTTAACAACTTTACTCCCGGCTCTTTGCTGTTGTCTTTTAAAAAAACTTCAAAACGTGCGGTAATGCCCTCTTTTTGCGGTATTCCCGCAATGCCTTCAGGCAAAGATTGTACACGTACGCATTCGCTAAGCCCGAATTTTCCTAAAAGAAAGAAGGCTTCTCGTGGCTCTGTGGCTATCCAGTTCGGATTACCACGTCCGGCATTGAGCATGGTATGAGCCATTTTTTTTACACTCTCGCCTGCCATATCTATGAGGCGGTTTTTTAATTCAAATGGACTGATAGATTCCATTTTCTTGGCAAAACTTTTAGTGATGCCTGTGGCGTTTGATTTCTTTTCCATAATTTTAGGGCCTCTCCCCAGCCCTCTTCGTGGGAGAGGGAGGAAAGATACTGTGGCTTATAATTTAATTGTAAATTTAACATGTCTCCTTCTTCCTGTGAAAAAAGAGGAGAATAAACTCTATATTCTATAGAATGAATACTTTAAATAAATATTTAATAAATACTGTCTCCTATCATGTAGCAACAAAATCCAATTTTACTTTCTCTCCCCCAAAAGGGTAAAGACAAATGTCATCATCTTATAATATTGATAACAAAATCCAACCCTACTCCCTCTCTCAAAAGAGAAAAATGAATGTTAGCATCACTATAATATTAGTAACAAAATCTAACTCTACTGAGGGTATGTCAAAATGTCCTTTTCAAAGGAGTTGCTTCTGCTACAAGTATTTGCAGTAGGGGTGATTTCTAAGTTTTGTGCATTTTGACACGCCCTCTTGGGGAGAGGCTCTTACATCATCAGCACAATAAATACCCCCCAGATAATCAGCAGCGTATTCCCCACTGCATAGGTCACCGTATATCCCAAAGCAGGAGTTTCGCTTTCCACGGCATCCTGTATGGCTCCCAATGCGGCGGTAGTTGTCCTTGCTCCTGCGGTACATCCGAGGGTCAGTGCCGGGTGGAATTTGAACAAGTATCTTCCCATTAGCAGACCGCTGATCAAAGGAATGGCGGTAGCTGCCGCTCCGACAAGAAACAGGCTTGCACCTACTTCTTTAAAGCCGGTCACGAAACTTGGTCCGGCAGCAATACCCACTACGGCGATAAACATGTTCAATCCGACATTGTTCAGTACCCATAACGAGGGTTCGGGAATGCCGCCGAAAGTCGGATGTTTGCTGCGTAGCCATCCGAATAACAGGCCGGCAATCAGTGCGCCTCCGCTTGTTGATAGGCTTATCGGGATGCCACCCAAATGAACGGACAGTGCACCTACCAATCCTCCGATGAGAATACCGAGTCCTACAAATATCATGTCTGTCTGATTGGTAGGGCGGTCGATGTATCCCATCTGTTTGGCGGCGGTTTCCACTTCATGCTTCATACCGGTCAGCTCGAGCATGTCTCCGGAATCTACTACGGTTTGTGCCAGTACCGGTATACGGATACCTGCCCGTTTGATGCTGCGGATACTGACGCCGTGCATGAATTTTTGCGAACGGATGGCTGATATGGTTTCTCCGGCAAATGTTTTTCGTGTCACCATTACCGGGAGTGTTTCGGCAGGAAAATCGAGCAACTGTGCATCTATTACTTCCGGTCCGATCCAGTCTTCTTCACCAATCACAAATTCACGGCGGCCGCTAAGCACCACTTCATCGTTTTCTTGCAAAATAAGATTGGGTGTTACTTCTTTCACGACTCCTTTTTGGCGGATGCGTTCTACGAAAAGACGTTTCCCTTGTTCGTTCAGATAGCTTTCAAGGTCGGTAACACGCTTTCCTTTCCCAAACCATTTATTGGTTATTTTGTAGGCGCGGAATACGACAGGACGCAGGGCAGGGGCAAATCCCGGTTCATCGGTTTCCGAGCTTCCCATTTGGGTCTCCAGTTCCCGACAGTCGGCTTTTACTTTTTCCAGTCCACCCAGAAACTTCGGACCGAGTGAGGCCAGTATCCAGGCGGAGCCGGCCGTACCGAAAATATAGGTTACGGCATACGCAACGGGAATTGCATTGATGAAAGCGGTTTTCTGTGCATCGCTGACGTTAAGTCCGTTGATCGTGTCTTCGGCCACTCCGATAACGGCAGAAATCGTTTGCGAACCGGCCAACAGTCCGGCAGCTTCCCCTACGTTGTAACCCATTATTTTTGCCAATACCCAGGCGGAAACGAGGCTGACGATACACATCAGTACGGCAAATCCCACTTGTGGCAAACCGTCTTTCTTTAACCCGCGGAAGAACTGCGGCCCTACTTTGTAACCCACTGCAAAAAGAAAGAGCAGAAAGAATACTGCTTTCATCGGTCCGTCTACTGTAATGTTTAACTGTCCCACCAGCACACCTACCAGCAGGACACTTGTGACGGTGCCGAGTGAGAACTTCCCGATTTTCAACCGGCCTATCCAGAATCCTGCAAAAAGTGTCAGAAAGATGGCTAACTCAGGGTGTACCCTCAGTTGATCTATAATCCATTCCATAATTAAATAGTTTAGGTTTATACATAATAGTTTGAATAATTCATGGGCGGTAACAAACCTTTATTACCCGGCTACCGTATACGAATTATTCCGGTTCGTTTTAATACTTAGTACAACAGTATTTCGTGAAAAGTGTTTTGTTAAACCTCCATTCGTCATGTTAAACTTTCTGTATGACAGTGTGTCTGCATACATCGTATCTGGCTATATACTGATGTGTTTATTTCTGAAAACGCTGACGGGCAGGGTTTGTTTAATAATTGATATAGAACAATATATCTGATATTGGTAAATTCGAAATACATGGACTATAAGTACTCTTCAAGGGGATAATATGTCAAATAGAACAATTAATCCGACTATTAGAACTTCTTTAGGTATGCAGTAGAGCCTAACTTTGTAGACAATTTTAATTTATCTAAAACAACAGAAATGGAACAAGAAATTAAACCGGCATCAGGACGCCTTGGTGTCTTGGTTGTAGGTGTTGGTGGCGCAGTTGCTACCACTATGATAACAGGAACACTTGCTGCTCGTAAGGGATTGGCAAAACCAATAGGTTCTATTACACAAATGGCTGCAATGCGTATGGAAAACAATGAGGAAAAACTCATTAAAGACATCGTACCTTTGGCAGATTTGAACGACATCGTGTTTGGTGGATGGGATATTTTCCCTGACAATGCTTACGAAGCTGCTATGTATGCTGAAGTGTTGAAAGAAAAAGACCTGAATGGAGTGAAAGATGAATTGGAGGCCATCAAACCGATGCCTGCCGCTTTCGACCACAACTGGGCTAAACGTCTGAACGGAACGCACATCAAGCAGGCTGCTACCCGTTGGGATATGGTGGAACAACTTCGTCAGGATATCCGCAATTTCAAAGCTGCTAACAACTGCGAACGTATTGCAGTGCTGTGGGCTGCAAGTACAGAAATCTATATTCCTCTGTCGGAAGAACACCAGTCATTGGCTGCATTGGAAAAAGCCATGAAAGAAAACAACACGGATGCTGTTTCTCCAAGTATGTGTTATGCGTATGCTGCCATTGCAGAAGGCGCTCCGTTCATTATGGGTGCTCCTAACTTGTGCGTAGATACTCCGGCTATGTGGGAATTCTCCAAGAAGATGAATGTGCCTATTGCCGGTAAAGACTTCAAGAGCGGTCAGACACTGATGAAAACAGTGCTGGCACCGATGTTCAAAACTCGTATGTTGGGCGTTAGCGGTTGGTTCTCTACAAATATCTTAGGTAACCGTGACGGTGAAGTTTTGGATGATCCTGCAAACTTTAAAACAAAAGAAGTCAGCAAATTGTCTGTGATCGATAACATCTTCGAACCGGAGAAATATCCTGACTTGTATGGTGACGTATACCACAAAGTACGTATCAATTATTATCCTCCTCGCAAAGACAACAAGGAAGCATGGGATAACATCGATATCTTCGGATGGATGGGTTATCCGATGGAAATAAAGGTAAATTTCCTTTGTCGTGATTCTATCCTTGCTGCTCCTATCGCACTCGACTTGGTGCTGTTCAGTGATTTGGCTCTTCGTGCCGGCATGTGCGGTATACAGACTTGGTTGTCATTCTTCTGCAAGAGCCCGATGCATGATTTCGAACATCAGCCGGTACACGACTTGTTCACACAATGGAGAATGGTAAAAGAAACATTGCGTAATATGGTCGGTGAAAAAGCACCGAGCTATCTTGATTGATACTGATAGAATGAAATATGCACTTATTGCAGCCGGACAAGGTTCGCGTTTGGTCTCAGACGGAATCCAAGTGCCTAAACCTTTGGTGAGGGTAGGAGGCGAACCTTTGTTGGGGCGCTTATTGCACATTTTTCTTAATAATAATGCAGACTCGGTCTGCATTATTATTAATGAAGAAATGACGGAGGTCCGTGATTTTCTGGAGCAGCAGCGTTTACCGATACCGCTTCACGTAGTGGTGAAGTCCACTCCCGATTCTTTTCATAGCTTTTATGAGCTGATGCCTTATTTGAAGGGAGAGGGTAAATTCTGTCTGACTACGGTAGACCCGATTTTCCGTGAACCGGAGTTTTCGGATTATATCCGCACTTTTCAAGAGAACGAGGACGCAGATGCCTTGATGGCAGTGACCGACTTCATCGATGACGAACGTCCGTTGTATGTCAAGACCCGTCCTGATGATCTGAAAATTGTGGGGTATGCCAGTGAACCGTATCCCGGTAACCGATATATTTCCGGTGGAATTTATTGTATGAATCAAAAGGCGCTTTCTCTGCTGCCTGCTGCCATGGAGAAAGGAGTTTCCCGTATGCGTGGCTTTCAGCAGTATTTGGTAGACGCTGGACTGCAGGTACAGGCCTATCCTTTTTCAAAAGTGATAGATATCGATCATGCAGCAGACGTTGAAAAAGCCGAACGCTTTTTAGAAGAACAGACTATTAAATGAAATCATATACTTTTGCGGGAATACAGCGATATTCCCTTTTCTCTCCCAATCATGTCGGGAACGATGCTGCTGTCTTTTCTGCTGTGGCCCAATATCTGGAAGAAAATGGTCATAGGGTCAATCTATATACCGAGCAGGAGTTTCTGACCAATCCTTTAAATGAGAAGTTTGTTTTCACAATGATGCGTAGCAAAGCTGCTGTCCGTAACCTGCAAAAGGCTGAAAGAAAAGGAGTGGTAGCTGTCAATTCTGCTTTCGGTATTGAAAACTGTACGCGCGAGCGGATGACTACTTTGTTGTTGAAGTATCAGGTTCCTCATCCCGAAAGTCTTATTTGGGATGTGCAGGAAGAACTTCCGGTCAGTCTTATCGAGTCGGAGTTTGAACCCTGTTGGGTGAAGCGTGCCGATTTTCATGCCATTCATAAAGAGGATGTGACGTATATACGGACTTGTAGCGAGTTGCGGGAGGTAATGTCCGAATATGCATTGCGCGGTATAGAGCGTGTGGTGATTAATAAGCACCTGGCCGGCGACCTGATTAAGTTCTACGGTGTTTCCGGTACCGATTTTTTCTATTGGTTTTATCCATTGGAGGGGCATCATAGCAAATTCGGGTTGGAAGCCATCAATGGTGCACCGAAAGGTATCTCCTTTTCACTGGATGAGTTGCGCCATATTTGTGACAAGGCGGCGAAGGTGCTGCAAGTCGATGTATATGGCGGTGATTGCATCGTGTCTCCGGATGGCAGCATCCGTATTATCGATTTTAATGATTGGCCGAGCTTTGCCCCTTGTCGTAAAGAAGCGGCCATAGCCATCGGACAAGTTGTGTTGCAAAAAACTAAAAATGCGGATTTATGAGTAATGAAATAAGTAAAAGCGGATTGGAGGCAACATTGAAATCGGCAGATACCGAAGAGTGGATCGATTTGTTGTTTTACCGTCCCGTCGGTTACCGATGGGCGCTTCTTTTTCAGAAGCTGGGAGTAACTCCCAATGCGATAACGATTGCTTCCATCTTTTTGGGAGTTGCGGCAGGAATATTGTTTTATTACAATGATCTATTACTGAATGTAATAGGTATGTGTCTGCTGATTTGGGCCAATATGTATGACAGTGCCGACGGGCAACTGGCGCGTATGACCGGACAAAAGTCCGAAATCGGGCGGATATTGGACGGTGTGTCCGGTGATTTCTGGTTTATCTCCATCTATGTGGCCATCTGTTTGCGTCTGACTC
>CAVCAX010000269.1:14757-18588 GCA_963599995.1 Coprobacillus sp. CAG:698
TTCGCAGGAACGTCTTACTCCGGCTTTCCAGCGCTTCTTCGCTTTGTTGCAGCAACGGTACGGTGCAGTGGCTCCACAGGAAATCCGTGACGAATTCCGTCGGGGAAGCCTGCCGTTGATGAAGTACACCAACATTCTCTCTTTCAATACCCGGGTGATTGTGCTCTTCATCAGCCTGTTCATCAATGAACCGTGGCTGTATTTTGTTTTTGAATTTACGGTGCTGAACGGACTGTTGATTTACATGATCTGTCAGCACGAGCAGTTGAGTAATAAGTTGTATAAAGAAATACAGATGGCATAATGAATAGCAAATTCCGGAATATCTTTTTGATCTTTGGAGTAGTGGCCGTGGTTATCATGCTTTTCACGTTCGATGTGTCGTACGATGATTTGTTGAGTAATTTAAGGCGTGCCGGATTTTACCTCCCGTTGGTTTTATTACTTTGGTTGTTTATCTATTTGATAAATACCCTTTCGTGGTATATCATTCTTCGGAGTGGAGGAAAAATTTCTCCATTAAGTTTTATGCAGTTGTACAAGTTTACAGTTTCGGGATTTGCCCTCAATTATGTTACCCCAGTGGGGTTGATGGGAGGAGAGCCTTACCGGATTATGGAGCTGACTCCGTTTGTAGGGATGGAGAGAGCCACTTCATCGGTTATTCTCTACGTGATGATGCATATCTTCTCTCATTTCCTGCTGTGGCTCAGTTCCGTGTTTATTTATGTATGTTTTTATCCGGTAAACTGGGAGATGGGGATTGTCTTGGGGTTGATCACGCTTCTCTGTCTGTTTCTCGGCACGCTGTTTATGAAAGGCTATCGCCACGGCATGGCTGTGGCATGTGTACGTATGGGAAGTCGTATTCCTTTCTTGAAGCACCGTGTCATTCGTTTCTCGGAGGTCCATAAGGAGAAACTGGAAAATATAGACAAGCAGATTGCCTTGCTCCATCAGCAGAAAAAGAGTACTTTTTACAGTGCTTTATTTCTGGAGTATCTGGCGAGAATCGTCAGTTGCCTGGAAGTATGGCTCATCCTGAATGTACTGACCACGAATGTCAGTTTTGTAAGTTGTATCCTCATCGTGGCTTTTTCTTCCTTGCTGGCCAATTTGCTGTTTTTCCTTCCCATGCAGTTGGGAGGGCGTGAAGGCGGTTTTGCTTTGGCTGTGGGAGGACTTTCCCTGTCGGGGGCCTATGGCGTGTATGCGGCACTAATCACACGGGTACGTGAGTTGTTCTGGATCGTTATCGGTCTTGCATTAATGAAAATAGGAAATAAAAAATGATACATACGGAAAAAGTAAAAGCGCTTGCTTTCGATTTTGGCGGTACACTCGATTCGCCGTTTATGCATTGGATGAAGATTTATCTGAAACTCTATAACGAGGAGTTGCACTTGCCGCTTACGGGAGAGAATTTCAGAGACTCTTATGTGTATGCCGAACAGATGATGGAGCGCCTGCAGTTGGTGAAACCCTCACATTCATTGCTTGAAACACAGTCTTTCAAAACCCGCCTGCAATTTGAAGATCTGATCAGACGGGGAATTCTTCCGGATACACAAGAGAACGGAGAGGTGCTGCCGGAGCATGCGGCACGTCTTGTAACCGATTTTTCTTCCCACTATGTGACTCTTTCGAAAGAGGTGTTGGAGCCGTTGTCTAAGCGGTATACATTGTTGTTGGTATCCAATTATTATGGTAATTTGAAGAAGATAGTAACCGATTTGGGTATTGTATCTTATTTCTTTTCAATAACCGACTCTACACTGGAGGGCATCCGCAAACCGGATGCCGCCTTATGGAAATTGGCCATCGACCGTGCCGGATTTACTCCGGACGAGGTAGTCGTGATAGGAGATTCGACGAAGAATGATATTCTTCCGGCTTTGTCTTTGGGGTGTCAGGTGGTGAAGGGATGTCCTTCTATGGCCGATGTAACTGAAGAGGTGCCTTGCATAACTTCCTTGAAAGAATTGTTGGATATTTTCTGACAACTTCTTCTTTTGAGGGAAGGGGAGGGCTTATTATAGCCTGCCTTGCTTTACTCTTTTCCGGAGTATGTTTTTTTGGGGGGAAGAGAGAAAGAGTTGTACAGTATGATTCTTGTATCGGATGAAGGTGAAACAGATTATAAAAAAAAGAAGTCGATGAATAATTTTATCTTTTACAGTCCCACCGAGTTCGTATTCGGTAAAGGTACAGAAGCGCAAACAGGCGCTTTGGCCGTTAAGTATGGTGCCAGGAAAGTGATGATAGTCTATGGAGGCGGTTCGGTGATACGCAGCGGCTTATTGTCGCGTGTGGAAAGTTCGCTGAAGGAAGCCGGCATCGAGTATTGCATGTTCGGTGGTATACAGCCCAATCCGATAGATACCAAGGTGTATGAAGGTATCGCTCTCTGCCGGAGTGAGAAAGTCGATCTTTTGCTGGCAGTAGGGGGTGGATCGGTGATCGACACAGCCAAAGCGATAGCTGCCGGTGTTCCCTATTCCGGTGATTTTTGGGATTTCTATATCGGCAAAGCCAAAGTGACGAAAGCCCTGAAGGTAGCGGTGGTACTCACCATTCCTGCTGCCGGTAGCGAGGGTTCCGGTAATACCGTTATCACCAAAGTAGATGGTTTGCAAAAGCTTAGTCTCCGGGTGCCCGAACTGTTGCGTCCTGTTTTTGCCGTGATGAACCCCGAACTTACCTATACGCTTCCCCCTTTTCAGACGGCTTGTGGCATTGCCGACATGATGGCGCATATCATGGAGCGTTATTTCACCAACACGAAAGAGGTGGAGATAGCCGATCGTCTTTGTGAAGGAACCCTTCTTGCCATTATCAAAGAAGCGTCTACTGTGATGAAAGAACCGGAGAATTACGGCGCCCGTGCTAACTTGATGTGGTGTGGAACCATTGCTCACAATGGCACATGTGGAGTCGGTTGTGAAGAGGATTGGGCTTCTCATTTCCTGGAACATGAGATCAGTGCCATTTACAATGTGACGCATGGTGCCGGTCTTTCCGTCATTTTTCCTGCCTGGATGACTTGGATGACAGAACACAATATAGATAAGGTCGTTCAATATGCTGTTCGTGTATGGGGTGTTCCGGAAGCAGAGGACAAAAAAGCTGTTGCTTTGGAAGGAATTGCCCGGTTGAGAGCTTTCTTCAAATCCATTGGCCTGCCTGTTACTTTTAAGGAGTTGGGCATCGAACATCCGGATATCGACCGTCTGGCTGATAGTCTTCATCGGAATAAAGGCGAGCTGGTCGGTAATTATGTGAAGTTGAGAAAAGAAGACAGTAAAGAGATCTACCGGTTGGCTTTGTAAAGAAAATACTAATATCAATATACGTACTGCCCCGTTACATATATCCTAATTTATCGTTAGGTATATTGTAACGGGGCAGTACTATTGTATAATATTTTAAATGGGAGTAAAGGAGTATATTGAAATTGTCTGGATTTTTTCTGTGAGTTTCACTAAGATAAAACTATCTATCCCCTCTATGACCTTTTATTGGAATTGGTACACTTTTTCAGACGAAGTCCGGTCCGGTCATGTATTTCTATAATAGCATTCATCTCAATCATGATCAAACTACTGTTTCATTTTTTATCTGCAATGAATCCTTTTCTTTGGTAAACGTGACAAGCTCCCCAATGCACTTTTCATTAAAGACGTCTTTAATGGAAGAATAGATTGAAGAAAGGACAGTATTTATATCTTTTGTGCCAAATCTTGTACTGTTTAGACAGGGAAAATGCTCTATTTTTGATTTCTGTAAATCTATCTATTGGAGATGAAAAACTTATATCTGATACTATGTGCC
>CAVCAX010000269.1:18598-19085 GCA_963599995.1 Coprobacillus sp. CAG:698
AATGTTTCTGTCCTTTTCGGCAGGAAGATCTTTTTATCGGGCAAATGTGGATACAATGCATTCACAAGCAGAACTTGCTTTTATCCATGTGCTGAAGCAAGAGTTGGAGAAGAAAAATAGGAGCCTTAAGATATCATATACAACTTACAATAAGACAGGAGTAGATACTATTCCTCTTCATGTTCATATAACCACTGCAAGTGGCAAACGGAAATATAAAGTTAATGCAGAAAAAAGTAAGAAGAACTTGTCTCAGAATTTTACAGAACGTTCTTTGCAGTCTATATATTTGAAAAATAGTCCTTTGTCTGTTGATGCATTATGGAAATCTTGGCAAGATACACTTCGTGATTATCGAATCTATGGTACCATTGTAGTGAAGATTTTTACAACAGATTTGGACGGATATTTGAATTGCGTTGAAAAAAGTGGTTTAAGTCCGGGATCTGTTCCTAACCAAATTACTTTTGTTTCTTATATTGGTAAT
>CAVCAX010000270.1:0-3436 GCA_963599995.1 Coprobacillus sp. CAG:698
CGTGCCGGGCAATGTCCATCATGCCATTGGACAGTGAAGCACCGATGAACACACCGATGCCGGCAATAAATAGCACTGTTTTGAAAGAAGCCGCCTTCGCTCCGATAGCGGAATTTAAAAAGTTTACAGCATCGTTACTTACTCCGACCATGAGGTCGAATACTGCGAGCACAAATAAGAAGATAACGATACAAAGGTAAATTGTCTCCATAAATATGTATTCTGTTTCTGACTGCAAAGGACGTTTTTTGGTATTGCAGAGAAATGTCATACGTATTACAAAGATGTTTCATTTTTCTTCTTCAGATAGTTATAGAAAGCATATTGCGCACGGATTCCTTCCCCTCTCGTTTTTCCTTTAAAGACATTGCGGAGCCGGTCGTCTACAAAACAGGCTTTCCGGTTATCGGAAAGCTGTATGTCGAGCATGTCGATCATCTCTTTGCGTAGGTCGGGGTCTAATATGGGGACAACTGCTTCGATCCGCCGGTAGAGGTTGCGGCGCATCCAGTCCGGTGAACCGGAATATACTTTCGGATTACCGCCATTGCCGAAATACCATACACGGGCGTGTTCTAAAAAAGTATCTACAATACGGGTGACACGAATGTTACGGCTGTAGGGTTGTCCCGGAATCAGGCAGCATATCCCTCTGACGATCAGATCAATTTCTACTCCCCGTTGTGAAGCTTCATACAAACGGTCTATCATGACAGGATCTTGCAGACCGTTCATCTTCAGTATAATTCTTCCTCCTTTTCCCTTTTCTGCCAACTCTATTTCACGTTCGATAAGGCGATTGAGTTCGGGTATCAGATTGAAACGGGCAACAAGCAATGTGCTGAATTTGGAGTTCTCTTTTCCTTGCAATGTCTGGAAAAGAGTATGCAGGTCTTTGGTTATCTTGGGATTACAGGTGAACAGACCGCAATCTGCATAAAGGGTGGCTGTCTTTTCGTTGAAGTTGCCGGTACCGATATAAGCGTAGTCGGCAATTTTACTATCCTCATTTACCCCTTTTCTACGGATGAGCGCCACTTTGGCATGTACTTTTAACCCCGGCAGGCTGTAGATGATTTTAATCCCGGCAGATTTCATCATTTCTGCTGTGGCGAGGTTGTTCTCTTCATCGAAGCGGGCTTTGAGTTCTACGAATACGGTTACCTTTTTTCCGTTTTGTGCAGCGGCTATCAGTGTGTTGATAACGGCGGAGTTTTCCGCCACTCTGTATTGGGTTACCATGATTTCCCGTGTCTGCGGATCATGTACGGCTTCATATAAGAAATGTATGAAGTGTTCGAACGAATGATAAGGATAGTATAACAGCAGGTCCTTTTTCTCTACATAATTGAATATGGATTCTTTTTCATCCAGACAATTCAATTTCATGGGTTGGGGTTTCTCCAGCGGTTTCAATCCTTTGTTGGGATTGGGCAGATGCCGGAGGTCTTCAAGATTCAGGTGCTTGTCACCCGGCACAAGCTCTTCCCGGTTTATCTGGAAAGCATCTACCAGAAAATCCAGAAAATCAGCTGGCATGGCGCGGTCATACACAAAACGGCAGACAGCCCCTATCTTACGCTTTTTTACTTTTTTCTTCAGTTGTTCTACAAGGTCGGCACTGCTGGCAGCATCGTCTATCAGTATATCGGCGTCCCTGGATATCTTGATGCAGTAACTGCAATCCACATCGTATCCGGGAAAGATGAGGCCGATATTGGCTTTGATGATGTCTTCGATAAACATCAGGTAGTAATTATCTTCGTGTTTGGGCAGCTCGATAAAACGCGGCACCTTACTGTATGGTAATTTCATTACGAAATATTGCATATAATCCGGATTCGACTTTTCAGTATTACGCATGAAGAGGCGTACGGCCAGATAAAGGCGGTTGTCGCGCAGGAACGATACGATCCGGTCTTTATAGACCGGCACAGGTTGTAAAAAGGGGAAGATCTCTTCACGGAAGAAGTTTTTGACGAATTCCTGATGAAACGGTTCTACATTCCGGCTTTGATAGAATATGATGTGATTTTTGCGTAAGGCCGGCAATATCTTATGTTCATAAATCCGGATACGATCCTCCAGTTGCCGGTTCACTTCCCGGTTTATATTCTCTACCAACTCATTGGCCGACTGCACGGATTCTTCATCACTCAGAGTCACTCCGGAAGCTACGGCTTTATGATCGGCAACACGTATTTTGTAAAATTCTTCCAAGTTGGAAGAATAGATAGAGATGAAATTGATACGTTCATATAATGGGAGCCGATCGTCATTTGCTTCCAACAATACACGATAATTGAATGACAACCAGCTTATGTCTCGCTTAAAATAATGATAATTGCTTTCCATTGCGTTAAGATTTCCCCAAATATAAGTACCTTTGCGCATATAAACAAAGAATCTATGATGAAAGTTGGATTATTGTCGGATACACATGGCTGGTGGGATGAGAAATATCTGGAATATTTTGAACCTTGTGACGAAATATGGCATGCCGGAGATATCGGGTCGGTGGAAGTGGCGGAGAGACTTGCTGCTTTCCGTCCTTTTCGTGCTGTCTATGGTAATATTGACGGGCAGGAGATCCGCCGTATGTATCCGCAGGTGAACCGCTTCACGGTAGAGGGCACGGAAGTGCTGATAAAGCATATCGGTGGCTATCCCGGAAAGTATGACCCTTCGATAATCGGTAGTCTGATGGCCCGTCCGCCCAAGTTGTTTATCAGTGGACATTCGCACATCTTGAAAGTGAAGTACGATAAAACATTGGACATGCTGCATATCAATCCCGGAGCGGCAGGCATGTCCGGTTTTCATAAAGTGCGTACGCTGGTACGTTTTGTGATCGACAAGGGTACGTTTAAAGATCTGGAGGTTGTGGAATTGGCAGGGTAGGCGTAAGGGTTCTGCCCTCAATAATAAGCACCCGTTGAGAGATTTGTCTTTTAATTTTGTCATTTCAAAATTCTTTCCGTTCTTTGCGTAATATAATTAAGGTATAAACTACGAGTTTCATACTGTTTGGATGATATCGATGTTCGTATTTTATAGTGTATGATTCGTAAATTGTAACTATCTCATTATGAAAGGGATTATTCTTGCCGGCGGAAGTGCTACACGGCTCTATCCGCTATCGAAAGCCATATCAAAGCAGATTATGCCGGTATATGACAAACCGATGATCTACTATCCGCTTTCCACGCTAATGCTGGCCGGCATACGTGAAGTGCTGATCATTTCTACTCCCCGTGATTTACCGATGTTCCGTGAACTTTTGGGAACGGGAGAAGAGCTGGGGATGAGCTTCCAATATAAGGTACAGGAGCGGCCGAACGGATTGGCGCAGGCTTTTGTGCTGGGTGCCGATTTTCTGGATGGCGAACCGGGCTGTCTTATTTTAGGTGATAACATGTTTTACGGACAGGGATTC
>CAVCAX010000270.1:3446-4019 GCA_963599995.1 Coprobacillus sp. CAG:698
TGGATATTATGTGAAAGATCCGCGGGCGTATGGGGTAGTCGAGTTTGATTCTACGGGTAAAGTCATTTCTCTGGAGGAAAAACCTTCCGTACCAAAGAGCAATTATGCCGTTCCGGGACTTTACTTTTATGATGCCGGTGTAACGCAAAAGGCTGCTTCGCTGAAACCGTCTGCCCGTGGTGAATATGAAATTACGGATCTGAACAAACTCTATCTTGACGAAGGTACATTGCAGGTTGAACTTTTCGGCCGCGGGTTTGCCTGGTTGGATACCGGCAATTGCAATAGTTTGCTTGAAGCCTCTAATTTTGTGGCTACCATCCAGAACCGGCAGGGCTTTTATGTCAGTTGTATCGAAGAGATAGCCTGGCGTAATGGCTGGATAACGACTGCCCAGTTGCGTCTCTTGGGCGAACAACTCGGCAAGACGGACTATGGTAAGTATCTTTTGGACTTAGCGGAATAATAAATCGACATAACAGAATAATTATGAAAACCTATCTTGTAACCGGTGCTGCCGGATTTATCGGTGCCAATTATTTGAAGTACATCCTGGCAAAACATGATGATATC
>CAVCAX010000270.1:4029-6893 GCA_963599995.1 Coprobacillus sp. CAG:698
ATGCCGGAAATTTGGGAACGATCGCCGGTGACATTGACAATGAACGTTGTTTTTTTATAAAAGGAGATATTTGCGACCGTGATCTGGCCGACCGTCTTTTTGCGGAGTATAAGTTCGACTATGTAGTGAACTTTGCAGCCGAGAGCCATGTTGACCGTAGCATAGAGAATCCCCAGCTATTTCTTATTACTAATATATTGGGTACGCAAAACCTGTTGGACGCAGCGCGGCGTGCCTGGGTGATGGGAAAAGATGAACACGGCTATCCGACTTGGCGCAAAGGAGTGCGTTATCATCAGGTATCCACCGATGAGGTATATGGTTCGTTGGGTGCCGAAGGATATTTCCGTGAGACGACTCCGCTTTGCCCGCATAGCCCGTACAGCGCTTCGAAAACGAGTGCGGATCTGGTAGTAATGGCCTATCATGACACTTATAAAATGCCGGTTACCATCACTCGTTGCTCTAATAACTACGGTCCATACCACTTCCCGGAGAAACTGATTCCGTTGATGATAAAGAATATCCTTGAAGGTAAGAAACTTCCCGTTTACGGTGATGGCAGCAATGTACGCGACTGGTTGTATGTGGAAGATCATTGCAAAGCGATTGATCTGGTCGTGCGGCAGGGAGTGGAAGGCGAAGTGTATAATGTGGGTGGCCACAATGAGAAAACGAACCTTGAGATTGTGAAATTGGTTATTGCGACTATCCGCCGGTTGCTGGAAGAGAATCCGGAATATCGTAAGGTATTGAAAAAGCAGGAAAAAGGTGCGGATGGCGAAATTGCCATTGACTGGATCAATGAAGGTCTTATTTCTTTTGTAAAAGACCGCTTAGGGCATGACCAGCGTTATGCCATCGATCCGACGAAGATAACCGAGGCTCTTGGCTGGTATCCCGAGACAAAATTTGAAGTAGGAATTGTGAAAACAATCGAGTGGTATTTGAATAATCAGAGCTGGGTGGAAGAGGTTACCAGCGGCGATTATCAGAAATATTACGAAAGGATGTACCAATAAAGGATATACCGGATGTGTCAATAAAGGATTACCGATAAAAGATGTACCGATAGAGGAAAAAGGTATTGAAAAAGGGAGAACGGGAAAAGCGGCTGTGCTATTGCGCTACACAGAGCTTTCCCGTTCTCCCTTTTCCTTTATCCCAAGATGAGCGAAAGGGAAAGAAATATTCCCATAAACAGCATGTTGCGGGAGGTTTCTCCCAATATGGTGTTTAGTTTTCTACCACTATGTATCCTTACCATTTTGCTCCAAGTGAGAAGGTGCAGAAGGAAATAAACACATACTGTTATTATGCCCGGAATGCTGCCTCCGGTGAGATATAAGCTCAGTAATGCGGCAATTACCCCCAATGCCAGATATAAATATCGTCCGAACGGCTCTCCGAAGCGTACTATGATTGTGCGTTTTCCGCTTTCTGCATCAGTCTCCCGGTCACGATAGTTGTTGACAACTAATAAGGTGTCTACTACTAATCCGCAAACCAGTGACGCTACTGTGACATCCGGCGTCCAGTTCAGTGCTTGTACATAGTAAGTGCCGCCTACCGGTACAAATCCGAAAAAGAGAATCACCAAGGCATCTCCCCAGCCATTGTACGAGAGAGGATAGGGGCCTGTGGTGTAAAAGAAGGCGAAGACGACACACAATAACCCGATGAGAATCAACTGCCAGCCGGCATAGAACAATAGAATACTCCCGATGAGGCAGGCAAGGAGGATGGTGAATATGATTCCTGATTTCATGGCATCGGGTGAAATCCATCCCTGTGCACAAGCGCGTTCCGGCCCTAAACGGTCTTCGCGGTCGGTTCCTTTTAGGAAATCGAACAGGTCATTGATGAAATTGGCCGCTATTTGCATCAGTCCGGCAAAAAGCAGACAAACCACAGTGGGCAACCATTGGAATTGTCCGTCGGCGTAGGCAAGGGCTGTGCCTATCAGTACCGGAGTAGCTGCTCCGGCCAGAGTTTTGGGGCGTGCGGCAAGTAACCATGCACGCAAAGAATTTCGCTTTATCTCTTCCATGATGCAAAGGTACGGAATTTTGAAGTATCTTTGTGCCTTTCGATTTGAATAATGAATAATATGCGGATGTACAGTAATGTATGTGTAAGCGGGTTTGTGTATTTGTATGAAGAAATTAGTCTGTTTTCTGGTTTTGCTCTCTTTCCTGCTTTCTTCCTGTAAGTCGAAGAAAGTTCTGGTCGTCTCTCCGGCTTATCCTGCGTTGGCAGCCGATTCACTTTGTCCGGACACCACCGGTTTGGTATCCGGACTGTTTGCTCCCGATCATTCGCAACTTAAGGAACTGCAACGTACGCAAAAACAGAAAAAGCAGCAAGTCAAGCCTGCCTCACGTAAATCTTCCGTTTTAACCGGAGTTGCTCCGGGCACTTTGATTACTCATTCGAATATCAGTGTGCCTTCGGCTTATAAAGGCATCGACCGTGTGGTAAAATATGATTTTACCCATCGGGATGTACCTGAGGCTTTTGACGGTTTCCGCATTGCTTTTATTTCCGATCTTCACTATAAGAGCCTTTTTAAGGAGAAAGATTTGGATGGTCTTGTCCGGCTTCTTATGGCCCAGCAGGCCGATGTGCTGCTTATGGGAGGCGACTATCAGGAAGGCTGTGAGTATGTGCCCGAATTATTTGCTGCTTTGGCCAGAGTGAAAACTCCGATGGGAACCTATGGCGTAATGGGTAATAATGATTATGAACGTTGCCATGAGGATATTGTCCGCGAAATGAAACGCTACGGAATGCATGTGCTTGAACATAAGGTCGATACTTTGCGGAGAAACGGGCAGCAGATTCTGATTGCCGGTGTGCGTAAC
>CAVCAX010000271.1:0-5547 GCA_963599995.1 Coprobacillus sp. CAG:698
TGATCTATATGGATGAAGACCTGGATGAAGCCGCCCAACGTGTGTTGTGCGAGTTGACAGGACTCAAGAATGTAAATCTGATACAGTTCAAAGCTTTCGGTTCCAAAAACAGAACCAGTAACCCGAAAGATGTACACTGGTTGGAAAGGGCCATGCAGTCGAAAGTGGAACGCATTGTTACCATCGCCTACCTGTCGATGGTGAAGATAGATCGGACACTGGATAAAAGCCTTGATGAGCATCAGGCATGCTGGGTTGCTTTAAAAGATGTAAAGGTTCTCGCTTTCGATCATAATCTGATTATCAAAGAGGCGCTGACTTACATCCGGCAGTTTGTGGAATTTAATCCCTCTATGCTTTTCGACCTCTTGCCGCGTAAATTTACAGCATCCCAACTGCGTATATTATTTGAACTGGTATACGACAAGCCGGTAGATGTGCGCAACTTTCACAAAAAGATAGCGATGATGGAATACGTTGTTCCCCTGGAAGAAAAACAGCAGGGAGTAGCTCACCGGGCAGCACGCTATTACAAATTCGATAAGAAAATATATAATAAAACAAGAAGATAAGGGAAGGGTGATATGGATTATCAATCATGACTCCCCATACATTAATCATAATTCTTTTCATAAATCAACATCATGTATCTATTAGGTTATGACATAGGTAGCTCGTCTGTAAAAGCGAGTCTGGTAAATGCAGAAACAGGCAAATGCGTATCATCGGCATTCTTCCCGAAAACCGAAGCGAATATTATTGCTGTCCATCCGGGATGGGCCGAACAGGAACCGGAAAATTGGTGGGAGAATCTCAAGTTGTCCACTCAAGCCATTATGGCGGAATCGGGAGTGGACGCTGTCGAAATCAAAGCAATCGGTATCTCTTATCAAATGCACGGACTGGTCTGTGTAGACAAGAATCAAAAAGTGCTTCGTCCGGCTATCATCTGGTGTGATTCCCGTGCTGTTCCTTACGGACAAAAAGCATTCGAAACCATCGGAGAGGAGCAATGCCTTTCGCATCTGTTGAACTCTCCGGGCAATTTCACTGCTTCCAAACTGGCATGGATCAAAGAAAACGAACCGGCTGTTTACGAACGGATATACAAGATCATGCTTCCGGGTGATTACATCGCCATGAAATTGAGTGGAGACATCTGCACAACCGTAGAAGGACTTTCGGAAGGTATATTCTGGGATTTCAAGAACAACCGGATTGCTGATTTTTTAATGAAATATTATGGTTTCGATGAATCACTGATTGCCGACATCAAACCGACCTTTGCTGAGCAGGGACGTGTGAATGCTGTTGCGGCAAAAGAGTTGGGATTGAAGGAAGGTACCCCTATCACTTACCGTGCAGGCGACCAACCCAATAATGCACTCTCACTGAATGTGTTCAATCCGGGAGAAATCGCATCGACCGCCGGAACTTCGGGAGTGGTATATGGTGTGAACGGTGAAGTGAACTATGATCCGCAGTCGCGCGTCAATACTTTTGCCCATGTTAACCACAGCGCCGGACAAACCCGCTTGGGAGTACTGCTCTGCATCAACGGGACCGGTATCCTGAATTCATGGATAAAACGCAATGTCGCCCCCGAAGGCATCTCCTACAATGACATGAATGTACTCGCTGCAACAGCCCCCATCGGAAGTGCCGGGATTAGCATTCTGCCCTTTGGCAACGGTGCGGAACGTATGCTGTGCAATAAAGAAATAGGTTGTAGCATCCGTGGATTGGATTTTAACACCCACGGTAAACACCACATTATCCGTGCGGCACAAGAAGGAATCGTATTCTCCTTTAAGTACGGCATCGACATCATGGAACAAATGGGAATCCCCGTACAAAAGATTCATGCCGGACAGGCAAATATGTTTTTAAGTCCTATCTTCCGCACCACACTGGCAGGTGTGACAGGAGCTACTATCGAACTGTACGACACGGATGGTTCTGTCGGTGCAGCCAAAGGGGCAGGCATCGGAGCAGGTATCTACAAAGATAACAATGAAGCATTCGCCACTTTGGAGAAACTGGAAGTTGTCGAACCGGACACCGCCAGACTGCAGGAATATGCCGATGCCTATGAGCGTTGGAAATCCTGCCTTGAACAGTCAATGAACAAATAATTTAAATAAATAAAGTATAAACCCTGTGTGTGAGTCGCTTGTCAGAGCTGTCTCACCACATAAATCAATTATTATTATGGCAACAAAAGAGTATTTTCCCGGAATAGGAAAGATTAAATTTGAAGGTAAAGATAGTAAGAACCCGATGGCATTCCGTTACTACGATGCCGAGAAAGTGATCAATGGTAAAAAGATGAAAGACTGGTTGAAGTTTGCCATGGCATGGTGGCACACTCTCTGTGCAGAAGGCGGCGACCAGTTTGGAGGCGGTACCAAACAATTCCCTTGGAACGGTGACAGCAACCCTGTGCAGGCAGCAAAAAACAAAATGGATGCCGGTTTTGAGTTCATGCAGAAAATGGGTATCGAATACTACTGCTTCCACGATGTAGACTTGGTGACTGAAGCCGCTACAATTGAAGAATATGAAGCCAACCTGAAAGAAATCGTTGCTTACGCCAAGCAGAAACAGGCAGAAACAGGAATCAAACTGTTGTGGGGTACAGCCAACGTATTCGGTCATGCACGCTATATGAACGGTGCTGCAACCAATCCCGATTTCGATGTAGTGGCACGCGCTGCTGTTCAGATTAAAAATGCAATCGATGCAACCATCGAATTGGGCGGCTCTAATTATGTATTCTGGGGCGGACGCGAAGGATATATGTCATTGCTGAATACAGATCAGAAACGTGAGAAAGAACACTTGGCACAGATGCTGACTATCGCCCGCGATTATGCCCGTGCCCGTGGTTTCAAAGGTACGTTCCTTGTTGAACCGAAACCGATGGAACCGACCAAACACCAGTATGACGTAGATACAGAAACCGTTATCGGCTTCTTGAAAGCTCACGGACTGGACAAAGACTTCAAAGTGAACATCGAAGTAAACCATGCTACATTGGCAGGCCATACTTTCGAACACGAACTGGCTGTAGCTGTAGACAACGGTATGCTGGGTTCTATCGACGCCAACTGCGGTGACTATCAGAATGGTTGGGATACAGACCAGTTCCCCATCGACAACTACGAACTGACACAGGCTATGATGCAGATTATCCGTAACGGCGGATTGGGTAACGGCGGTACCAACTTCGATGCCAAGACCCGTCGTAACTCTACCGATTTGGAAGATATCTTCATTGCCCACATCTCCGGTATGGATGCAATGGCACGTGCGCTTGAAAGTGCAGCCAACCTGCTGAACGAATCTCCGTACAAGAAAATGCTGGCCGACCGTTACGCTTCATTCGATGGCGGTAAGGGTAAGGAATTCGAAGAGGGTAAATTGTCTCTGGAAGACTTAGTAGCTTATGCCAAGGCAAACGGCGAACCGAAACAGACCAGTGGCAAACAAGAATTGTATGAAGCAATCGTAAATATGTATTGTTAGTGGTCTCTTGTCACTAATCCTAATCTTATTATCATGACAAATACAGACAACGGTAGTAGACTCTACCTGTATTCCATAACATCTGTAGCCATTCTGGGTGGATTGCTGTTCGGTTACGACACCGCAGTAATCTCCGGTGCGGAGAAAGGGCTCGAAGCCTTCTTTCTTACGGCAACCGATTTCCAGTATGACAAGGTTATGCACGGCATCACTTCTTCGAGTGCTCTGATAGGCTGTGTCCTTGGTGGAGCGCTTTCCGGCATTTTTGCTTCCCGTTTGGGACGCCGCAATTCATTGCGGTTGGCTGCTGTGCTTTTCTTTCTTTCCGCATTGGGCTCTTATTATCCGGAATTTCTGTTCTTCGAATATGGAAAAGCCGATATGAATCTGCTCATTGCATTCAACCTGTATCGAGTGCTCGGAGGTATCGGAGTAGGACTTGCTTCGGCAGTTTGTCCGATGTATATTGCAGAGATTGCACCCTCCAACATCCGTGGGACGTTGGTTTCGTGCAACCAGTTTGCCATTATCTTCGGTATGCTGGTGGTATACTTCGTGAACTACATGATTTTGGGCGACCATCAGAATCCGATTATCGACAAAGATGCCGCTACGGGGATGCTTTCCGTCAATGCCGCATCAGATATGTGGTCGGTATATGAGGGTTGGCGCTATATGTTCGGTTCCGAAGCCTTTCCGGCTGCCATGTTCGGCTTGCTGCTGTTTTTCGTTCCTAAGACTCCCCGTTATCTGGTGATGATCGATCAGGATCAGAAAGCCTACTCGATATTGGAGAAAGTAAACGGTGCGGCAAAAGCCAAAGAGATTCTGGCGGAAATCAAAGCTACTTCTCAGGAAAGGACAGAGAAGCTGTTTACTTACGGTGTGACAGTCATTGTGATCGGTATCTTGCTCTCTGTATTCCAGCAGGCCATCGGCATCAATGCCGTACTTTATTATGCTCCGCGTATCTTCGAAAATGCCGGTGCCGAAGGCGGTGGCATGATGCAGACAGTAATCATGGGCATTGTAAATATCGTCTTTACGCTGGTTGCCATCTTTACGGTTGACAAGTTCGGTCGTAAACCGCTATTGATCATCGGTTCCATCGGTATGGCTGCCGGCGCCTTTGCCGTTGCTTTATGTGACAGCATGGCCATAAAGGGTATCTTCCCGGTATTGTCGATTATCGTTTACGCAGCATTCTTTATGATGTCATGGGGACCAATCTGCTGGGTACTTATTGCAGAGATATTTCCGAATACGATTCGCGGAAAAGCGGTTGCTATTGCCGTGGCATTCCAGTGGATATTCAATTACATTGTGTCTTCCACATTCCCTGCACTCTACGATTTCAGTCCGATGTTCGCATACAGCCTTTACGGAATCATCTGTGTCATTGCCGCTATCTTTGTATGGCGTTGGGTACCGGAAACCAAAGGTAAAACATTGGAAGATATGAGTAATCTTTGGAAAAAAAGGAAATAGAATATCCTGTACACCATCATTTTAAACATAGAGATCACCCTTGTTACAGCCATCTGTAGCAGGGGTGACTTGTTTATAAGAAAGTTCCGTCGCCACTTTCGTCGTTTCGTCCGTAGGCAATATGCAAACACGACAAAAAAATAAAAGCCCTGTTCTTTTAAAACAACTTATACGAATAAACTTTACCTTTGCGGCATCTTTTTTTAAATAGTCTTATTATTATGGAGTCTCTTAAAATTAATAAAGTACAAATTCGAAATCTGCAGATAGAAGATTATGCCCAACTCTCTCAATCGTTCAAACGTGTATATTCTGACGGAAGTGATGTGTTCTGGACACACAAACAAATTGAAAAACTAATTGAGATCTTCCCCGAAGGTCAGATTGTGACGGTGGTTGATGAAAAGATAGTAGGTTGTGCGCTTTCTATCATCGTTGATTATGACAAAGTGAAAAACGACCATACCTACGCACAAGTGACCGGTAAGGAGACTTTCAACACACACAATCCCGACGGCAACATTCTTTATG
>CAVCAX010000272.1:0-1438 GCA_963599995.1 Coprobacillus sp. CAG:698
GTAGAAACTCTTGAAAACGGCTACTCAATCACCAAAGAAGGTGAAGATGCTACGATGGAATTGAATTACAACAAGGAAGCAAATACTTGGAACGTAGTGGCTAACGGTGAAAGTGCTGAAATCTTGAAAATGAACAACGATGGTACAGCTCAGATGTATTTGCCTAACGGTGAAACAACAACTGTTACGCTGGATGCCCAAGGTGTTCTTGCTGCACGCCAGATGACAATGAACGGCCTTCTGTTTGCAGCCCGTTAATCTATGTCATAAAGAATAAAGAGGGCATCAGAACTCTCTTGTTAACCAGACACCCCTGCCACAGATGAACCGTACCCCAAAAGTTGGGCACAAAACTTTAGAAAGTTTTAGAAATGCGGTTCATGCACCTGTAGCAGGGGTGATTTCTATCTTTCAGGTGCTTTGGCACACCTTCCTTTTATTCATTATGGTTTATGAAAAAAATATGTCTCTTTTGCCTTTCTGTTTTTATCAGTTTTACCGCTTGTCAGGATACTCCTCCACCCCATCAGGCCACTGTAAACGCTGTTTCATTCTGTGAAGCCATCTATAATCTCGACTACATGACCGCCAAGGATATGGTGACTGCCACTTCCATCCCGTATATCAGTTTTATTGCCACCAATACTACACAGCAACACGTTGATAAAGTAAAAGCGAGAGGTCCGGTTGCAGTCAATATTACCGATGCACAAGTAGATGAAGAAAAAGGGAATGCCACTGTTGTCTGTTCCGTAAAGAACAGTCTGAACATTAATTTCTTCAACGGAGCGTCTGTCATTGTCCCGGAAAAGCAGGACACTCTCCACCTGATAAAGGAAGGTGAACGATGGTTGGTTAAAATGGATAACCCACTGCGAAATGGAACGCAAAGTCCCGACTGAATTTGGGATGAATGATAGGCCAATGATCCTTTTGGTTTTCATAGGCCGGATTGACAGCTTTCATACCTCCATCGAAACGTAGTACAAAGAAATCAAGATCCAAGCGCACACCTATTCCGTAGGCTACAGCTATTTGTTTGTAAAACTCATTGATTTTGAAAACTCCTCCGGGTTGGTTGGCATAGTCACGGATGGTCCAAATGTTACCGGCATCTACAAAGAACGCTCCTTGAAACTTCCAAAACAGTTTACTCCGATATTCAATACTGGCATCCAGCTTGATGTCTCCCGATTGATTCAGAAAATTTCCATCTCCGGGAAAGGAACCGGGACCCAGATCACGCACAGACCATCCGCGAACGCTGTTGGCACCTCCGGAGAAATATTGCTTCTCAAAAGGAATCGTTTTTGCATTGCCATACGGAACTGCGATGCCGAATCCTGCATGAAAGGCGAGTGAATTACGATGGTCTATCCGGATGTTCTTCGCAAAATCAAAATCTCCTTTCAGATATTGTGCGTATGGAATACCCAGA
>CAVCAX010000272.1:1448-3786 GCA_963599995.1 Coprobacillus sp. CAG:698
CCATACGGGCAATCAGACGGTTCTTGTAATTGTACTCAAAAATATGATTTTGCCCTTTGTTGATGTAGTCCTCGCGGAATTTGTTCGAAATCCAAGGCAGATAAAGGTATCCGATGTCTATCAGATCGATGCGGTGCTGTGTCCGTTGGCGTTGCGTCCATTTATAACTCCAGGAAGCCGATGCCACGGTGCGTGAGAATTCCGGACGGAGCTGGTAGCTGTACTGTAAACCGAATTCGGTCGTTGCCCTTATCTTGCGTTTGAAGTCGGAACTTAGAAAAGGGAACAGGAAACTCGGGAAATTGATGCTGGTCTCTACCCCGTATTCCGTATAATTATTATTACGATAATCTCCTTGCAGACCGGTGATGGCTTCATACGCGCCACGGAATTTCATCATGAATGTTTCCGAACCGTGAAACAGGTTCCGGTGCTGGAAAGCTACCGAAGCAGCAGCTCCCAAGTCGCCTGCCGAATTGGTGCCTTCCACCTCAAAGGATATTGACTTATGCTTGCTTTTGGTAAGCATCACATAGCAATTCAGCATAGTGCTGTCTCCCGCCATAGCTTCAAAAAAGCGGATGTTGGTATACTTCAGTGCCGGCAGACGGCCGAAATTAGAATACGTACGTTGTACGTTGCGTTCATTGTATAAATCTCCGGAGAAAAATTGCAGATTGTCGGTCAGGATTTTGGGACGTAAATAAAGTTTGTCTTTATAATAGATCGGGTAATTATTATAATGTATCGAATCGTTGATTTCGATACTGCTCAATGCAGAAGATTGAAGTACATCATAATCCGTAATGAAATTTATTTTATTGATACGGTATTGATTGTGTGGCTTTGGGGTGTCGTCCGTCTGTGTCGTGTAGGGCTGCAAATGCAAGGTAAGGTCTACAAGATAAGTGTTGCGAACCGTATCTGCCGTATATGAGATGTAATCCTTGTTGAACTTGTAATATCCGTTTCGTAACAGGTTGTCTGTAATCCGTTGTCTTTCAGCATCCAATATATTCACATCAAACAGCATGCCTTCATTCAACAAAGTATTGACAGAATCTTTTCGCATGTATTCGCCGATTTTCACATCTCTAATGTCATAGTTGAGCGAACGGACGGTATACGGCTTTCCGGTGGTTACTTCATAGAAAAGTTTCAGTTTCTTTTTCTTTGTTTTGGCTACACGTTTTACAGAAGCCCCCATATAGCCCAGATTCTGAACAGCTTTGGTTATCTCTTCCTCCGAACGCCTTGCTTCGTTTTCATTATAGATCACAGGTGCATCGCCTATCTTACGGAGAAATTTATTGTACCATTTGCTTGAATCGCGACCGGAAAGATCATATACATACAACTGCATTTTGATCAGACTGAACCATTTGGCATTGGGATTCTGTCTTATATACATCCGCAGGTCGGAGGGCTTTACTTCTTTGTTGTCCGTAGTTATCTTGACTTCATCCAGCAGGTAGGAATCCTCCGGTACAAACTTCGTGGCAGAGCACGAAGCCAGCAGCGCCAAGACAGCAAAAAACAGTAACGTGTAAAGATATCCTCTCCTCATAAGGTTTTATATAATTGCCTCAAATAGTCTACAAATATAAACGAATTTTTCTGTATGGGGAAATAATAAATGCTAATTCGCCCTTGCGGAGTTGCCTGCAACCTCACAAGGGCGAATGATGGGTGTTTTCAATGTTTTATCTCTACCTGCCGCTTATTTCAGACGGAACACGATAGGTACGGTATATTTGACACGTACTTCCTTACCGTCCTGCATTCCCGGTTTCCATTTCGGCATCGCGTTGATTACACGTATAGCTTCCTTGTCCAATAAAGGGTCGACCGCACGGACTACTTTAGCATCTTCGATACCGCCGTCTGTATTGACAACGAATTGTACGATAACACGTCCTTGCATACCTGCATTTTCTGCCTCTTTCGGGTATTTGATGTTTTCTGCCAGATAACTCATCATCGCCTTATTCCCTCCAGGAAACTCCGGCATTACTTCTACCACATCCAACGTTTCGTCTTGAACGATGATCGTATCCGATTTCACCTCTGTCGGTACAAATTTCACTTCTGTTTTTTCTTCTTCCGTTGTTGTCTTGTCGGCAGTGTTCGTACAGTTGCTGAATAAAACCAACAGAGCGGCTACGGGGATAAACATCAGGTACTTACTTCTCATGATGTTACGGGTTCTTTTTCTGTTTAACATTTTGATTCGGTTCTTTAAGGGTAATACACTAAAGTTATTATATAAATTTGCTGCAGCCAATTGGTTTTGTTTGAGTCCTAAAAGATGATACTGATACGTTTTTCTGTCGTAACC
>CAVCAX010000272.1:3796-5271 GCA_963599995.1 Coprobacillus sp. CAG:698
GCTATCACCTTTCTGTCTGCCAGATATTCGTGATTGATGCGCATTTCGCTTCGGATAAGCCAGACGAACGGATTAATCCAGCAAATGATAATGGCAATCTGCGCCAATAAGATATCTGCCGAGTGAAGTTCACGTACATGTGTCTGTTCATGTATCAATATCTCTTTCATCTCTTCCGCGCTGTGCCTGTCCGGATAGATATAAATCCATCTAAAGAAAGAATAAGGCTCCTGTTCTGTATCTGCCAGGCACACGCGAATACCGTCTATCTCTGTTTTTTTACTGTGATGGAGTATCGTGCCGGTCTTCCGTATCTCCATCAATGTACGCATCGACAGGAATATAACCCCTGTTATATAAATACCCGCAAGAAGCATCATCACCCACGAATAGGCGGTCGGACCGGTTGTTGCATTACCGAAGACCGTTATTTCCGGCAATACCTTTTTATACAATGTGTTTATGACTTGCCCTGTAATACTGCCGCTATCCGTTATTATCCGGCCGGAAAATTTGAATAACGGATAAGTGAATGCGGTGATATAAATCAATATCAGCATCAGCCTGCGTAAACCGAAAAATGTATCTTTACTGAACAACAGTTTGTAAAAAAGATACAATACGGCCAATGCCACATTTACTTTGATAAAGTATAAAATAAAAGGTGTCATATCGGGGTTCTATTTAGGATTCTTCATCTTCGATTATATTAATAAGGTCTTCCAACTCCTTTTTGCTGATTTTACGATCCCTGACAAAGAATGAAACCATTTCCTTGTATGAACCGGTGAAATAATTGCTGACCACTCCGCTCAAGAAATACCTTTTGTACTCACTTTCTTTAATAATGGGGTGATACTGGATAGAGTTACCGATTTTGAAAGGAGACAGATATTTTTTCTTCTCCAGATTGCGTACTACCGAAGCCACACTGGTATATGGCGGTTTAGGTGCCGGCATCTGATTTAAGACATCTCTGATAAAACTGGGGCCTAACTTCCAAAAGTAAAGCATTACTTCTTCTTCTTGTTGTGTAAGTCTTTCCATTGAAATCATATTTACTATTGATAATCAGTTTACTATTTTTTAGCAAAACTACGAAAAATAAATAGATAGTATATTTTTATCAGTATAAAGATTGTTAACCGGGAGAAAATAACTATAGAAAAAGAAGTTAGAGAAAGAGGAATATTGCGAATATCTTTATAGCTTTGCCGTAAATAAGGAATGTATATGTTATCATTAAGCAAAAATAAAATCAAGTATATCCGTTCGTTAGAGCAAAAAAAGATCCGCAAAGAAGAGAAAGTCTTTTTGGCCGAAGGGCCCAAACTGGTCGGTGACTTATTGGGTTGTTTCCCTTGCCGTTTTTTGGCAGCTACCTCTTCATGGTTGCGAGAGCATCCGTCGGTTGCGGCAGATGAGGTGGCAGAGGTCGGTCAGGATGATTTATCGCGTGCCAGCCTTTTGAAAAC
>CAVCAX010000273.1:0-4795 GCA_963599995.1 Coprobacillus sp. CAG:698
AGGCTATTGCCGATGGGTTGAGCACCCCTGAAATAGCCGAACTGCTGCATCTGTCGGATAATACAATTGAATCTCACCGTAAGCGGCTGATGCTGAAGCTGAATGCCCGTAATGCAGTGGATCTGGTGATAAAAGCCATTTCCAAGGGTATTATTTCTCTGAAGAAACGCTAAGCGTTATATATCCTATATTATACACTAAAATTACATGATTTATGAAACACACTTACTTAACTTTTCGGCTGAGTGCCTGCTTTATTCTTTGTTTGCTATTGTGTGGTAATCTGTCTGCGCAATCGGTCACTACTTTGGAGGTTCAGCGCCCCGATTTTATGTCCGAGCCCGGTGAATTGCAGTTGGTACTTCGCGATCCCGCCTCTTCGGATAAGGAATACGGTCGGGAATGCAACGCTTTCTACAATTCCGAGACAGGAAAATATGAGGTTTTTGATTTGAATGAATCGGCGGATTGGCTTATTTGTGCGAATTACTCCAGCTGGGAGTTGTATTCTGCCTGTACCTATGTCCTTCCTTATTCGTTTGTGAAGCATGTGACGGCAGGTGAAAACGTGAAATTGGATCTGCGGAATGCGTACCATCAGTGCAATGTTACCGTAAAGGATTATAATGGTAATCCGTTCTCGAATATCCTTTTGCAGGAATATCCTTACGGAAGCAGCTATTCGCTCGATCAGGAGGGCAAGTTACGCTTTTATATGCCCGATGTCACTTGGGATTTTGTAATTTCCGCTTCGGGTTACTTCCCTGTAAAGAAAAGCATAACCATGGCAGGTGCCGACCGTAACCTGACATTCACATTCAATGATTGCAAAAAAGTGAATTTAAAGGTTGCAGATTATAAAGGAGATGCAGTGGCGAATGCCAGTGTAACCATATCGAAAGACAAGAGATCCTGCTATACAGGGACCGATGAAAACGGAGAAGCGATTGTGTTTCTTCCCGAAGGTGATTACGAGGTCTTTTTGCAGGCTACCGGATATTGGCGTTTGGAAAAGAAAATTGTGGTGAACAGTGCCACTAAAACGGTAAACCTCTCTTATGAAGGATACAGGCATTTGTTATTCAAAGTGGAGAATGGCGGGAATACGGATATTCAGATGAGTCGTTTTTATCTTTATACTCCATCTGCTAAGGATGATTATGGTCCTTCCTGCGACGGCAATTCTTATTATCTGCCGGAGGGGCTTTATATGTATGAGGCCGTATTTGATGCCACTTCTGCACGGCGGGGGCTGATTCAAGTAGGCAATTCGGATGTAGAAGAGGTACTTGATTTCAGTGATTATAAAAAGGCGATTATAGAGTGCGGTCAGGATGTCGGGTTTATCAGGGTGTATGACCCTGCGAAAGATGATGAAGAGCCGATATGGGAAACCTCGTTTCCTGATTACAGCTATCCGGAAGGAGGGGAAACACCGGAACCATCGGACAAAACTGCCATCGTTTACCTTCCTGCCGGAGAATATGAAATCAATGGGTATAATACTCCCCAAACGAGTATGAAAATTCAACTGAACCAATCAGAACAGCGTTTCGTCTACAATACACCGGCTTTGGAACAGTACGATGTGGAAGTGAATTTTATCAATTCACCCGTCGATACCGATGAGCTCCGTTCCTGGTATGCTGATTTTACTCCCAAAGGATACCAAAAGAGCATGTATGTCGGTCCGTACAGTTTGCAGCTACCTGCCGGCGAATATTCTTACAAAATCGAGCACGGCGCTTACAATGGATATGGTTTTTCTAAAGAAGGAACTTGTAAGGTAGATGCCGATAACCGTGTGCTGAATGTGGATTTGAAGGATTATCATTGTGTACGTTTTAATATCTTGACGCCTGATGGCGAAGAAGTGGAATACCCGATTGTAGAACTCTTCAAGGATGACAAGCCTTTCATGTCGGAAGAAGGGGGAGAGTATTTGTTTGAAAACGGAAATTACCGAGCGTTGGTTTGGGATGAAAACGATACGGAAGTGTTCCAGAAATGGGTGTCTTTCACTGTGTCGGGTAAAGATCAGGTCATCGATGTGCAGTTTGAACGCGCCAATACTTCTCTTGTTTTCACGGAGGTGAAAAATGAGATGTTCGAACCGGTAACAAATGCCGCTGTGGTCATTGCAGGAAAAACCCCGGATTATACACGTGAGAATTATGCCTTGTTTACGAACATTCCTTGCGGTAAGAATAACTATACGATTTCCATTGGTGGAATTCAGGTACAGGCCGGCACCGTAGAGGTAAGCGCGGACGAATCGCTTGACATCACGTTCTATATCGATTCTTCGGCAACCGGAATGAATGACCGGACAGAGGGAAAACTGTCGATGATACAGTTGGGCGACAAGTTACTGTTGTTTTCAGAAAATGGAGAACCGTATCAGGTATCTATTTATAATATAAACGGAAATAAAGTACTGGAAAGAAGAATGAATGGAGACGGCGAGCTCTTTGTAGATTCTTTCGGAAGCGGTATCTATATTTTGCAGATCGTGAAATCCGGTCATGTAAAGACGTTTAAGTTTGTAAAGAAATAGAGGCGAAGCTTCTTTGCGGATATATTGAGAGCCTGTTTGGATTCTCCTCAAAAAACATACCGGGTAGAGTTTAAGCACCTCCAGAGAGTCTGATTCCCTCGGCAAAAACAATCTCACGTTTTTGCCGGGGGATTATTTTTTTCTTATTTTTGCTCCTTTAAAAAACAGCTATTCACTCTTGTATGGATTTGCTCCGGGTATGGTTTGGAGAAGATTCAGACAAGTTCTTAATTCGATTTAATGGTTATGAAAATAAGTAAGACAAATGCCGCCCGTCTTCTGGATAAGTCGAAGATCTCCTACGAACTGATCCCTTATGAAGTGGACGAGAATGATTTGAGTGCAGTGCATGTAGCGGCCAATCTTGGGGAGAACATAAGTCAGGTGTTCAAAACGCTTGTTTTGCACGGAGATAAGACCGGACATTTTGTCTGTGTCATTCCCGGAGACAAAGAGGTGAATCTGAAGCTTGCCGCTAAGGTGTCCGGCAATAAGAGTTGTGACATGATACCGATGAAAGAACTTCTTCCCACTACCGGATATATCCGGGGAGCTTGTTCGCCGGTCGGGATGAAGAAGCATTTTCCCACATATATTCATGAGACCTGTCTTGAGTTTCCGTACATTTATGTCAGTGCCGGGCAGCGCGGTCTGCAGATTAAGATTGCCCCCAATGATTTGATAAAAGAAGTACGTGCCGAAGTTTGTGTCTTATTTGTTGAATAATTAAAAAAAAAGCATATATTTGCAGAAACTATATCCGAAAAGATAAACCATTATTAATTAAATATTTATTTCTTATGTTTAGTAAACACCCTAAAGGGCTGATAGCAGCCGCCTTAGCCAATCTCGGCGAACGCTTTGGCTTTTATACTATGATGGCAATCCTTGTCCTTTTCTTGCAGGCGAAATTCGGACTGGACGTAAAAAGTGCAGGATTTATCTATTCTACATTTTATTTTTCTATTTACATTCTTGCCCTTGTAGGCGGTATTATTGCAGATAAGACACGAAATTATAAAGGAACAATCATGGTCGGCATTATTTTGATGGCATTAGGCTATCTGCTGCTTGCCATTCCTTCCGAAACCCCGGTGGGCAATAAGGCATTGTTCCTTACCATCACATGCATCGGGTTGTTCGTCATTGCTTTTGGTAATGGTCTCTTTAAGGGAAATCTTCAGGCGCTGGTAGGGCAGATGTACGATAATCCGCAATATTCCGCTATGCGTGATTCCGGTTTCTCCCTTTTCTATATGTTTATTAATATAGGTGCTATTTTTGCTCCGATGGCTGCGATCGGTGTACGCAACTGGTGGTTGTCTACTTTCGGTTTTTCCTATAATGCCGATCTTCCTGCTTTGTGCCACGGTCAGTTGGCTCAGACACTTACCCCCGAAGCCATAGAGAATTATACGAAGCTTGCTTCTGAGTCGTCTGCTGCGGCTGTTACCGATCTCACTGCTTTTGCCGCCGATTATCTGAATGTGTTTACTACCGGATTCCACTATGCTTTCGGTGTTGCCATTGTGGCTATGGCGGTTTCGCTTCTCATTTATATGGTGAATAAGTTTCCCGATCCGAGCAAGAAAGCCGAAGCCGGTAAAAATACCAGTGCTTCTGCTGCAGTTGCAGAGATGAGCGCCCAAGAGGTGAAACAGCGTATTTATGCTTTGTTTGCTGTGTTCGGCGTTGTTATTTTCTTCTGGTTCTCATTCCATCAGAATGGTTTGACATTGACATTCTTTGCAAAAGAATATACTGATCTGAATCTTTTCGGCATGCCTATTTCGGCAGAGTTGTTCCAGTCGTTGAATCCTTTCTTTGTTGTATTCCTTACTCCGGTGGTCATGGCGATATTTGCCCGTCAGCGTGCCCGTGGATGCGAACCGTCTACTCCCAAGAAGATTGCTATCGGTATGGGTATTGCCGCTTCGGCATTCGTTGTGATGGCTGTCGGTTCATTTGTTTCCAACCTGCCCTTGCACAAAGAGGTAATGGAAGTAGGAATGTCTTCGGTGAAAGTAACTCCTTTGTTGCTGATGGTGACTTACCTTATTCTGACTGTCGCCGAGCTGTACATCTCTCCGCTGGGCATCTCATTCGTATCTAAAGTGGCTCCTCCTAAATATCAGGGAATCATGCAAGGTGGTTGGCTGGGTGCTACTGCCATTGGTAATCAGTTGCTGTTTATCGGTGCTGTATTGTACGAGACGATTCCTATTTGGATGACATGGA
>CAVCAX010000274.1:0-1475 GCA_963599995.1 Coprobacillus sp. CAG:698
TCTTTGGATTCTTATACCTTTTGGTGATACTTGTTTTTCTCGATTTCATAAAATAGAGAAGGTGTTTTGCCTTCGTAAATGAAATCTGTAACATATTTGAGGCCTAATCTATTCATCATTTTTATAGAACGGCTATTGGCAGAATGTGTATATGCTACAATCCGGTTGATTTTGGCAGTGTTAAAAGCATATATGATTATTGCTTGTGCTGCTTCGGTTGCATACCCGTTTCCCCATGCCGGATATTTCAAACGCCAGCCTATTTCGGCAGCTTGCCTGTCGTTTTCTACGGGAAGCAGATGTATCCAGCCCAGAAAGTCCGTCGGGTTCTCGTTTGCAAAAATAGACCAATAACCTAAGCCTGAAGGATAAGATTTCAAGATTCTTTCCTTCAGGAAGGTAATATGTCCGTATGAGCCGTTCCATTCTCCCGATATATATTCTGTAACCTGTGGAGTGGTATCCATCTCCACACAACTATTGAGGTCCTCAATTGTTCGAGGTTTGAGAGTCAGGCGCTCTGTTTCCAATGTGGGAAGCATGATGCTTATAATCTTTTAATCATTTCAAACTGTTTTCCTGCCGGTTCTATATTTTTCGATTGTAGAAAAGCTGTAATCGAGTGACACTCTATGTCGGTATTGATGATCTTGAGAGAACTGTGTTTATTGCTTTCGAGCATCTTCTGAAAGAGCAGTGAGCCGACTCCTCTACGGCGATATTGTTTGTCAACGGCTATTTGAGTAACATCACCGGATGTGGGTTCAAAAACTCCATAGCCGATAAGATTACCTTCAGAGAAAACGCCCAAACAAATGAAGTCTTCTATGCTTCTCTCTATCGCTTCCATACTGTTCTGCCAGGAAGGTTTGAAATCCCAAAAGCGGGGTATTGAATTGTATTCGTCGATTTTTATCGGTTTCAATGTATAAGGGAAGTCAAGTGTTCTGCTGCTTGGGTTGATCTGATTATTTTTCAGCGTGAAGTAATAAAACTCTCGCGTTACCTCGAAACCTAACTTTTGATAAACAGAGAGTGCCCCTGTATTGTGCTGCAATACTTCTAACAGATATTCCTTTATTCCTAATGCTTTTAAGTAGGGGATTGAATATTTGAAAACCTGTGTAGCCAACCCCTTTCCCTGATACTCTTTCAATGTACCGGTTCCGGTATCGTAGGCGGTTGGCGTTCCGTAGAAATTCCCTGTTCCATTGCATGTAAACGAAACTGTTTTGTTCCCGTCAAATGCGCCAAAAGAGGCTTTAGGCTCAAAACCGCGCCGTTTTAGCATAGCAAAAAGTTCGGCTTTGTTTAGTTGTACTTCATAATCGGCAAAAGCCTGTTCGAATGCCTCAAACAATTCATCAAAGCAAATGTTATTCAACGATTTTATTTCCATAGTCATACTACTTTATTTGTTATTATTCAAAAAAAAAGAGAAACGGTATATGAAAAATAGAGAAACGGTATATGAT
>CAVCAX010000274.1:1485-6007 GCA_963599995.1 Coprobacillus sp. CAG:698
GTATATGATCGTTCATTGCCCTATGCTATGTCGGGAGATTTCCTCCATGGGGTATAAAGCAGTGATGCGCAAGGCAAAGATTCACATTAAATTGATAATGTACAAACATAGTGATAATAACAATAGGTATCAAGTAAAGGTGGAGGAAAAAATAGGGTAATATACACGACTTTCTTCTTTTTTAAAGTATTAGGATAATAAAATGGGCGAATAATACAAAGAGTGGCTTTTTTACGTATATTTACTCCCTAATGACTAATATTGTAAATGACGTATGCAGACTAACAATGAGCGGTATATTAAGATGGCTTCTCTTGCCCAAATAGGTTGGTGGGAAGCGGATTTTGCAGCAGGACACTATTTATGTTCGGATTTTCTTTGCGACCTTCTCGGTTTGGATGGAGATATTATCTCTTTTTCGGATTTTCAGAATCTGATACGTGAGGATTATCGTGAACAAGTTGTTTTGGAGTTTTGTGCCAATGCGAATATTTACAAGAATTTTTATGAGCAGACATTTCCCATCCGTTCGCGTTATGGTGAGATTTGGTTGCACACCCGCCTGTCTCATCGTGAGAAAGGTACGGGGACCAATGGCGGTGACAAATCTTTCGGAGTGATTCAATGTGTAGAGGCTCCCAAGGAGTCAGACCAAAGGGATACTTTGCGAAAGGTGAACAACCTGCTCAGACGGCAGAACTTTATTTCCCAGTCTCTGCTTCGCTTTCTTCATGACGAAGAGATGGAATCTTGTATTATGGACATTCTGAGTGATATTCTCAATACTTATTATGGTGAAGGTCGGGCCTATATCTTCGAGTATGACAAGGATTATATGTGCCAAAGTTGTACGTATGAAGTTGTCTCCGAAGGTATCTTACCGGAGAAAGATAACCAGCAGAGACTCCCTATCGGCGTGTCGGGATGGTGGAGCAGGCAGATACTGTCCGGTACGCCTGTTCTGCTGAGTTCATTAAGACAATTGCCTAAGGAAGCGGAGGAAGAGTATAGGTACTTCAAAAAGAAAGGTATCTTCTCGATGATGGCAACCCCTTTGAGAGCAGGCGACCGCATTTGGGGATATATGGGGATTGATTTGGTCGGTACTTATCATGAGTGGAGTAATGAGGATTACCAGTGGATTTCCTCATTGGCGAACATTATCAGTATCTGTATCGAATTGCGCAAAGCCAACCGGGCAATGGATCGTAGCGAGAAACTTTTCAGAAGTATCTTTGCCAATATCCCGGCCGGAGTGGAAATCTATGATAAAGACGGGCATCTCACTGATTTGAATAATATGAATATGGAGATTTTCGGTGTGGTCGATAAAGAGGATGTGCTCGGAATTAACTTTTTTGAGAATCCGAATGTTCCGCAAAGCATACGTGACCGTGTGAGGAATGAGGATCTGGTAGATTTTCGTCTTAATTATTCTTTCGAACTGGCTGAAAGCTATTTTCGAACGAAGCAGTCAAAGTCGATAGATATTTATACCAAAGTTCGTAAACTCTATGATAATGAAGGCGACTTTAACGGCTATATTCTGATAAGCATAGACAATACCGAGCGTCTTAATGCCTTGAATCGTATCCAGGATTTCGAAAATTTCTTCCTGCTGATTTCCGATTATGCCAAAGTGGGCTATGCCAAGCTGAACCTCATCGGGCGGGAAGGGTATGCCATCAAGCAGTGGTATAAGAATTTGGGAGAGGATGAGAAAACTCCGTTGAGTGAAATTGTAGGTGTTTATAGGCATGTGCATCCGGATGATCGGAAAAGTATCCTTGATTTCTTTGAAGAGGTGAGGAAAGGCAACAGACGTCATTTTCAGAAGGAGATACGGGTATGTCGTCCGGGGATGGAAGACTACAATAGCTGGGTACGTACCAACATAGTAGTTACCACCTATGAACCTGAAAATGGAGAGATAGAAGTCATCAGTATTAATTACGATATTACGGAACTGAAGGAAACGGAGGCTGAACTGATTTTGGCACGTGACAAGGCGCAGATGATGGACCGCCTGAAAAGTGCTTTCCTTGCCAATATGAGCCATGAGATACGTACTCCACTGAATGCCATTGTCGGCTTTTCGGATCTGCTGGTCGAATCGGATGATGTGGAGGAACGGCGGGAATACATCAACATTGTACGTGAGAACAATGACTTGCTGTTGCAATTGATTTCGGACATTCTTGACATTTCGAAGATTGAGGCCGGGACATTTGAGTTTACGAGCGGTGATGTCGATGTAAATCTGCTGTGTGAGGACATCGTACGCTCCATGCAGATGAAGGTACGACCGGGAGTGCAGTTGCTGTTCGAGCCTCATCTGTCGGTTTGTCACGTGGTCAGTGACCGAAACCGCTTGTATCAGGTGATATCCAATTTTGTCAATAATGCTATCAAATTCACTTCTGAAGGAAGTATCCGCGTGGGTTACGGACTGAAAGATGGAGCACTTGAGGTTTATGTACAGGATACCGGTATCGGTATTGAAAAGGAGCAATTATCCCGTATATTCGAACGTTTTGTCAAACTCAATTCGTTTGTACACGGTACGGGATTGGGGCTTTCTATCTGCCGGAGTATCATAGAGCAATTGGGCGGACAGATAGGTATCGATTCCGAACCGGGGTGTGGATCTCGGTTTTGGTTCACTTTACCGGAAGAGATCAGAATGTGATGGGGATAATCCATCTGATTTTACGGGTGTCCCGTTTTCTGATTGCTTCCCGATTCTTTTTGCGATTCTCCTGAATAAAAGAAAGAGGGCGCGTCATAATGCCCGAATAGAAAGATTCACCTCTGCCACGAATATCTGTAGCAGGGGTGAATTTCTAAAAGAAGGAGTTTTTGACACCCTCTTTCTACTTTTCGGAACTTACCTTTGTCGATGCTTCATTTATATTGAGTTTTGGAAAACTTACAATAAGAGAGTTGAGAATAGAGACTGTTTCCATTTTGCTGATCTTACTTCTTGGTTTATTTCCGGGAGCATAAGTCTTTGGGGGTGATCAAAAACATACTGGCAAAAGTGTTACTCTGTGTACTCTGTGGTGATTTTTGTTATTACAAACTTAACAGCCATTTCCATACCGGAATGACTTCAATTGTTTTACCGTTCATTTCTACCACCCGCTCCGTATCACGGGTAATAATCAGCAGTTGCTTGCATTCTAATACTTCGGTAATTTTTAGCAAAGCTTTTACTTCCCTGTCAAACGTGCCGTTGCTATTATCGAGATTGTAGCATACCTGAATCGCTGTGTAATCATCAGGAATGTAGAAGTCTACTTCAATGCTTTGATTATAGAAATAAACGGCATCATTTCGCCCGTATTTACGCAATAGATTTACGGTTACCATGTTCTCCAATAAAGAAGTGTTTCCGTCCAATAAAAAGAGGTTGAGAATACCGTTATCCGTGAAATAGTACTTCGGTGAAGTCTCCTTATCGACCAATTTACCTGCTATGTTTTGCACGGGATTGATAAGCCAAGCATCTTTGGCGTATTCCATATAATTAATAACGGTCTGTGTTCCTACCTTTGCTCCGGTTGAAGATACGATATTCGCTATGCGGGTAAACGATAAGGGTTGTTTTACGCTTTCAGCCAGTTTCTTGAACATGATACGCAAAGCGAACGTATTATCTACTGTATGACGGGCTGCAATATCTCCCAAATAAATTTTCTGATAAACACTGGTCAGGTAATTCCGTTTGGCAGAAAACTCTGCTCCTTCCGGGAATCCACCAAAGTAGAAATAATCGTTGAATTTTCGTAATATTTCGGCTTTGCCTTCCGTAGATAGGAGATGATTAGCAGTTGCAGAAACATTGTTTGCTGTCAAAAATTCTTTGAAAGAATACGGATAAACATCTACTGGGATATAACGCCCTCCTAAAGTCGTTTGGATATCCTGACTTAACATTTTGGCATTACTTCCCGTGATGTAAACTCGATGTTTGGTGTCAGCCATTCGACGGGCAAATTTTTCCCATCCGGAAACGTTTTGTATCTCATCTAAAAACAGGATAGGCTTCTTTCCGTACATTTCTAGATGAACTTCTAACAGCAGATTCAAATCCTCTGCTTTCATTCCTGTAAGGCGTTCATCTTCAAAATTGATATAAAGTATTTCATCCCACTGCACACCTTGCGCCAGTAGTTGTTGCATCCGTTGATATAGCAGGTAAGACTTTCCCGCTCGCCGGATACCTACAAAAACGTAGTTCCCAAATTCCTCAAAAGTGAAATCGCGAGGAATTACCTTGTATCTTGGGACTTCCAGTTGATTGTCGGCTATAACCGCTTTCAGAATATTCTTGTCCATATCTTCCCGTTTTTATTCTACTAACAGTACAAAGATAGTGCGTTTTTGTTTTATGTGCAAAACAAAAAAATGACAATTTGTATTTTATTCGCAGAATAAAAAATCTATTCTAAAGTTGGTAATTCCGGCTCAGTTGTAATTCTTGGGGGGAATAACATTTGTTAATTCCCCTTTATGCATA
>CAVCAX010000275.1:0-6208 GCA_963599995.1 Coprobacillus sp. CAG:698
CCGCTGACCACATAAGTCGATCCGGCAGACAGGTTGAAGTCATTCAGGTCTTCCGAGAGATTTCCATCGACCGATACTGCGTTCTTGCGGTAGTAGCGGGTGTCATATTGCATACCGGCCATCGCCTTGAAGTTATGTACTTTGTTCCAGGTGTGTGAGTAATCGGCAAATGCTTCAAATGTCTGCTTGTAGAGCGATTGGTTGGTCTCTTGAAGTTCGTTACGGAACTTGCCGGTAGTTTCCCATGAAATCACGTCTTTGTGTGAGGAATACGGTGCATTGTTATAGCGATACTGTCCGAATTCATGAGAAAAACGATAGGCATGGCTCAAATGTAAGGTCAGTCCTTTGACAATATCCAATTCAAGTTTGTTCTTGATCGTCGCTTCATTTACTACCTCTTCGTTGGACGTTTTGCCATAAGTAAGCATCAGGTTCATGTCACCGAGTACACCGGCTCCCTGATTTACGATTTCGGTACTGTGCACAATACTTCCATCGGGGTTTCTGGGAACGAATAGCGGAGAACCGCCCATCGTTACGTTACGGAATGTCGTTTGCTGGTTCTTCATTCCCGGCCACCACATTTTACCGTAAAAATAGTTCAGGTTGGTGCTGAAGCGGGCCCATTTCGTAATGTTGATATCCATTTTTCCGCGAATGCTGTAGTTGTCATACGGGTCATTCTGCAGGTTCATGATTCCCTGAGTATTGTAATAACGGCCGCTTACGTAGTATTTTACTTTGTCATTACCTCCTCTTATCGATACGTTGTGCTCATGTTGCATACGGGTACGTTTGTAAATGTAACCGTACCAGTCGAAGTTACCGTAATACTTGTATGTTCCGTCTTCTTCGGTTACTACCCACGGACGTTCGGGGTTCTCGGTCTTGTCCCCACGGCGTATTTCGAGTTCATGCCAGTCGTCCTCGTCATATTTGAGATAGTTTATTCCTTTGTTCGAATAGTAGAAAAAACGGTCAACCACCTTAGCCCAGTCGTATCCGCTGGTTATATAGTCGGTGCTTGTGGTGTTTTTTAACAGACCGAAACGACCGTTGTAGGTAACCTTTACGTTCGAGTCACTACCGGTTTTGGTGGTGATCAGCACTACACCGGCTGAGGCTTTGGCACCGTACACTGAAGCCGCTGATGCATCTTTTAATACGGATACCGATTCGATGTCGTTCGGGTTAAGTCTGTTGAGCCCCATTTCTACACCATCGACGAGAATGAGCGGGCTTCCGCCGTTTAAGGATGCGGTACCACGGATATCTATCTCATAGCCCGAGTCGGCTCTACCGGTATTGATGCCGATGTTTAACGACGGATCCAATCCTTGCAAGGCTTGTGCGGCCGAAGTGACCGGACGTCCGTTGATCTCCTCGTTTCCGATAACTCCGACAGCTCCCGTCAGGTTTACTTTCTTCTGGCTGCCGAATCCGACTACTACGACTTCATTGAGTACCGTCGAATTCTCGGTCATGGTAATATTCATGACAGTCGAACTGCCTACCTTCATTGAGACATCGGAGAAGCCCACATAAGAAAATTTGAGTGTCTGCCCCGGGACTGCCTCAATGGAGTAGTCACCGTTTATGTTGGTGATTACACCTTTGCCCGATTCGGGATTCTGGACGGTAACGCCGATAAGCGGTTCTTTATCCGTGCCGTTTATCACTCTTCCGGAAATCAGACGCGCTTTGGGTGTCGTGGGATTATTCCCTGTGGAGTGTTTCCGGCTTTGGACAACAATACTTTTATTGGTTACCGTATAGGTAACATTCTGTCCCGCAAATATACGGTCGAGTATGACATTGATGGATTCATTCTTTGCAGAGACTGAGACTTTGCGATTCATATCCACCTCATTTGATTCTACTGTTACGGAAAATCCATATTGCTGTTGCAGTTTCAATACAGCTTCGCGTACAGTTACATCTTTTACTTGAAAATCAATACCTGCTGCAAGTGCCTTACCGGGTAATAGTACACTGATAACCAATGCGAGCACTAAAAAAGTGTTTCTTAGGATTGATTGATTGAAATGATAGCTGTTGTACATGTTATAAGATTTATTATAATTGGTTGATCGGATTTGATTCGTTGACATTGTTTTCGTTTGTCGTGGCAGGATATTTTTCTGACATTTCATAAAATGCTTCCTCCTGTCTATATTACCGGATTAAGTCTTTTATGAGTCGTCATTCCATCGTTCCCGATTGAATAAGGGAACTTGGGTTTTCATTGTATTGGATGGTAACTTCTTTTTCATAAAAAAAGGCTTATATAGGTTTTTTATGATAAGAAGTTACGAGAGGGAAAGATTACGTAATGGGAAATTAATTTTTTGTTCTGATTCGGAGTCTGCTTTATTTTTGTGCCGTATTTCTCAGTACTTTCTAATGCTTGTATACCGTACGGTCTTTTGCGAAGTGATTATGTATTCAGCCTTCTCCCGATGATTTTGTAGTAGAAGTTCAGGAGGCAAAGGCTTAGGTACAGGACGACTGTGGAGCCGGTTTGCAGGGCTTTTTTCAGCAGGAGGGGCAATCGTTGGCGTCTGTTGTATGTATGACTGCATGTTAGTGCAGGTCGGTTTCTTTCCAGTTCTTCTTTGATGAATTTGAGACTGTAATCTTCGGAAACCAGTTGTAGCAGGGAATGGTAAATGTCCAATGCATAATTGGCGGAACAGTGGTGCGTATATGCTTCGGAAGGGTATCTTGACAATAGATCCCTGTTTTTCCGATGAATGACATTGGCTCTTTTCTGCAGAATGTCATACCGGAAACGCTTATTGGACAATGAATCTTCATTCTTTATATGGATATAGAGAACATCCGATAGGGTCTTGATGTGTTTGATTCGTGAGCAATAGTCCAGAAAAAATGAGTGGTCTTCGCCGATAGGGAGGTTTTCCGGGAAAGAGATTCCATATTTGTCAACCGTTTGTTTGACGAATATCTTGTTCCATACCGATTGTACCATGGTTCTTTTGACAGATTCCATCACCCGGAGCGCCTCTGGCAAATCGTGATAATCTGCATCGGCGAGTACCCTTTGTCTTATTCTGCTGCCGGCTCTCAGTTCATATCCGCATACGGTCAGGTCTGCACCGGAGCGAATTGCCCCCACCATCCGCTCGATGTAAAGAGGGCTTATAAAGTCGTCTGCATCCAAAAAGCAGATGTAGGTTCCGGTACATTTGGAAATCCCAGCGTTTCTGGCACGCGATACACCTCCGTGGCTTATCTGGAAGCAGGATATGTTTTCATGCTTTGCCGTGAATCGGTTTACTGTTGCGATGGAACTATCTGTGCTTCCGTCGTCGATCAGTATAACCTCATATTGGTATCGTGTCACCGATTGGCATACCGATGTCAGCATCCGGCCGAGATATGTCTCTGCATTGTAAAACGGGATAACAATCGACAGGTCCGTCATCACTTTATCGGGTTCTTATCATGGTGCAACTGCGGCAAAGAAGAGTCTCCTCCATTGGAGCCAAACCGTAGACTTGCGCTCTGACGGATCTCATCCTTTCCGAATTCATGATCTCTTCCACACTGTCGGTGAGGATGTTGCCGAGTTTGATGCTTTGGAAATAGTCTTGGCAGCAGAGGATGACATCGCCTTCGATGTTTATGTGCAACTGGTTGACCACTCGCGGGCATCCGCAGAATTCTGCATGCTGATGGCTGATGGATTTCACGTATTCGTTTTTCAGGCTGCCGGCACGTGAGTTCGAATCCCATCCGTTGACAATGACATTTCCGAATTTGCTGAAATGCTCCTTTATGGCAAGTGTCCTCTCCTCGTGATTATCCGTATTGCCGTTTACTACGATCTCGAGATGTTCGAGTCTGCCGGCAAATGCCCCGATGAAATATTCGATGCCTTCCTTAGCTCTGAGGAAGTGCCGGTCGGAGAGCTTGGTCATGTATTTCCACTCCTCACAATCGATTGAAGGGAAATTGAACATCGCTCCGAAAATGTTCTTGTCTTTCAGAAAGTCAATCAGGTCTTTGCTGAGCATGCTTCCGTTGGTAAAGAAGTGCAGGCGCATCTTCTTTTCCTTGAGGTATTCCACTCTTTTTCTGTAAAGCGGGTCCAAGAGCGGCTCTCCGTAGATGTGCAATGCTACCCATTTCAAATTGTAGCCGTCGAATCGGTCTATGATTTTGGTGAATAGCTCGAACGGCATTACACGGACTCCTCTTTTATGGGTACTCTGAGGGCAGTAAACACAGGATGCGTTGCAATGGGTATTTACATCTATGTCCAGTTTCAAAAGGTTGTACTTGCCGGCTTCATCCAGCTCTTCCGGAACAAAAATTCCGGTTTCGACCATCCCGTTGAATGTTCCTGCCAGTTCTTCGGGTATTTCCCGACCGTATGACACCAGGTCGTATACGGCACGTTGCCCGGGTGTCATATAGATAAGCTGTTCGGTCAAATCATTGACTAATTTCTTGCAGCCCTTGTGATAAATGAATTTACTTACTCTGTATCCCATTTCTTCAATATTAAAGTATAACCGTTCGGAGAACATTGCGGAAAACGGAACGTCGTCCACAGACACATCATGAGGCGGTTGATCTGATGCCTGAGTCCACCCATTGCATAAGGGAACGGAATCCATGCCTGTCTGCGGAAGCGAATCTTCTCCAGCCTTATTTTGTTTGCCGATTTGCGCTGCTGCTCCATGTTGAAGAAATAAGCAAGTATGGCCTGTGGCGGATACGGGCGGATATGGTCGAGGTCAAAATAGAATTTAGGGCTGGCCAACGGTGAACGGAGTATCATGTATCCGTTCGGTTTGAGTATCTTGTAAAAGCGGTCCAGCGTGTCGGCTATCTGTGGGTATCCCAAGTGCTCGATGACGTGGGAACAGTGGATTACGTCGAAGCTGTTGTCTTCGAGTTTTATGTCGTTCAGGTCTCCGACAAGCGTGCGTATTCCCGCATGTAGGGTGTTTTTTCCCAAGTCGGCATTTTTCTCGATGCAGCACACCGTTGAACGGGTCTGCTCTTGCAGTTTCATTGCAAACCGGCCAAGTCCCGAGCCGACTTCTAAAACATCGTAAGCACTGTCCCCGTGGGTGTTTCGGAGAAAATCAAGGACAAACCGATCTTCCATCCATCGGGTCTTTCTGTAATACTTGTCTTCTATGTTTTCCATTGCTTATATCAGGTTTTTCAGTTGCGTTACGAGGTTTTCGATTCCATTCAAGTTCAGGCACCGGTTCGGATATGGAGGCTCGGGCGGTTGTGTTCTCATGACCTCACTAAAACACTCTTTCAACTCTCCGGTATTCCCGACAATTCTCAGCTTGTCATAGAACTGGGACAGTCTCTTCGCATGTATGAATTGTTCGTCATTTTTCGGACCCATCGGCTGGCAGATTATATGGCTGTTTCCATAGATGCCTTCAATCAGGTTGTTGTATCCTCCCCTTGTTATCAATATGTCGGATGATGCGTTCATCCTGTCCGTCTCCGGTGAGGAGATGTAAATGCCGGTATTGCCTGTGGAGAGAGTGTCGTATGGATAGAAAGGGGGCTTCCTGTCATTTTTAGGTCCATACAGAATGTCCCATTGGGTGTTTCCGGCATATCCGGATGCCAATTCCATACTTGCTTTCAGCAAGGCATGGTTCTTGAAACCGCCTCCGGGATTTGAAACGACATAACGGCTTTTTCCCTTTCTCTTCGAACTCCTGTAAGCCGCCATCTCGTCGTCCGGGAATGCCGGTGCTACATAACCTATATAGGAGGTCCTGCCTAAGGTGTCTTTTTCCAGAAATCTGTAGGTGGAGATGTCCTCGATCCGCTCGTCACATGCCACAAAGATATGGTCCATCTTATTGTTCATGTAAAACAATGAAGCCGGGTTGTGGTAGATTGCCTCCGTCTTTTCCGGACTGTCGAGCACTCCTCTGAGGATTAAGAATTTCCGGGCTTTGGAGTTGTCAAGAAGCGGATGGATGTCTCCATCGTTCCCATTCAGACTGTGATCGAAGAAGATTGCATCAGGGCAATACCTCTCATTCACATGCATGATTAATTGGCTGCGGTCGATGTTGCCGCAAAAAGGAATCTGATAATATTCGCAATCCGAAGGTACCATCCAGCTCATTTCCCTGTGGCCGCTGATGAATAGGCACGAATAGTTTCCGGACAAGGCCCCGGCTATTCTGGACAA
>CAVCAX010000275.1:6257-14245 GCA_963599995.1 Coprobacillus sp. CAG:698
TCTGGACAATCGTTTCAAATGGCCGAGACCATTTCCTTTTCTGACATAAAACAGCAGTCGCTTTCTCATAATACTTTCATTATTTCCTTTAATGTTTCCCTCTCTTTCTCTTCAGAAAAGGTGTTTCTTATTAAGTTTATCCGCTTCTCGTAATTCCCATGCAGGGGAGTACCGGCAACTTTCTGCATCGCCCGGAACAGTTCCTCCGAGTCCGCAGGCTTTACACAATATACCCCGTCTGGCTCGTCTTCCAATTCTGCCATGAAACCGGTTCGGGTGGTTATCACGGTCAGGTTTTGCGACAGAGCCTTGAGAAGGGCGTTCGGGCAGCCTTCCGCCAGGGAGGGAAATACGTATGCCGATGCTTGGGAATACAATGAAGCAAAACGGTTGCTATATCCGTCGGTAACAATGCGTAGCGGGTATTGGTCATTCAATCTTGCCTTCTCTCTCTCCCAATACGCCTTTTCGGAGTTACAGGTAGTTCCGCACAGATATAACTTGCATCGGACTTCGGATTCGTGACACAGTCTCTCAAATGCTTTGAATAGGATATGGGTACCTTTCTTCCATGAATATCCTACGTCGCTGATAAAGAGAATCTCGTCATCCACGGGTGGAGCATTTCCGGCCGTTCCGTCTCCGGCTGTTCTGCCTCCGACAGGATTGTGGCAAAGCCTGAATTTCTCCCGGCTTAGATTGAAGATGGCCGCCAGGTTCCTGATTTGCTCACAATTGGTGGTGATAATCAACGAGCAATTGCTGCATACATACCGGATGCCACTCATTTTGCCCGGAATATGCATGTCCATCGAATAGTCGCTTCCTCTGACAAATGCCGCATGCCTCAGATTCAGACTGTCTGCAACCCTCTGCTGAATGAAACCGTAGGTGGATATGTAGAATGAGAACAGGATATCCTGCTCCCTGCATATATCATTGTCGGACAGCTGGTTGAGCATTATGTGATACACCACCCTGGGGTAAAGGTTGTTCCTTCTGTAGGTGTCCTCGATCGGTTCAAGCAATTCCCCGATTGAACCGGACAGGCTGATATACCTGATTCCTTCCATGAACGGGGGGATTTCGGAGCCGGTTTCATCTGTGATGTATATGCAGATTTCATACCCCATATCCCGTAATGCCTTTGCGATTCTGAGAATGGAATTTTCGAGCCCTCCGGTATGGAACGGCGCTACCCTGTCTGTCAATATATGGCATCTCATGGCTGGAATGCTGTTCTGTTTAATACATTGGGCAATACTTCTCCGGCTTCATGACGGTTGTCCAACAGATATACGATGTCTTCTGTCAGTCCGCGCAGACTCTCCGAATACAGTCCGTATGGAAGTGCATGCTCGTTTATCGGGTAGTCAAAACAGGTCTGCAGCCATTCCGCTCCCTTCCTGATATTATCCATGAGGGCTTCCGGTGTCTCCAGATCCGTGAAGTTATGCTCCCAAAGATGATTCATGACTGAAATGGAACTCCCCTTCAGGGAGAGGATCCGGTCGATGGTTACCTGCTTTGTGTACGGAGGAATTTCGAAGTCATGAAGATTATTGGCGGCAATCACCTCGCGCAGAAAAAGCAATCTCTGTGTGTCTGTCTGGAAATGCCGGTGCATGTATTCCTTGATGGCTTTTCTGACTTTCTTCTTCTTGTGAAAATCATCAAGGCTGATGGTCTTACCGTCAAACACGATTTTCTCATCACATCTATCCATCAGTTCATTCAGATAGGCGAATGAATACGGCACATTCCCGATGATGTTCTTGCCGTTTACGAACCACGTGCACGGAATGCCCAGTTCAGCGAAAAGGAGAGCCGAGTCCAATGAGGCCTTTGTGCTGTCGTCGATTGTAAAGGCAAGTTCCTTCTGTCCGGCAATCACTTCCCGGGTTGTGCCGATGGCATTTCTGTGGTCGGTAATGTACGATCTCAGTACATCGGTCTGCACCAGATTGCGATGACCCATTTCGGTCATTGACTTGCTGTCCGTGATTCCATGTAATGCGTAAATCATAAGCTGTCTTTTAAATCTTTGAGAACCGTTTTCCTGATGATGCTTAATCCGTTCATGTCAAGTTGGGAGTAGTCTGCCGTACGCCTGTTTTCAATGAATCTTCCGATTTTATCCTTCAGGTCATTCTCGTCCCTGATGAGGAGATCCATGCCTAACTTTTCCGACAGAAGCTGTGCATGGAAAAACTGCTCGTCTTCTTTTTCCAGTTGCGAGGGCTTTATCATTATATGTGTACCGTTTGACATCGCCTCGGTCATCGTGTTGTAGCCTCCCGTTGTGAGACAGATGTCGGCAGCGGCGATGAGGGCCGGCAGATGGTTCATGCTTTTGTGGTACATGCAGTTGGGAGAGTCGTTTCCCGGTAATTTCATGGAATTTCGGGGACCGGCTATAATATCAAACGCTGCTTCCGGAAACTCTCCGGCGAGCTTAACCATGCTTTCGGTAAAGGATTCTCCCAGTTTGCCTCCTCCTGCGGTACATACAATCCATACCTTGTCTTCCACATGGCGCAGCCTGCGGATCTTCATCTTCTCATCATCTGCCGTCTGATGGCTTATGTACCCGGTGTTGACGCACTTTTCCTTTATTTCAGGAGATAGTCCGTATGCTTTTGTGAAATCAAAAACGGTTTTGTCGTTTGTCAGGAAGATTCTTTTGAAATACTTCTCCAGAAACAGGCAGTTGTTATCCGTAAGAACCTGAGTTCGGATGGAACACTCACTGCCGATGATACCGCGGTTGATGTAATAGAACAGGGTGGTCTGGTGATGTTTCTTTATGATTTCGGACAGTTCGTCTCTTTTCCCGACGACGTAATAGTCAATAAAGAAAGCGTCCGGCCGGTACATTGAGAACAGCATTTCCATATCCGCCTTTCTCCATTTGTATACTTCCGGGATGTCCATGTCGATGAATGCGTGTTGGTCCCAGTAGTTGGCCCGCTCTTCTATCATGCTGTCTCTGGACGGCAGCTTGCATACGAGCAGAGTCTTGCTGACAATAAAACTCATCTCACGGAAACCGCTGACTATCATGCACTCAACCTGACGATCGGATGACAAGGCTTCCGCAATTCGGGAAATTCTGGTGAGATGCCCCAATCCGGCGCCGTCATGGGTATAGAACATCATTCGGTATTTCTTATCCGATCTTATCATAAATGTTTGTAAAAGAGGTATATTCATTTTCAGTGGAAAGTCTGCCCGAGAGGAGCTGTGAGGCGGATTCTGCCAGTCTTTCTCTCAAGCAGGGTTCCGAATACAACCGGAACATGTTGTCAGACAGTTCTTGGGTGGAAAAGGGATTAGCTAATAATGCATCTTCCCCGTGGGTGAGAAAGTCTGAAAAAATGGTGCTCGCGATTATCGGGACCTGCATGTAGATGGCTTCTAACAAGGCATTCGGCAGACCGTCATCGTATGACATCTGTACGAAAGCATCGGAAATCGCATAGAACCGCCCGACCTCTTCGTGGGTTACCTTCGGAACATACAGGATGTTGCGGCATTGCTTCAGTAATTTGTCTAACATTTCCCTCTCCTCATGATACACATATCCGACTATATACAACACGGTATCCGGATACCGGTTGTTGAAACGTCTGAAAGCATCTGCCAGCATCATCGTCTGTTTCTTCTCTTTCACTTCACCGATATATGTAAACACGAATTTGTCTTGAACCTGATACCTTTTCTTCAGTTCACTCCTTTGCTTCCGGTAATCCAGCCACTTCTCCTCCGGAACGATGGAGTTATATACGGCATCGGACTTGCCGGATACCTCCGGAAAGTTTTCTAACAGGCAGTTCAGCAGGAAACCGTTGACACATGTTATGGCTTGCGCCTTGCGTATGATGAGGCTTTGCGGATAGATCTCTCCGTAGCTGTACAGTTTTTTGGTCAGGTCATTTCCACGGATGGACAGGATATACGGGATATTGCACTCCTGATTGATTCTATACGCAATGTATCCGGCATTGAAAATGTTGTATGCGTGTATGACATCAATGAGATTCTGTGCGATGATGTCTTTCACCATGTATTCACATACCCTAATGTCTTCGGCTTTGGTCAGTGGCCTGCCGGTACCGGCATATAGGTGCCAAACGGTAATGCCATCGACGACCTCTTTCCTGTATTGCGGATAGAGATATTCTTCCGTTAGCGGTTCGATTGCGGCAACAGAAATGTTTTTGTACCCCTTCTGCCTCAATAGCGCAACGAACCGGTTGACAGATAGAGATACACCGCTGTTGTTGGGTGGGAAAAACTCGGTTAGAATCAGAATCTTTTTCATAGAAGATCAAATATGGTATTCAGGATATGGTTGATGGTACCTTCGGTTTCGATAACCCTGTTGATGATTCTCTTTTGCATGTCTGCTAATTCAGGATTACCCTCGAGTGCATCCAGGCATCGGTTCACTCTCGACTGGTACAGATGCTGAAAATCCGAATCGTTCTCCAGCTTGCCATACAAGTCATTGAGCCTTTCAACGATAGAGTCTCCGTCTCCGATGTTGTCGATGTCCTTTGTATCTACATCAAGCAGCAAATGCGGGAATATCGTCTCCCTTTCCTCCTTGGTCGCTTTCCGGGTCACCAGCAAGAATTCGTATGCGTTTCCGTCATGCGTCTCAGGTAGAAAAATCATCGGAACGTGGTATGCGGCACCTTCAAATACGGTCGTGAAGCCGCATGGGCAGAACAAGGCATGGCAACTATTCAGATTCTTCAAGAAATCCGAATGGCTGAACTGGGTGTAAGTCACTCCGTCGAAATGCTTCATGCTGTTCAGCACCGATTCATTGCCGACAATGTATATCCGGTATTTTCCTTTGTACTTGTCGATAACCGGCTTTAGCCATTTCTGGGTGTTGTTTCCGTGTTTCACGGCATGTCTCAGATTCATATACGGGCAGATCTGCCCGCTGAGGCTGATGATGATTTTATCCCTCTCCTCAGAATGGATAAAACTGTTGTTTATAACCGCACCTGTATATTCAAGTTTGGAACTCGAGGGGAGGGCATCGTAATAATTGCCCTGGATGAAGAGTCTTGTGGCGCTTATCTGACCGAAAATCTTACAGTCATATCCGGCCATTTCTTTCATGTATGATAGGATTTCCGTTATGGGCTTGTCGATGATTTCATCGTATTTCCTTTGGAGTGTGTCCAGATTGTTCCAATTCCATATCCACGACATGCTGTCTATCCAAAAGACCTTTTTGTTCGCTTTTGCCGCTGCAACTGCTAAAAAAGGATTCATTACGGAAATGACAAAGTCGTAATTCTCGAAAGGGACCGAAGCGAAATCATGTTCGCATTCCAGCAGAAAGCAGGAATTGAACGATTCCGATTTCAGACAGAAGTCGTACGAAATCCTGTCGCCATAGAAATCAGCAGAGCAATCATATTCATTTCTCAACACATTGCCGATTGCTTCTGCCTTTGAGGCCGGTCCCCAAGCCCAAGTCTGGGAACCTATTAGAATGTTTCTTTTCATTGTAATGTCATTTATAGTCAAAGTACCACCTTAAAAAATGATCAAGGCCGTCTTCTATCGATGTGAATTTATGCTTGCCAAACTGATTCTCGAACAAAGACATATCCGCGCAGGTGTCTTCAATATCTCCTTGCTGCATAGGACAGTAATTGTAGATGCCTTTCTTTCCCAGTTTCTCTTCTAAGAGTCCTGTTAATGTCGTTAACGATATGGGGTTGGAACTGCCTATGTTGTATATGGGCGCCCATTGGGCCGGTTGGGTTTGGATAAGGCGGAAAATGCTGTTTACGATGTCCTCAACATAAGTAAAATCCCGTTTGTGATTACCGTTGTTGAATAGGTTTATAGGCTCATCGTTAAGAATGGCTTTCGTGAAAATCATAATTGCCATGTCCGGACGTCCCCACGGTCCGTATACAGAGAAGAATCTGAAACCGGCAGAATGTATTCCGTATAAATTTCTGTAGACATTCGCCATCTCTTCATTTGCTTTCTTTGAAATGCTGTAGATGTTGAGCATGTTATTCAGCGGCATGCTTTCTTTAAAGGGATGTTCGGTACAGGAACCGTATACACTGCTTGAACTTGCGTAGAGCACTTTATTAACCTTATGGGATTTACAGCATTCCAGGACGTTGAGAAACCCAAGAATATTGGAATGGATGTATTCTGCCGGTTTCTCTATCGAGTATCTTACTCCGGCCTGGCCTGCCAGATTTATTACAAAGTCAAAATGCTCTGCCTCAAATATGGCATTTAAGGAATCATTGTTGGCAATGTCTGCCTGATAGAATTCGTAGTTGGCATATTTTGAACTGATGCTTTTGGTTCCGGTGTGGGTAGGAGTATCTATTCCACAGTTTTTTAATCTGTCATATTTAAGATTGATATCGTAATATGTGTTCAGATTATCAATGCCGACAACATTATATTGATTGCGTATTAATAACATGACCAAGTGATACCCTATAAAACCGGCGGCACCGGTGATTAGTATCTTCTCTTTTTTGTTGACTGGTTCCTTCATTTTTTTTAGCATAAACGCTTTTGTATTAGACTATCCCTTGTGTATAACTACCATCCCGTATGACTTTCTCTCTTCTCATTCGTATCTTTCTCTTCCCTTAGTATTTATCCCTTCCCGTTATTATTCCTCCCTCTTCTCTTATCTCCCTTTTCTCAATTATCTCCCTTTTCTCAATTGTCTCCCTCTCTATCTTCCTCTTCGGTTATTTCTTCCTCCTTTCATTATTATTTCTCTCTCCTTAAATATTTCCTGTCACTTCCCCCCAAAAAAAGGGAGCTTCTTCTTCCCGAAAGAAAAAAGAGGAGAAGCTGTGTGGCACGATTTCAATCTTTTTCGGATTCTGTTACGGAGATATTTATGCCTGGCAGGCCTTTACAGTTGCCATCTGAATAACGTGATATAAAAAAGATTCTTCTGGAAAAATAGGAATATAGCTGTGAAGGTATTAAATTTATAGTGGTTAGTTATGATCTTTAAAAGATCACTGCTATGTTCTTAGGCGCTAAAGTTACGGAATTTTATTATATGACAGGTGTCTTTTGCGAAAAAATGTATTACAACAGGGGAGAATAATGCTTGAGCATGCAATCTTGACCTGATTCGATATAATGAATGCTGCACAGTTTCTCCACCTTGGGGAAGGGAGAGGAAGCTGTGCAGCATCATTCTGACATACGATGTTGTTGTTTCGAATTCCATTCCAGCGGAATGGCGGTTGCGACTTTTAATTATCTTCTTGTATTCGGAATGTCAACATTCTCCTTTGGGACTATTTGAGATATTCGCGGAAAAACTTCTCTATTTTGTCGAAGGGGATTACTTTCAGATTATCATACAGATCTACGTGGTTGGCACCGGGAATAATCTGTAATTCTTTGTTATCCCCTTTCAACTTCTTGAAGGCATCTTCGCTGAAATAGCGTGAATGGGCCTTTTCACCGTGGAGCATCAATACCGCACTGCGGATTTCATCACTGTATGATAGGAGAGGCATGTTGATGAATGAAAGTGAGGATGTTTGGTTCCAGCCGTTGTTTGAGTTGAGCGAACGTTTATGGAAACCACGCGGTGTCTTGTAATAGGCATGGTAATCTTTCACGAATTGAGGCGCATCATCAGGCAATGGGTCTACAACACCACCTGCCAGTGCATACGTGTCATTGCGATAGTCCTCTGTGCGTTGGGCATTGAGTTGCTTGCGGAGTTCATAACGGGCATTGGCGTCCATTGCATCAAAATATCCATTGGCTTTTACACGCGACATGTCGTACATGGTTGCTGTTACCGTTGCTTTGATACGGGTGTCGATGGCTGCCGCATTGAGCGCCATGCCGCCCCAGCCGCAGATACCGATGATACCGATGCGCTCTGCATCCACATCGTTACGGGTAGAGAGGTAATCGACCGCTGCACAGAAATCTTCCGTATT
>CAVCAX010000275.1:14255-15918 GCA_963599995.1 Coprobacillus sp. CAG:698
GTATATGACGGGTCGAAAGCGATTGTAAGGAATCCGCGTTCAGCCAATATCTGTGCGTACAAGCCTGAGGCCTGTTCCTTTACTGCGCCAAAAGGGCCGCTGATGGCGATGGCCGGCAATTTCCCCGTAATGTTTTTGGGGGCGTAAAGGTCGGCTGCCAGTGTAATGCCGTAGCGGTTGTGGAACGTTATTTTGGTGTGGTTCACTTTGTCACTCTGTGGAAACGTCTTGTCCCACTCTTGAGTCAGGTTTAATTTCTCTTCCATGATCTTGTTGTTGTTATCGGCATGATGGTCTGTTGCAAACAGATGCCCTGCCATGCAAAGGCACATTGCCGTCATCGTACATACGCTTTTTAGCCGGTTGCTCATTCTATTTTAGCATTTTGCCATCAGAAAAAGCGTTACCCACTTTTTCGCCTACTTTCAGATAGTCATTGTTGAACGGGTCGAAAATGATGGGGACTACTTTGGAAGCATCCACTTTACCGTTTTCGTTGAGCACACGTTCGTCTACGCTGACATTTACTATCTCACCGCGCAAAATGCAGGTTTCGGGATTATAGTCTTTCAGTCTGCATTCCACTGCTACGGACAATTCGTCGATTAGCGGAGCATCCACAAACTCTGAACGGGTAGCGTGGAAACCGGCACGTGCAAATTTGTCTGCTACTTTATTGCCGGAAACAATGCCAACGTAATCGCAGGCAACGACTTGTCCGGCTTCCGCCATGCTCACTGTAAACGCCTTGCGTTTCAGGATATTTGCAGTTGTCTTGTGTCCATTGCTGATGCAAATGCTGATTTCATTCATTTCACTGATGCCACCCCAAGCTGCATTCATGGCGTTGGGAATATCGTTTTCATCGTAAGCTGCGATGATAAATACCGGTTGCGGATAGGTAAAGGGTTTTGCCCCGAAATTCTTTCTCATAATGATTTATTTTTTTATCCATTGTTTAACATCTTCCAGACTTGCATTATTCAACAGCTTACCTTTCTGCCATTTTAAGTTGGGGTAAGTTTTCTGCAACTCTTTTTCGGAATTGGAGATGTCGCTGCTACCCGATGTGGCGAACGGGATAATGGTCTTGCCGGTAAGATTGCAACTTTCTATGAAAGTATTGATGATTCTCGGAGCCAAATCCCACCAAATGGGGAAACCGATATAGACCGTGTTGTAATCTGCCAATTTTCCCGGTTGGGAACTTAATGCCGGACGCGATTTGGCATCTGCCATCTCCACACTGCTACGAGAGGATTTGTTGTGCCAGTTCAGATCTGCGGCAACATACTTTTTCGCAGGCTGTATCTCATAAAGCGTTCCGCCCGTGGCTTCGGCAATCAGCTTGGCAGCTTTTTCCGTTGTTCCCGTTGCCGAGAAATAAACAACCAGGGTTTTGTTCCTTTGTTCCTGTACACTTGCGGCAATACATGACAGGATGATTGCCGTCATAATCAATACAATTCTTTTCATACGATATACTATTTATTAGTTTAAACGTTTCGGATTTTGAGCTATTTTCTTTTTGTTCAAATTCTGTCTGTCTAATTCCGATTGAGTCTTATTCGATGATGCAAAACTACGGAATATTATTTATCATACCGGTATATAAATTACGGATTGTACAACCCGAATTACTGATATAAAGGAAGATAAAGGG
>CAVCAX010000276.1:0-2296 GCA_963599995.1 Coprobacillus sp. CAG:698
GGGTGTGTCAAAATGTCCTTTTCAAAGAATTCACCTCTGCTACAAGCATTTGTGGCAGGGGTAAATTCTAAGTCTTGCTCATTTTGACACACCCTCGTTTTTTATGTTGCATTCGATAACATCTTCCCCACCCGATTTCCTGTTTTTTTCTTGTCCGTCACAGGAAGAATATGTAATATTGCATCTCTAAACCATCAGCCTATGAAACTGGATTATATCTACCATAGCGGATTCGCCATCGAAGCCGAAGAGGTAACCATCATCATCGATTACTACAAAGACTCATCGGAAGGGATGCAGAATCAAGGCATCGTGCACGACTACCTGCTACAAAAGTCCGGCAAGCTATACGTGCTTTCCACCCATTTCCATCCCGATCACTTCAACCATGAAATATTGACGTGGAGAGAGCAACGTCCGGACATCATATATATCTTTTCAAAAGACATCCTGAAGCATCATCGCGCCAACCGGGAAGACGGCGTATATATAAATAAAGGAGAATCCTACGAAGACGGCACTTTACGTATCGATGCATTCGGTTCTACAGATGTCGGCATTTCTTTTCTCATTCATTTACAAGGAATGAATATATTTCATGCCGGCGATCTCAACAACTGGCATTGGAGTGAAGAATCGACCGAACAGGAAATACGTAAAGCCAACGGAGATTTTCTGGCAGAAGTCAAATACCTCAAGCAACAGATTTCCGCCATCGATCTCGTTATGTTTCCGGTAGACCGGCGAATGGGAAAAGATTACATGAAAGGTGCCGAACAATTCATCGAACAAATAAAAACCACTATATTTGTGCCCATGCACTTCAGTGAAGATTATGAAGGCGGTAATGCCTTCCGGAGTGTAGCCGAAGCGAACGGATGCCGTTTCATCAGCATCACCCATCGGGGCGAGACATTTGAGATTACTAAATAAAACATAGAATTATGAACAGATTGACACAACTTTTTTTTGCATTGCTCCTTCTCTGCCTGCCGGTAAGCGTCATGGCACAGAACGACAAAGACGATGACAGCAGATATCTTGCGGGTGCAGTTCCCGAAGTGGATGGAAGAGTAGTATTCTCCAAAGAGTTCAACATTCCCGGAATGTCACAAGAGGAGATATTCGACCGAATAATGAAATGGATGGAAACAAGACTCAAAGAGAACAAAAATCAAGGAAGCCGGGTAGCTTATTCAGACAAAGAGAAAGGAATGATTGCAGGCATAGGCGAGGAATGGATTGTATTCAAGTCAAGTGCCCTGTCACTGGACCGTACTTGGGTAAACTATCAGATCACCGTCACCTGCCAACCGGAAAAGTGCTTCATGGAAGTGGAGAAAATACGTTTCACCTACGGCGAAAAAGAGAAGTATACAGCAGAGGAATGGATTACCGACAAATATGCACTCAATAAGGCAAAGACCAAATTAGTACGCGGACTTGCCAAATGGCGTAAAAAAACCGTTGACTTTGCCGATAATCTGTTTGCCGGTGCAGCCCAAGCATTAGGAGCCGCCAAGGTTGCAGCCGAACCGGCAACACAACCTGGCAAGCAGGCAATCACTACCCCCGGACCGATAGTTATCGCTCCCGCCAATCCCGTAATATCGACAGAGCCTTCTGCAAACAATAATCCGGCATCTGCCAATGTGCCCGGCTATAAAGAAATAGCCCCCTACCAGATACCGGCTAATGCCATCCAAGTGGGAGCAGGAAATTTGGTTGTCGCCATCGGTAAGGATGCCTTCAACATGACTATGATGACAGCCAACGCCGGAGGTTCATTAGGAAAGATTAATGGTAAACCGGTCGTTTTCACCATATTCTCTCCAGACCAATCTTATGAACAGATAGAAAAGGCAGAGACTTATTCCGTAAGGTTCTATCCTACGAATCAATCTGAACCGTCTATAATACTTGAATGTAAGAAACTCCCGTCGCAAGCTCCTATGGAGGGACAACCACGTACCTATGCAGGGGAAATCGTGAAAGCCTGGGTTAAATAATTATTCAATGTGGCAATGTGCCGCATTGCCACATTATTAAATTTCACATCATGGAAATAAAAAGCAGATTTGATCATTTCAACATCAACGTCACCGATCTGGAACGTAGTATCGCTTTTTACGAAAAAGCACTCGGACTGAAAGAGCACCATCGGAAAGAAGCTCCAGACGGTTCATTCATTCTGGTATATCTGACAGATAACGATACCGGTTTTCTATTGGAACTCACTTGGCTGAAAGACCATCCAGCCTCCTATGAGTTAGGAGAAAATGAAAGTCATCTATGT
>CAVCAX010000277.1:0-3491 GCA_963599995.1 Coprobacillus sp. CAG:698
ATGCCTGTATCATTTGTTCGCGTACGGTCGCTTTGATCTTGTCATTGATGATAGGCACTTTCAGCAATAGCTTCATGGTCGGGGTTTCCAACTTCGGCAGGATATTTTTCTTGATGATTTTCTCGATGATAAGCGGTACGGCTACCACTAAGTTGGGCTTGACTTCGGCAAATGCCTGGAAGATGATTTTGGGACTCGGCATACGGGTGAGGAAATAAATCTGGCACCCTACGGCAAATTCATATAAGAATTCGAATGCCAGTCCGTACATGTGCGCCATGGGCAACATCGAAACGATCTTGTCTCCCGGATTCAGGGACAGTACCTCAAAAGCGAATTTGGTATTCGACCACAGGCTGCGGTAGGGGAGCATTACCCCTTTCGAGTAACTTGTGGTTCCTGATGTATAGTTGATCACCGCCAATTCTTCGGGTTGGTCTTTCCGGTATTCCACATGTTCCTTGCGGAAATTCTTCGGATATTTCTTTCCGAACAGTTCGTTGAGATGCTCGCGGGCATGCGTCAGTTTCTGGCTGCGTGATACCAGTAAGGTGAAATCGTTCATCATCAGGATACCTTCCAGTAGCGGCATGGCCGATTCGTTCAGGTTTTCCCATACCATATCGCCCACGAAGAGCAGTTTGGCTTCAGAATGGTTGACGATGTTGTGTACGTTATCGGCTTTGAACTCATGTAAGATGGGGACGATTACCGCGCCGTAAGTTAAAGTGGCGAGAAAAGTAACTCCCCAATGAGAACTGTTCCGTCCGCAGACGGCTATCTTGTCTCCTTTACGGATACCGCTTTCTTCGAAGATGATATGCAGTTTTTCAATTTTGCGGGCCACGTCTTTATACTGTAGGGTGGCTCCTTTGTAGTCTGTCAGAGCATCCAGATCCCAGTTGTTCTTGATACTGTTTTCAATGTAAGCTATAAAACTTTGTTCCATTTATTGCACATTTGATATTAAATTGCGCAAATATAGCTATTATATTGGGAATAGAAAACTTATTCAGTTGAAAGTCTTGTTTCTGTGTTCACATCATGCCGGAAATTCAGCAACAGGCGTTCTGTCTCTTTTTTTACGGTCAGTGAAGTATTATTCCGATATAAAATTGAGGAGGGTGTATCAAAATTCTTTTTTTTGACACCCTCCTCAAGCGCCTGCTTAATCTTTATTCAGCATCCTTTATTTTTTTAACAGGCTTTTTTGAGGATATACTTCATTTCAAGTACCATTCGTACATCTTCCGTACTCCTTCCTCTATTTCTATTTTATGGTGCCATCCTAATTGGTGCAGTTTAGAGGGGTCGGTAAGTTTGCGCATGGTACCGTCGGGCTTGCTGCTGTCGAAGGTCAGCTTCCCTTTATAGCCTACGGTTTCCACGATCAGTTCGGCAAGTCTGCGGATACTTATCTCTTTGCCGGTACCGATGTTGATGTGGCAGTTGCGGATGTCTTTGCTTCCTTCCTTATATGTATCTTTGAAGTCGATGTGTTCCATTACGAATACGCTGGCGTCTGCCATCTCCTCGCTCCAGAGGAATTCGCGTAACGGCGTTCCGGTTCCCCACAGCAGCACTTCCGTATTGCTGATGCCGTATTTTCTCAGAACAGCCAGTATCTCCTCTTTGGAGTTTTCTCCGCTGATTCCCTCTACAGGACGCAGGTTCATGTCTTTTCGGACGGCTTCCCAGTTCTCCTCTTTCAGGCAGTGAGCCAGGTGTATCTTGCGGATCATGGCAGGCAGTACATGGCTGCGTTCCAGATCGAAGTTATCGTTCGGACCGTACAGGTTGGTGGGCATTACGGCGATATAGTTTGTTCCGTACTGCAGGTTGAAGCTTTCGCACATTTTCAGCCCCGCAATCTTGGCGATGGCATACGGCTCGTTGGTATATTCCAGCGGTGAAGTCAGCAGCACATCCTCTTTCATCGGTTGTTCCGCGTCGCGCGGATAGATACAGGTGCTTCCTAAGAAGAGCAGTTTCTTCACCTGGTGGCGGAAGCTTTCACCGATTACATTCTGTTGAATCTGCAGGTTCTTGTAGATAAAATCAGCCCGATAGATGCTGTTTGCCATGATGCCGCCCACGAAAGCAGCAGCCAAAAATACATATTCCGGTTGCTCTTCGTCAAAGAAGCGGCGTACGGCTGTTCCGTCCAGCAGATCGAGTTCTTTGTGAGTGCGGCCTGTAAGATTGGTGTATCCTTTCTCTTGCAGGTTCTTCCAGATGGCAGAACCCACGAGTCCGTGGTGTCCCGCTACATATATCTTAGCATTTTTATCCATGAGTCTTATTCCTGTTTAGTTGCGATCATTTTTTGTACTTTCTTCATATCGTGGCGCACCATGATTTTTACCAGTTCGGGGAACGGAGTTTTGCAGGGATTCCATCCCAATACGGTTTTTGCCTTGGTGGGGTTCCCTAACAACTGTTCTACCTCCGCCGGGCGGAAATATTTCGGATCGACCTCGACCAATACCCTTCCGGTGGCTGTGTCGATTCCTTTTTCGTCCAGTCCTTTGCCTTCCCAGCGCAGGTTGATGCCCGCTTCGGCAAAGGCGAGCGTACAGAATTCACGTACGGTGTGCATCTCGCCGGTGGCGATAACGAAATCTTCCGGGACATCGTGCTGCAGGATGAGCCACATACATTCCACATAATCCTTGGCATACCCCCAGTCGCGGCGGGCATCCAGGTTACCTAAGTAAAGCTTGTCTTGCTCGCCCTGTACGATACGTGCGGCGGCAAATGTGATTTTGCGGGTTACGAATGTCTCTCCGCGGCGTTCGCTTTCATGATTGAAGAGGATACCGTTTACGGCAAACATACCGTAGCTTTCACGATAGTTCTTGGTGATCCAGAAACCGTACTGCTTGGCCACTGCATAGGGGCTGCGCGGATAGAATGGAGTTGTTTCGCTCTGAGGCACTTCCTGCACCTTACCATATAGTTCCGATGTGGAAGCCTGATAGATACGCGTTTTCTTTTCCAGTCCCAGGATGCGCACGGCTTCAAGCATACGCAGTGTACCTACGGCATCCGCTTCTGCCGTATATTCGGGAACATCGAAAGACACTTTTACGTGACTTTGGGCAGCGAGGTTATATATCTCGTCAGGCTGTACCATTTGGATTACGCGTATCAGCGAACTTGAATCCGTCATGTCTGCGTAGTGCAGGTTGATTGTACGTTTCTGCTTCATGTCGCGCACCCACTCGTCAAAGTAGAGATGTTCGATACGTCCGGTGTTGAACGAGGAAGAGCGGCGGAGAATGCCGTGTACTTCATAACCTTTTTGCAACAAAAATTCAGCGAGGAATGAACCGTCCTGACCGGTGATTCCCGAAATAAGAGCTTTCTTCATGATAATCGTTTTATTGATTTGTGATATTATTCTGATGCAATATTCGGGTGTTTCTTTTGAATGGGAAATTAAAATAAGGAATAATTTGTTAGATTCGATAGAAAAAATATATATTTGC
>CAVCAX010000278.1:0-1582 GCA_963599995.1 Coprobacillus sp. CAG:698
ACAGTATCCGCTGCTGTAATTCTTGTAGAGCTCGGATAAGAATGTCACTGTAAAGCGCTTGGCTTTATGGGAAGGCATCCGATGGGAGAGATAAGCCAGAAGACCTGCCAGTTTTTATAATATCTGATGCTTTCGGGAGTTAAAGTGGAGAGTAACAGTACTAAAGAAGAAGCTTTTTTAGTACTTGTTTCAATGTCTGCATTTCTTAGGACAATCTCTGTTTTTTTCGTTTAGCAAAAGTTATTCAAGAGTTTGAATATTTAGTTTTAGTTCAAATAATTGTTTAATTAAAATGCTTATGAAAAGAATTACGCATTTATTTTTGATGACACTCGGATTGGTGCTCAGTGCCATCCCCATGCATTCATGGGGACAAGGCTCTGATAACCGGAATGTTGTGTTTATGCCCCAGTTCGGAATGCCCGAAGAAGGGCTGGTAACCGTTTCTGATGAGATTACATTTTATGATCATTGGGGGGAAGATATGATAAAGGGTAGCAGTAGCTACAATTCTTTGTCGGCCGTTGTTTTTAAACCGGCGGAAGAAGGAAAGGTGATTCAGATAACTTTTGAGTCGGTAGAGGTATTGCCATACGGTACGAGTGGCTCTTATCCGGCTTATCTGAATATCTATAACGGAGCCTTAGAACCGGGTATTGATTATAAGTTTCCAACAACTACCGGTGAAGTAAAGTACACTTCTAAACTGCCGGAAGGTGATTTGTTGGAAACGCTTAGCGGAACTTATACTGATAAAACTTATTTTTCTACCGATCCAAGTGGGGCACTCTCAGTCGGGTTTCATTTCGTAAATGCCACCAATTGTTTCGGTTGGGTGGCTAAAGTGAGCTGTGTAAAGGTAGAAGATATGATGGTTACAGGTGCAGGTTCTTCTTATGAGCAAGTGGAGACCGATCCAGTGGCTAAAAAGGCCGTAAATTTAGTCAGTTTTTATGTAGATACCGAAGGAATCATGAAGCCGGAGACTTTGACGAGTGTTTCGTTTACACTTCCTGTGAATGAAGTTGTAGAACCCGGACAATTGAAACTGTATGCCGGTGCTGAACTGAATTTTGACGGAGAGACACCTTTGGAAACAACTTTCACCGAGAATGACGGTATTTATACTCTGGTATTGGCTAAGGCATTGTCTTCCGGCCGGAACTGGTTTTCCATTGCAGGTGATGTCAAGATGGATGCAGCGTTTGGAGCAAAGGTGCAGGCGGTTGTTGCAAGGGTAACAACGGCTACCCATACCACCGGAGTAGAGGGCTTTGTTGCAGCTACCCCCATTACTTTGACCGTTCCGCATACGGTTCTGATGTCTGCTACTTCCGCCACTTATCAAGTAGGAAGCGATAATCTCTTTTTTTATGATGATGGTGGAAAGGATGGGAAAATCTCTTCAAAGTTTGAAGGGATAGTAACATTTGTTCCGACTACTCCGGGAAATAAAATTCAGATTGACTTTTCCAAAGTAAGCTTATATGAAAATATATATGGCACTTCTACCAATGATGATGTAATGAAGATTTACGATGGGAAAACCGTCAGGGAAGCTGATTTGAATACAATCATGCGC
>CAVCAX010000278.1:1592-1952 GCA_963599995.1 Coprobacillus sp. CAG:698
GTACCGGCGGTTGTGAAGTCAATGGCGGAAGACGGGTCACTGACTGTCTATTTAAAAACCATACAGATAACCGATTATAACTTAAAGGATGGTTTTGAAGCTGTTGTGTCCGAGTATACTCCCGTGCAAATGGAGGTGAAAGAAATTGTTTCTGCTCAATATACCGAAGGTACTGTAGTAGCCGGTGATATTTCGCAACCGATTCTTTCTGTCAATATTAAGACAGAGAATACGATTCCTCTTGTAGCACAGGCGTTTAAGTTTACTTCCGAAGGAACTACTGTTTTATCTCATTTGTCAAAAGCCACGGTTTATTATACAGGGAAAAGCAAAGTCTTTGCCAATACAGTGAAAGTGGGT
>CAVCAX010000278.1:1962-5810 GCA_963599995.1 Coprobacillus sp. CAG:698
ATGCGGCCTTCGAATTGAGCAGTTGTTCGCAGAGTCTGGTCGAAGGGGATAATTACTTCTGGTTGGCATACGATTTGAAAGCAGACACACAGAGCGGTGAAGTGATTGATGGCGGTTGTACCGGGATCACTCTTTCCGGACAGTCTCATGCAGTAGCGAATGGTAATCCGGAAGGTTTCCGAACGGTGAAGAATGAATATCTTTCGGTAGTCGGTACATTTGAAAAGACCATTTTCGGAACGTGGGACTTTGCCAGTACCAAGAATCCGTCTTCATACTATGATGGATATAATCCTGTTGAGGGGAATCAGATCGTGACTTTTATTCCCGGGACGAAAGGAATGACTGCAGAGTTGGAATTCAGCGATTTTCATCTGTATTATTATCCTACTGCTTCTTCTTATTATCCAAGAGCTAAATTTGAAGTTTATAGTGGAAAAGGAACCGGAGGCAAGCTGCTTTGGTCATTGACTACGGCAGATGACAAGGATAAAGGTCCCGAACGCACTCTTCGTTCGGAATCGGCAGACGGAGCATTGACCGTTGTATTTGATGCAAAGACCACTTCTGCTTCCTATACGGCAAAAGGCTGGCAAGCCGAGGTACGTGAATATCTTTCCGTACCGATGGAATTTAGTTCGGTGAATGCTTTTCAGGCAAGTACTCAGGTAATTCCCACTTCTCCGGTAGCTGTCAATCAGGAGATTATCGGCTTTAAGATACTGACAACCGGAGATAAGGCTCCTCTTTCACTGGAAGAAATCACCTTGAATATGAAAGGCACCCAAGATAAAGTAAGCAAGGTGTACGTGTATACATCGGGTAAGGATAGCGTATTGAATCTTGCTTCACCCATAGCGGAAACTATTCCGGATGCTTCATCTGCTGCTTTGAAACTGACATTAACCAATCCGTTGGAACTTCTTGAAGGAGCTTCCTATTATTGGGTGGCTTATGATATGACGGAGAGTGTTGTTGCCGAGCAATCCATCGATGCTGCTTTGACATCTGTGAAAGTAAGTGGTGATGTAAAAGAACCTGTATCCGGTGATCCTGTGGGGGAACGTGTGACAAAGAGCATTTATGTCATGAAATCCGGAGAGAACGGAACAATCAAAGTCGGTTCCCAATCTCTGATGTTCTACGATGAAGGCGGAGTAGAGGATGGTATCACTCGCGGCTTTAAAGGAACGGTGACTTTTGAACCCGAACATGCCGGAAAAACGCTTAAACTGACATTGAAAAAATGGAATATCGGTGGCAGTGATAAGATGTATGTGTATTACGGAGGAGAAAAAGGGGATAAAGAAGATTTGCTGATCGAATCTACCAAGTATCCTCAGGAGGTTGTTTCATTCTCCGAAGATGGCAAGATAACTCTATATTTCCAGACAGCCAGCTACGGTTCCAGTACCGGACTCAATGGATTTGAAATAGAGGTAAGCGAATACGAGATGCAACCTCTGTCGTTGGGTGAACTGAAAGTTGCTCCGGTGAACGAACGTTCTTTCCTCAGAGGAGCCAGGGCAGTGATGCTTCGTGTAGATATAGAAATCAAAGGCGATAAAGGAGCATTCACATTCGATGCCTTGAAGTTCAGTGATGAAGGTACTTCATTTTCTACGGATATTACTGCTGCAAGAGTTTATTGTACAGATACCGTGAGCGTATTTATGAACACGAATCAATATGGCGAAACTCTGAAAGAACCGCCTTATCAGTTTGATGGAAATTACACGGTTGCTTTACCTGGTGTCTATAAATTCTGGTTGGTTTATGATCTGTCCGGAGATGCCTTGACGGGAAATACGATTAAGGCAACGCCTGTGAGTGTAACGGCACAGGGCATCGAAACTCAGATAGAAGAGCCATTCTCCGCCGAAGGGTATATTGTGGAAGGTTTCAAAGGTACTTATACGGTCGGGGGTTCGGATAAGGCCGATTATACATCTATCGGGGATGCCGTAAATGCCATGAAAGAGGGTATTGATGGTCCTGTGATATTTGAACTGGAGAACGGAACCTACAATGAAGTGGTGAATATTGCGGGGATAAAGGGAACATCTGCTACCAATACCATTACAGTTAAATCGAAAAGCGGTAGTTATCGTGATGTGAAAATTATTGGTGGCAGATACATCGCTCCGAATGTCGATTCGAATGAGAAAGTACATGCCGGCTATGGTGTAGTCACCGTTGCTGGTACGGATTATTTTACATTGGATGGGGTAACGGTGACTTCTTCAGACGTCTCTTATCCGGCTATTATTCGTTTGAAAGATGCCAGCTGTTATATGACGGTCAGGAATTGTTATCTGTATGCGGAAATGTCGGCAGATATGTCTTTGATCGAAACGTATAGCCGTAATATAGCCGCTGATACAAACGATTATCTGGTTGTTGAGAATTGCCTTTTGGAAGGAGCTAACAAAGGAATGTCTTTGGGGGCCAGTTGGGTCAATACTCCGTCTTATGAGGCAGGTGCTTGTATCCGGAACAATACTTTCCGTAATCAAGGTGCTAAGGCGATTTATCTGCAAGGAATGAAAACTTATTCTGTTACCGGTAATGAATTCTATAATGACCGGGCTACTGCATCTTACACCGCACTCGATATGAGAAGGGGATTTAAACAGTGTATCATTGCGGATAATATCATAAATCTTGCTACTTCCAAAGATGCCACCGGTATATATACCGAGTATATAAAAGCCGGTCAGGAAGCTCCGGGAAGCATTTATAACAATGAAATAAATATCGTTTGTAACGCAAATGCAGGAGCTTACAGTTCTTTCTATGGTATAAAAGTCGGTAGCAAAGAAGCGTCTACTTACTTGAATATCGTTTATAATACGGTGAGGCTGACCGGTGTGTACGATTCATCTGCGGCTTTGTTTATCAATAGCAGTATAAGTAATGGTGCGGTTCGGAATAATATTTTGCAGAACGAGGCGACAGGGCATGTTTACCGGATTTACAGTAAGGATTACTTCGCCGGAATCGTTTTCTCCAACAATATGACCTATACTTCCGGTACTGCATTTGCCTATGCCGGTAGTGCCGTCAATGATTTTGAAGCATGGAAGGTACTCTCCGGAGAAAAGAACAGCTACAACGAACCAACGGCTTTCCTTTCGGAAACAGTACTCGAACCTGCACAAGCCGGTAATTTGAAGAATGCGGAGCCACTGGCATTTGTAACGACGGATCTGAACGGTACTGCCCGTAATGAACAGACTCCTACCATCGGTGCCTATGAATACGGTGATGTTTCCGATAATACTCCGGTTCTGGCAGAGGGTTACCCTTCTTTCAATAACATTATGCACGAGGAAGCTACTGCCGTATTGAAAGTCGATCTGAGCGGAAAAGTATTTCTGTTAGTGAAAGAAAAAACAGCGATTATCCCGATGCAGGAAGAAGTTTTGGCTTCCGGACAGGTACTGCAACTGAGAAAGGGAAAAGAAACTTCTGTCGTATTGAGCGGTTTGGCGAATCAGACGGAATATATACTTTATGTGGTTCTACAGAATCTGAAAGAGATCAGTTCCGAAGTAATTGCCAGTGACGTGTTCATCACTACCTATACACCGACCGCCGTTTCTACTTTCGAGAAGGTTACTGCTGTTGAGGGCGACTTTGAAGACGGAACAGCCAAGTTCTCCGGATTTACAATAGAAGATGCAGATGATACGGTAGTCGTTGGCAAGAAGGTAGCCAAGATAGGGTCCAAAGGAACCATTACTTTCACCAATTCCGATAAGGGAATTCCTTTGACCGGATTCTTCTTGAAAGCCGGTGAACCGGTGACGATGGATGTTTATGATGAAGCAGGACAGAAACAGACC
>CAVCAX010000279.1:0-2645 GCA_963599995.1 Coprobacillus sp. CAG:698
CCAATACCAATGTATACAAATTCGGATGTTCGGCACTCCATCTTTTCACATCAGGAATATGTTGCTCATCAAATGTAATGCGGTTACTCAATCCGTGAGACTTTATGTCCCGGCTTCCCTGCAGTACCGTTTTATCGGAAGCATCTTTCAATACATAACCAATGGAAGCTACTCCCGATGCAGGACCGTCCACCGTCACATCCAAATTGAATATTCCCTCTTTATAATGCTCCTTTTCAAGAACGGAAGTCACCTTATAATCGGCAATATACTGTTTGGGAGTGCTGTAAAGATATACATCCCGCTCGATCCCGCTCAAACGCCACATATCCTGACATTCCAGATAAGAGCCGGAACTCCAACGGTACACCTCGAGGGCAACCGTATTTTCCCCGGCTGTCAGTTTGTCTGTGATGTCCCATTCCGCCGCCGTCTTAGATCCCTGATTATATCCCAAGAACTCACCGTTTACCCATATATAATAGAAAGAAATAACCCCTTCACAACAAAGTACGACACGACGTCCTTCCCATCCGGCAGGAACGGTGAAGGTTCGCCGGTAAGATCCCACCTCATTTTCTTTATAAGGGACCAGAGGAGGGTTCTTCTTGAAGTTGAACATCTTATCATCGAATTCATAGCTTTCATTGACATAGATCGCCGTACCATATCCTTGGCGTTCCCAGTTACCGGGTACATTGATATCCGCCCAACCACCGGTATAGAAAGCTGGTTTATAAAAATCCTTCGGACGATTATCCGGATTCTTAACCCAATTAAACTTCCATTTACCATTCAGGCTCATATAATAAGGAGACTCTTCATAAGTACCTTTCTGTACCTCCGAAGCGTTACCATAAGGCCACACATAAGTATGCGGAGTCAGCTTATTCAACCCCACGGCATACTGGCTCTGCCATTCGGGCTGTTGTTGTGCTGCAACAGGAATGATAGCCGGCATTGCCAGTATCATCAATAAAAATGATTTCAACATGTTATTCATTGTTTTTATGTTTTTTTTAATTCCGGCTTCTTACTCCACTATCACCTCGTCAAACATCACCCGGGATTCCTGCCCCGGTCGTACGTGATCCTCCGGACAAGCTCCGGGTCCCTCGGCCGTAATACGGATATAGCGTGCCCGTATACCGCCCATATTCAATGACAGGTCTTCCACAAAATTACCCTCCCGGAAGATTTCATCGGGAGTAAAGTTCAATATTCCTACCTCACGGAACTTGCGGTTATTGTCAGAGACTTCCACTTTGACAACAGCAGGCTTATGGATAGCCATCCCATAATTGGTAATACATCCCAAGGCAAGTGTATTCAAGGCCACCTTTTTCTGTAAATCGATTGTAAAGGTAATATGATCGCTTTTTTCCCAGGAAGCCCATTCATAATCAGTCTGCTTCAGACTTCCACGCACCCCGTTCGTCAACACCTTCTCGTTCTTTTTATCTCCAAGTACAGGCTTACCGGTAGCTTTATTCCAGATGATAGGTAAAATCAGTGTCTTTCCCATCTGTTTGCCATCTTTAAAAGTGGCGCATCTTACTACTTGTGCTTTTTTGAATGTCAGACATTGAGTGTAACGGGGTGATTTTACCGAAGGTTCCCTATCATCCAATGTATAGTGTATTTCCACATCCGGACGGATGCATTCCAACCGAACCTGCAATGCACCGTCTACCGGTGTCACGGTGTGCTGAATATTATACATCGAGCGGGAATATCCCACCCCTTTAACTGCAATATGCCTGTTATAGGAATCCAGCCCTTCCAGGAAACCAGTCCAATCTTTCAGTTCCGGCTTTGTCCACGCCCCTTCGGCCACTGCCGCCAAACGAGGGAAAAGCAGATAGTCCACATCCTCGGGTTTATTGCAGAACTCCGTCCACATAGACCCCTGTATTCCCATCAGGAGAGATTTATACTCAGGTTTCCAATCTTTCTGCACCGGTTCATAGTCGAACACATTCCGCAAAGTATTATTTCCGAAATAAGTAACAGGTTCAAACCATTGCGGTCCCTGATAACGGATCAGGTACATGATACGTGCCGGAGTCATGATAAACGGATGTCCCAACTCCGCAGCCTTCAAAGCAGCCGTACCCATTCCTTGCCACCCCAGAATAATAGTCCCATCCGGAATTGTACTATTGGTCAGTTCATCCCATCCGATCACTCCACGCCCCTTGCTTTGCACATATTCGCACATCCGCTTCATAAAATATCCCTGCAGGTCCTCTTCAGTAGCCAAATGCTCTTCTTTCATCCGTGCCTGACAACGGGGACATTTTTTCCAATTCGTCTTATTAGCCTCATCACCTCCCAAATGAATATAACGGGAAGGAAACAGCTCCAACACTTCATCGATCACATCCTGCAAGAAGGTAAATACACTGTCATTTCCTGCACAATAGATAATATTGGCATGTGTTCCGCCCAAACCCGGCAACACCCCTATAAAATTCTTCACCACCGGACAAGCCAACTCCGGATAAGCTGCCAACGCAGCATTGCTGTGTGCCGGCATTTCTATTTCCGGAATCACCTCGATCTGTCGTTCGGCCGCATAAGCGACCATTTCTTTTATGTCTTCCTGCGTATAAAACCCGCCGACAGGAGTCGCTTCTCCCAAC
>CAVCAX010000279.1:2655-4022 GCA_963599995.1 Coprobacillus sp. CAG:698
CTCCCAACTTCGGATTCCTCCGCGAATGAAAAGGAACATCTCTGCTACTCACACGCCAGGCACCCACTTCCGTCAGACGAGGATGTTTCTTTATTTCCAGGCGCCAGCCATTGTCATCGCACAAATGAAAATGTAATTTGTTCAGTTTCAGCATGGCCATGCAATCCATGATCCGCAACACGTTCTCTTTGGGAATAAAAAAACGGGCTGCATCCAATAACAGTCCACGATAACCGAATCGAGGTTCATCACTGATTTTCACCGAGGGTACCGTCCAATCCGGATTGCCTCCTACGTTCCGTGCATTCTCAATAGAGGGCGGTAATAATAAACGGATGGTCTGCAACGCATAAAAAAAGCCTTTCGTATCCGAAGCTGTCATCACGATACGGTTCGGAGTAACTTCCAACCGGTAAGCTTCGCTCTTCAGATTACGGTCCGTTATGCAACAAACATCACCACCGGCCGCACTTCCCTCTCTCAATTGAGGCGTAAATCCGGCGGCACGGGTAAACAATTTAATAAAATCCCTGACGATTTCCGCCTGTCCCGCATTTTCCACAGTAAATACCGTCTGATCCGAAAACCGGTAGCTTCCCTCTCCCGGTACCATCTGCACCGGGGTGGGAACAATCGAAATGTTTCGTGTCAAGTCATCAGCCTGTACTGCTATGATAGGGGTAAACAGTAATGCTATTATAATTGATAAGGTGTGTCTCATGATAAATCAACAAATTACATTTTACTCTTTATCTCTTTCCGGAGAAAAGCGTACCGGATCATCATATTGTTCCTGCAGCTTAAGCATCTCCGTTTTAAGTTCGTTTATTACAGAATCATATTGTGCGTTTCCATATAAATTATGCATTTCAGTAGGATCGTTTTGGATATCATACAATTCCCACCAATCGATGTCATTATAGAAATGTATCAGTTTATATCGCTCCGTACGAACACCGTAATGACGTTTTACCATGTGTTCGGCAGGATATTCATAGAAGTGATAATACAATGCTTTCCTCCAATCCTTTGGATGTTCTCCTTTCAACAGAGGCAACAACGATACTCCCTGAATATCATCGGGTATCGGTGCACCTGCCAATTCGAGGAATGTCGGTGCATAATCTATATTCTGAACCATCTCGGTGATGTCCCCCTTACGGTCGAAACCTTTCGGCAGACGCATAACCAAGGGAGTACGCATCGATTCTTCATACATAAAGCGTTTATCGAACCAGCCATGTTCACCCATATAAAATCCCTGGTCTGAGGTGTAAACCACTAAAGTATTGTCCAACATTCCTTTTTCTTCCAGATAATCGAGTACACGCCCCACATTATCATCCAGTGATTTCACCGTTTTCATG
>CAVCAX010000280.1:0-12084 GCA_963599995.1 Coprobacillus sp. CAG:698
GGGGGTATGTATTGATTTGGATAATCATGAATTCGAAGTATTGCATGGTTTTGATGAAATTCTTATTTCCGGTTTGGCAATGGGAGCTGTTGCCGGTGTCGGAAGTACCTACAATTACATACCAAATGTCTATGAGAATATATTCCAGGCGATGAAGAAGGAAGATTTGGCTACGGCTCGTAAATATCAGATGAAGTCGATTCGCACGGTAGAAGTTATTATCAAATATGGAGGTGGAGTACGGGGTGGAAAAGCCATCATGAATATCATTGGCATAGATTGCGGCGACTGCCGTTTACCGATAACTCCTTTTTCAGAAAAAGAATATAAAAACTTGAAAGAGGATTTGGAAGGAATCGGCTTCTTTAATTTTTAAAGAAGAAAGCACATACTGCCCTTTTTCGTTTGTGGACAATTGCTTGTAGCTGAAACTAATATTTATACTATGAATAATAAAAGAGAAATACTTATTGTACTTATCTGCTTCATTTTAATGATTTCTGATAACTTGTTTGGTACGGGATTAAAAGTTGAAATAGAGAAGCCGGTCATCCCGGTTCTTGTGAAAAAGGAGATAAATCCTGTACTGAAAATAACCCTGTTACGAAAGGATGATAAACCTTATACTGTTACAGGGATCAGGGTCGACTTGTCGGGAACAACACAGATATCAGATGTGGAATCGATAGCTGTCTATGGTACCGATGAACAGGGCATGATCGATGATTGCCGGCAGTTAAGCAAGATATCTTCGGTAAAAGAAAAATTGTGCTTTAATGATAAGATAGAAGTAGATACAGATACAATCTCATTTTGGATTGCGGTGAAATTGAAAGATGCCGTTGATTTGGATCATCGTATTCAGATAAAATGTGATGAGATAAGAACGACAAGCGGCAACATCAAAAAGCCGATGGAATCCGGAAACCGATTGAGAATAGGAGTTGCAGTGAGGCAAAAAGGGCAGGATGGTGTTGTCTCTTCGCGTATTCCGGGACTGACAACCAGTTTGGATGGAACACTCTTGGCCATTTTCGACGCCCGTTATGATTCATCCCGCGATCTGCAAGGGGATATGGATATAGCCTTACACCGTAGTGTCGATAAGGGTAAGACATGGGAACCTATGCAAGTGATACTCGACATGGGCGAGTGGGGTGGATTACCCGAGAAATACAATGGAGTCAGTGATGCCTGCATTCTTGTTGATGAAACGACTAAAGATATTTATGTAGCCGGATTATGGATGTATGGAGCGTTGGATAGTGACGGAAAATGGATAGACGGGCTGACCGAAAACAGTGACTACTGGATTCATCAATGGAGGGAGAAGGGATCTCAACCGGGATTGGGATTGAAAGAAACCTGCCAGTTCTTGATTACTAAAAGTACGGATGACGGTCTGACCTGGAGCTTCCCCGATGATATAACCCCTAAGACCAAGCGCCCGGAGTGGTGGCTGTTTGCTCCGGCACCCGGTCATGGCATTACTTTGGACGATGGAACGCTTGTTTTTCCAACACAAGGACGGGACGAAAACGGTTTGCCTTTTTCAAACATTACTTATAGCAGAGATCATGGCAAAAACTGGATTACTTCCAATCCGGCGTATAGCGATGTAACGGAAAGTAATGCAGTGCAGCTGAATGACGGAACGATTATGCTGAATATGCGCGACAACAGGAACCGTGGAAAAAAGGAACCTAATGGCAGACGTATCTGTGTGACATCCGATTTGGGAGAAAGCTGGATAGAGCACCCCACTTCGCGGAAGGCATTGGTGGAACCCACTTGTATGGCGAGTTTACACAAGCATAAATACACGGTGAATGGCGAGGAAAAAACTATTTTACTGTTTGCGAATCCGAATGACTATAAAACCAGAGATAAACTGACATTGAAAGTCAGCTTTGATGACGGGCTGACCTGGCCCGAAGAGCACTGGATTTTGTTTGATGAATATCGGAGCTCGGGGTATTCAAGTATTACATCTGTCGATAAAGATACAGTCGGAATATTATATGAAAGCAGCCAGGCAGATATGGTATATATACAAATCAAATTAAGTGAATTATTAAGATGAACAATAATAAAACATTGGGTATCTATCCCTGGGTAGTGGTTGCCTTATTATGGGTAGTCGCTTTGCTTAACTACATGGATAGACAAATGCTTTCAACGATGCGTATACCTATGATGGGGGATATACAAGAGTTGGAGTCGGCCGCAAATTTCGGTCGGTTGATGGCTGTCTTTTTATGGATTTATGGACTGATGAGCCCTGTTTCCGGCATTATCGGCGACCGTTTTAGCAGAAAATGGCTGATTGTTTCAAGTTTGGGCGTGTGGTCGGGGGTAACCTATCTGATGGGATATGCCACCACATTTAACCAACTGTATATTTTGCGTGGGGCTATGGGCATAAGTGAGGCGCTGTATTTGCCTGCCGCACTTTCGCTGATTGCAGACTATCATCAAAACAAGACCCGTTCGTTGGCAGTGGGAATCCACATGACCGGATTGTATGTCGGACAGGCAATAGGCGGTTTTGGAGCTACTGTGGCAGCCATGTATTCCTGGCACGTCACATTCCATTGGTTTGGCATTATCGGTCTTGTCTATAGTGTTGTGTTGGCTTTGTTTTTGAAAGACACCTCCCGTGGCGTAGTTGCTGAGATAAAAGAGCAAGTCCGGAAGATCCCGGTTTGGAAAAGCCTGAGAGTATTGTTGACAAATTTCTCTTTCTGGATTATTCTTTTTTATTTCTGTATTCCAGGCATTCCGGGATGGGCTACGAAGAACTGGTTGCCTACTCTGTTCTCAGAGAGCTTGTCTATCGATATGTCTACGGCAGGACCGGCAGCTACCATTTCCATTGCAATCTCTTCCTTGTTCGGGGTTTTATTAGGAGGATATATTTCGGATAGTTGGGTCGTCCGCAATGTTAGAGGACGCATATATACCGGAGCTGTCGGACTATTCTTAATCATCCCTTCCCTGTTCTTTATCGGTTATGGGCATTCGCTGTTGTCCGTGATTGCCGGTACACTCCTTTTTGGAATAGGATTTGGCTTTTTTGATGCTAATAACATGCCGATATTGTGTCAGTTTGTCTCTGCCCGCTATCGGGCTACGGCTTATGGCATTATGAATATGTGTGGAGTTTTTGCAGGAGCAATTATTACAGATATATTGGGAAAATCCACAGACGAAGGGCATTTGGGACGTGATTTTGCTTTTTTGGCGTTACTTGTATTGGTCATTCTGGTGATCTTGTTGGTCGGTTTGAGACCGGTCACTGTGGATAAGAAAGATGACTGATGAGGCACATTTGAGACGAATATAATTTTATCGATTAATATTAACAATCTATTCTGATGAAAACAAATAAGTATTTAAGAACTGTTTTGCAACGAACACTTTTGATATTTATGGGAGTTGTTTTCTATACGGCACTACAAGCCGCGCAGCCCATAAAAGGAGTTGTTGTGGATGAACAAGAGATGCCCATGCCTGGAGTAAATGTCGTTGTCGTGGGCACAGATATCGGTACCATAACCGATTTGGACGGAAATTTTGAAATAGCCGTTCCCGGTACAGATAGTAAGTTGTCCTTCTCTTTTATTGGATATACCCCTCAAAACGTATCTCTTAACGGGCGCACTTTTCTTAAAGTGGTACTCAAGGAAGATACGATGGTGCTGAAAGAGGTTGTGGTGACAGGGTATGGTGGAACCCAATTACGTTCAAAACTGACAAATTCCATTTCTTCTGTCGATAAGGATGCTTTACGCAATGGTCTGTTTTCAAATCCGGCGCAGGCGCTTTCGGGAGCGGTACCCGGATTGAAGGTTGTACAGACATCGGGTAGCCCGCGAAGTGTGCCGGCCGTTATTTTGCGTGGCGGAACTGATTTGGCTGGAACGGGATCACCTCTTATTATAGTCGATGGTCAGCTCCGGAGTGATATGTCGGATATAAATCCTGAAGACATTGCTTCCATGGATGTGCTTAAAGATGCAGGAGCGACAGCCATATATGGTGCCCGTGCTGCCAATGGAGTTATATTGATCAGTACCAAGAAAGGAAAAGCCGGTAAGGCGCAAGTTTCCGTCAGTGCTAAAGTCGGAATCAACTATTTGAATTCTCCTTACAACTTTCTTAATGCCGAAGATTATTTATACTGGACCCGCAAAGGCATACAGAATGCTGCGCAAGTAGTACAACTCTCTGACGGTACCTGGCGTGGGTTTGCTAATATGTCATCACTGGACAGTGCACAACCTTTTGGGACAGGAAACCTTTATTTTGATGCAGATGGAAATCCTTTGGATGGTAACAAGAACGCCAGCGCCGTATGGAGCCCCATGTTTCTGGATGACAGCAATGCTTTCCTGCTGGAGAAAGGATACAAGAAAATGACCGATCCGGTAACAGGGAAAGAGATCATCTATTCGGAGGTTAACTGGAAGGATATTCTTTTCCGCAAGCCGGCTGTGACTCAGGATTATTCTATCACACTGTCCGGAGGAAATGACAAAGGAAGCTATTATCTGGGAGCAGGTTACAATTACAGTGAAGGATTGCCGGTAGGGAGTTTTTATAAAAGATTTACCGGTGTATTTAACGGAGATTACAAGATCACCAAATGGCTTCATTCATATACCAATGTGAACTTCTCGAATTCAGACTGGTTTGATGCCATGGTACTGAACACGGTTGCCAATTATTTCGGGCGTGAACCGGGGATGCCGCCTACCCAGCGTGAATATAATGCAAACGGCGAATTACTGATGGGTAAAGGAAACGGCAATGATTATAATCCGCATGCTATTCTGGATAGTTTTAAAGAGACCAATCTTACAACCAAATTCAGCATGGGACAGAACTTTGACATCGATATTCTCAGCGGATTGAAATTGAAACTGGCTGCGATGATGATGTATGACGAGTTGTTTGCCGAGAAATTCACAAAAGACTATCCTTCGTCCGGTGGAATGATACAAACCCGTAGTTCAAGTAACAAATTCGACCGTAAATTGAGCCAGACTTATAACGCTGTTCTCAGCTATGATCTTAGCTTTCTGAAGGAACATCATTTGAATGTAATGGCCGGAATGGAGTATTATACATTGAATAATTACGGATTTTCGGCAGCCGGAGAAGGAGCGCCGACAGATGATTTTCAGGATCTGGCATATACGCTGGCTGATGAAAACAAGCGTAAGATTGATTCCTGGCATAGTAAAGAGAGCATTCTTTCCTTTTTCGGACGTATCAATTATGACTACAAAGATAAGTATCTGTTTTCTTTCACCTGCCGGCAGGATGGTTATTCAAAACTTATAAATAACCGTTGGGGATTTTTCCCGGGTGTATCCGGCGGATGGATTCTTTCGAGAGAGAACTTCATGAAATCCCTTTCATCAGTACTCTCTTTTGCTAAAGTTAGAATGAGCTATGGAGTCAATGGCAATGTGTCGGGAATCGGTGCTTATGATCTGCAAGGGCTTTTCAAGACTACTACCAATTATGATGGGAATTCGGCTATAATGATTTCTACCATGCCCAATCCGGGACTGCGTTGGGAACGTTCGAATACGCTGGAAGGTGGTTTGGATTTAGGATTTATAGACAATAGGATTAATGCCAATATTACAGTTTATAACCGTTATAATGTAGATAAGTTTGCCGATATTCCTATGCCGGGCAACTCGGGTACGACTTCCATAAAATCCAATCAGGGAAAGATTCGGAACAAGGGTGTGGAATTGGGATTCGGATTCAAAGTTTTGCGTAAGAAGGATATTAGCTGGGACATCAATGCCAATATCTCCTACAACATCAACAAAGTCATTAAACTCCCCGACAACGGACTTGTCCGGAATAATCAGAAGGCATTTCAGGTCTATGACCCGGACACCAAAAAACTTATATGGGTAGGAGGCTATCAGGAAGGGCAGCGTCCGGGAGACTTATACGCATTTAATGCAGTCGGGATATATCGTTCGGAGGAAGAGATTTGGGAAAAAGCGGCTGATCTGGTAGATGAGTCGGGAAGTGTTACGCTGTATGGTCCTAATGCCTGGAGCAAACTGACATCGGAACAACAGAAGAAGGGGTTGCCGATACAACCGGGAGACGTTATATGGGGAGATGTAAATGGTGATGGGGTAATCGACAAGTACGATAAGGTAAAAGTCGGTAACTCAACTCCCAAATGGTTAGGTGGTATTAATACTAACTTTAGCTGGAAAGGGCTTTCGTTGTATGCACGTATGGACTATGCTCTCGGATTTCAGCAAATCGACCATCGCTTGAAGTGGACGATGGGAAGCATACAAGGGGTCTTTAATAATGTAGAACAAATAAAGGATTCGTGGACCCCTGAAAATCCGAATGCCAAATATCCCAAGTATTACGTAGGTGATAATAACGGTAAGAGCAATTATAACCGTGTATCCAGCATGTTCACGTATAATGCTTCTTATCTGGCTTTTCGGGAGGTTACTTTAAGTTACAGTCTGCCGAACGTATGGTTGCAAAAATTTTATGTGCAAGATTTAACATTGTCTGTTACAGGCCAGAACCTGGGCTATCTGACCCATTCGGTTTCGTTCAGTCCCGAACAGACATCTACCAATTCGGCCGGTGCGGTTGATGCCGGTTATTCATTGCCTCGCACCGTTATCTTCGGTTTAAAGGTGACATTCTGATTTTGTAATTAAAAAGTAAAAGAGATGAAAAAGATAACTATCTATTTGTTGGGATTCATAGCGGGCATTTTCAGTGGTTGCAATTCTCTTGATTTAGCCCCGATTGATTATTATGCAAGTGGCAATTATTGGGAGAATGAAAGTCAGGTCGATGCATTTATGAACGGTCTTCATACCGAATTTAGAGACAATTATAACTTGTTGTATCAGCTGGGAGAAGAGCGTGGGGGAACCCAACGTACCACTACGGCTTCACAAGGCAATTCGCTGAACGAGGTGAATCCTATCAAAATAAACAATTTCACATCAGCGTCTACGGGAATTTCCAATTGGTGCGGACTTTATGACGGGATACTTAAGATTAATACATTTATAATTAATGTAGAAGAGGGGTGTGAGTTCCTGGATCCGGATTCCCGTTCATATTATCTCGGACAGGCATACGGTTTACGTGCTTTTTATTACTTCCTGTTGTACAGAACCTATGGCGGACTGCCGATGCTTCTGGATGACCGTGTCATTCAGGGAGAAACCGATGCCACCGTATTTTATGTGCCTCGCTCGACACCTCGCCAAACCCTCGATCAGATTAAAGCGGATGTGAATAAGTCGATCACTTGTTTCGCAGAGCGTAACCGTCCCGGTACTCGTTCGTATTGGACTTTGGGTGCATCTTTAGCATTGAAATCGGAAGTATATTTATGGAGTGGCAAGGTTTCGCTCGACGACCAGACACCGGCTCCTGACAATGCCGATTTGATAGAAGCCCGGACGGCATTGGATAAGTTGTTGGGAATGGCCGACTACGGATTGGAAAAAGATTTCTCCCATATTTTTTCTTCCGATAACAAAGGAGGAAAGGAAATCATCCTGGCATTCCGCTTTAAGGAAGGCGAAGCTGAGAATAACATCCAAACCCTTTATCAGATAAACGCTTTTGTCGGAAATGCATTCGACATCAAGGGTAAGAAAATAACGACAGATATTCTTGACATGAGGGTAGAGCGCCAGCAACGGCATGAATACCTGTTCGATTTCTGGCGTAGTTTCGATGCCGGCGATACACGCCGCGACTATACTTTCCTGGCATATTATAAAGGAGTGCTGCTACCGCCTAATTTGCTTGTGAAGTCGGATTCCGGTACGTTAATGAAAAAGTACATGGGCAAGATCAATGCTTCGGATACCCGTATTTACGAAAGCGATATTCCGGTATACCGTTATTCCAATCTGTTGCTGATGCGTGCAGAAGTGGAGAATGCCCTGGGGGGCGATCCTATGCCATATATCAACAAGGTCCGTCGCAGAGCTTATGGAGTCGACATTGACTCTCCTTCGGCTTTCGATCTCTCTAAAGGCACTTTTGCGGAAAATGAATTGGCGATTCTTCGCGAGCGTGATAAAGAATTTGTCTGGGAAGGCACAAGGTGGTTTGATTTATGCAGAATGCAGGATGCGAACCATGAACCGTTGGTCTTTGCACCGGAAGCGTCCTACATTCTGGATCAGGTGACGCACGTGCAGATACCTGTTCTCGATAAGGAAACAGAAAAGCACATGCTGTTATGGCCCATTGATGTGAAAACACTCAATGGCAATCCTAAACTTAAACAGAATCCCGGATATTGAATCCGGAAATACCCGTAAAAATAAGTGTCTTGAATATGATGATAAGATGTATTTTGACATACGCAATCCTGTTGTCCGGGATGTCGGCATTGGCTCAGCCCGTTATTCGGAATTGTAAGGTCTATGATAATACCGTTTCTCAAAATGGAGGCGGAATCTATGCAAAGACGCCCTGTGTGATAACGGAAGTATTTGTGCAAAACAACAACTCGAATAGTATAGGCGGCGGGATTGCCGTTGAGGCCCGGGCAGGAGTATATATCGAGAATTGTCTTGTAGCCAATAATACAGCCCGTAATAAAGCCGGTGGAGTGTGGCTGGCGGAAAAGGCAGGTACATTGATTTCGGCGACAGTGGTAAACAATGCGCTGTCCGGTCCGGTCGGGGTGTCCGGAATCGCCGTAGAGGCGGGCAGTACCCTTGCCAATGCAATTGTTTTTGGAAATCGCTCAACCATGGGAGCCGCTTTTGCCACTCAGTTGGAATGTCACGGCAGTCTGTCTTACTGCGCCATGCAAGGTAATTTTATTTCCGGTACCGGAAACATCCAGGTAGGTGCGGAGGGAGATGAGGCTCCGGTTCTTGACTTTGTCCGTCCGGCGGAGAAAATTGGTTATGCTTCCGATAATGATAGTTGGATGCAAGCGGATTGGACACCTGCTGTTGGTGCACCGGTGATCGATATGGGGGATAACCGTGTCGTTACGCGGGAAATCGATTTGGCACGGAATACCCGTATTGTCAACCGGATTGTAGATATGGGAGCTTTTGAACAGAGTGGCAACGCTTCCGGCTTTGCCCGAAATCAGAATGACGATATTCATGTCGTATTTGACCCTGCTGCAGATAGAGTTTATTTTGATGCCCCTTTGAGGATGGAAGTCGTATGTTCTGTATATGATTTAACAGGTAGATGTCTGATGGAGCAATGCTTTTTGCCCGGTGAAAACTCTTTCCTGTCAACCGGATCATTAGCCGGTGGAATCTATATGGCGGTTATGCAGGTGAATGGGAAAAAAAAGTGTGTCAAATTTGTTAAAAACAGATGATCTTATGAAAAAGAAATATGGGATAATGACTTTTTGCATCTTTTTCTTTGTCTTGAGCCTTCATGCTAAGGTTATTTATGTGAATGTGGCGTTTGCCAACGCAGGAGTTGGTGATTTTTGGCATAGGCCACTGAATAGTCTGACTTCTGCCATCGAAAAAGCGCAGGCCGGCGATCAGATATGGGTAGCAAGAGGTATTTATTCGGAATCGATCGTGCTCAAAGAGGGTGTTGAGATTTATGGCGGATTTGTAGGAACAGAATCTGCTTTTTCGATGCGCGATTCCGAAGTGAATGAAACAATATTGAACGGAGATTTCCGAGGACGTGTCGTATCACAACTTTATCCGTTCGTTGCTCCGGCTGTATTGGATGGTTTTATTATTACCGGTGGTGCAACTGGCTTATTGGGCATCTCTTCCGGTGCCGGCGCCTATATCACTACCGGGGGAGTATTGCGAAACTGCCGTATCACAGGTAACCGTATTACGGGAACAACAGGCTCCGGTGCGGGTGTATTTCTTAACCGTGGAGGAGTGGTTGACTCATGCGTAATCTGTGATAATGAAGCAGCCGGTTTCGGTGGCGGAATTGCTCTCTCGTATGGCGGAACTGTAACCGATTGCAGTATTTATGCCAATAAGGCTTCGTCAGGTGGTGGAATCTATGTTGATACTTTAAATAATGATTACCCGACCAAAAGCATCTCACTCTCTTCTATTGAGAAATACAATGTCTTTACGGCCGGTGATGATGGAATAAACACTTATCGGATTCCGGTAGTAGTGGTGACGCGTGACGGCAGCATATTGGCTTTTTGTGAAGCACGTAAGAACGGATGGCAGGATCATAACAAAACGGCCGTAGTGGTAAAACGAAGTACGGATTGTGGTAAGACATGGTCGGAAATGATTACGGTTGCCTCCGACAATTATGCCGGAGCTTATGCGGATCCTTGTCCGGTGGTTGATTATGAAACCGGTGAGATTTTTGTATTGATGAATTATTGGAGAAGTTCTTCGAGTGCCGCTACCACCAATACGGCTTGGCTTGCCAGAAGCAACGATGACGGCGTTTCGTGGAGTCTGGAAGATGTTTCATCTACCATGGTGGCGTCAGGCTGCGCTTTGCAGGGAGTCGGCGTAGGCAGTGGCATTCAGATGCGGGGAAATGAGTTTGCCGGCCGTTTGATTATCCCCACCCGGCAGATTGATAAGAATAGCAAAAGTATAAACAACCGCACGGTTTATAGCGATGATCATGGCAAGACCTGGCATGTGGGCCAACCGACCCAGCAAGGGGGCGAGCATGAGGTAGCGGAGGCACCGTTGGGGACTCTTGTGCTGAATCAACGCTCGGGCACATCCCGGATTACAGGGAAGAGTCTTGACGGTGGACAAACCTGGAGTAATTTAGCTACCGATGGAGCGTTGTTCTCTGTCGAAAAGGGATGTCAGGCAAGTCTTTGGGGGAATGGTTCTGTCTTGTTGTTCAGTGGCCCTAAAGGGGGATCATACTCAACAACCATGGATGACCGTTGCAACTTGACTCTTGCCCGTAGCTTTGACGGAGGAAAGAGTTGGAGCACCGATCAGCTTCTTTACCGGAATGGATCGGGATACAGCTCTCTGGCATCACTTCCTGACGGGCGGATCTGTATCTTGTTCGAATCAGGTGACAGTTATGGTTTTATACGGACTTCAGCAGCGCCGGCTGGATGCGGCTTGATTTGCTTGTTCTTCCTAAAGAAGTAACGGATAAGGATTATTGGTTCGCAGAGTAAGTGAATAATGGAGATTGAGGATTGAAGGGCAGGAGACAGCCTGTCCGGATAATAAATATATTGTACTGTATGTGTTTTTGATTATTGTTTGACTTTTAATATTGTATCGTATGAAAACATTTAAACTTTTTCTTTTTTCTTTTTTATGTCTCAGTATTTGGAGTTTGGGACAAAACAGTGCTTACGCAGGTAATATTCTGAGGGTCGATGGAAATATTTCATCTTCGGGTGACGGCTCTTCTTGGAATAAATCTTTTAAAAAGATTACTGAAGCCCTTGATGCGGCTCAAGCAGGAGATGAAATTTGGGTAAAATTAGGGGTATATCAAGAACCGACGTATCTTATGAAAGAAGGGGTAAACGTGTATGGCGGCTTTGCCGGTACGGAAGAACAACGTTCGCAACGTGATTCAAAGATAAATTCAACATTCCTGATAGCGAACAATTTTACAGATCAGATACTTTCGGGAGCAAACTTTGAGACGTTGACAGAGTGGGATGGCTTTACTTTTACTTCTGCCAATAATGAATTGAAAGGCGGGGCTATCCTTTTACTCAAGAATAACAAAGTTAGTAATTCGGAGATATCTTATAATACCTCTACCGGTGATGGTGGTGGCATTAATATGACCGATGCCTATCTTGACAAGTGTGTGGTATCTAATAATAAAGGCAAGGCCGGTGCCGGAATCAGGGCTTCCGGAAAATCATATATCACCAATTGTATCGTAATAAATAATGTCGGTACTAATAATGGTGGAGGTATTTCCGGTACGGATCATCCGGTGGTAATTGAGAATTGTCTGGTTGCCAACAATGAGACTTCAGGAGGAAACGGAGCCGGCATAATGTTGGGAGACGGCCGTAACGGAGAAGCGGGAAGAATCGTAAATTGCACCGTTGTCCGT
>CAVCAX010000281.1:0-1410 GCA_963599995.1 Coprobacillus sp. CAG:698
TTGAGGTGTAAAAACTCGGTTTGATTTATGTAATAATATATAAACCCGTTTTTAGAAAGGGAGCAGATTTAAAACAAGTGTGAAAGGAGATTGAATGACTCTACTATTATTAAAAAAGAGATTTCATTCTCCTTTTCCACTCGGTTAAAGAACTCTTGTTTGATTTTTAACAATCTTGTTTGTGTGCTACTACATTGAAGATCTGTTTTTCAGTGTGGTATGAAACCTTTAAGGACATCTTAAACAGGTTCTTGATGTTGTTACTTCTTGTAAATGAAACAAGCGTCATATTGGAAAGTAGTACCGACATTTCCAATAGAAGTAATGGTCAGTACATTTGTTGCAGTGACATCTCCTCTGTATAATAAACCGCTGTTATAGAATGTTCTCATTGGAATATTAAATTCATGCCATTCACCATCACGTGCGAAATCAGAAAACACCTGGGCGGCACCGGCTGGAGTTGTACCCAATACTATTTTTCCTTCATTTCCATCACCATAAGGCAAACTGATCGTATGGTTGCCGCTTGTCTGACTTTTAACTGCGATGTGCAGGTAATAATTGTCGATGTCTTCGTTTATTGCTTTCATGGAGGCCAATTCGGTGGCATAATTGGCAGGTATAGAGATTCCTGCACCACCGGTCCCCTCCCAAACAGCAGTAGTGACAAGGCTTGGCCATCCTTCTACTTCACCGTAAAAATTAGGACCTCTGGTAGTACCGGCTTCAAATGACGCTTCCCAAAAATACAGATTCTTTTTAGTTTCGTCAGTTCCATCGCCGTCAGGACGGAGATCGGCAACAACCTTATTTTTGATCTTGTTGTAGTTGTATTCATCTAATTGGAATACATAATAATTGCTTCCCTGTAAAGAGGCATGCAAGGTAGGGTTTGTAGGATCATCTGTACCTGGAGTTGGATCCGTTCCCTCTTGGGTCGGTTCATCATCGCTACTACAACTGGTAAAAGTGAATCCCATGAGTAATGCACTCATAAACAACATCATAAAACTAAGCTTCTTCATAATAAAATAATTTTGAATTTAACAATATTTGTTCTTGATAATTAATATCCCGGATTTTGAGTAAGTGAACTTAAATTTATTTCTTCTTGAGGGATGGGAAATAATTCATGTTTTCCTTTTATAAATTCAGCCATACGACTACGTACCTCTTCTGTTTCAAGCGCTTTGTATGCTTCTATTGTCTCTTTAGCAATACCCCAACGAACTAAATCAAACCACCGGTGTCCTTCCATTGCCAACTCTACCCGACGTTCATGGCGAATTGCTTTTACTAAATCGGCCGGCGTATCTTGATAATTCCCATACGGAAAAATTGGTAAAATGCTTGTGTTTTCTTGGCGGGCACGGTTGCGGACCTCTTCCAAAGCCCATTTTGCCTGAC
>CAVCAX010000281.1:1420-5566 GCA_963599995.1 Coprobacillus sp. CAG:698
CGAGTCCCTTTGTTGTGGATAGGAGAGAGGGCTGCATGTGTTAATTTCACATATTGGTTGTTTTCATCCATCAAAGTGTATTTGCGGCTTACATAGCGGCATCCCAAATAAATTTCCTGAGTACTATTGCTGATTTGTGCATCGGTAGGATTCAGAATAGATACCTCCCGGCGAGGATCGCCTGATTCGAACTCGTTGTAAAGATTTTGAGTCGGCTTATTAAATCCCCATCCTTCATTTCCTCCGAATTTGTCAGAACGTGAACGCGTGAGGATTGTAGTAAACGTGCCTCGTGTGAATCCGTTGCCTTCTCCATAATCGCTGGTCGGATCTTCCATATATTGAATTTCAAAGACTGATTCCGTACCATTTTCTCCTTCAAGAGTAAAATTGTCTTTATAATTCCGGCATAAGCTGTATTCACCGTCGGTGGCTTGTTTGATAATGGAATCGCCCCACTCTTTGGCCTCCGTATACTGATGATTGTATAAATAGGTTTTTAGTAACATTGCTTGGGCAGCACCCTTGGTCACTCTTCCTAAATCTTTAGCTTTGTATTCACTTTTTTTCCATAAAACTTTATTGGCGTCTTTTAGGTCTTCAATTATAAACTGGTAAATTTGTTCGGCTGTAGCACGTGGTTGTTTCCAGTCTTTTGAACTGTCAATGACGAAATCCACTTTAGGCACACCGCCAAACATGCGTACCAAACGGAAATAATAGAAAGCACGAAGATACTTGGCTTCACCAATGAGGCGATTTTGTAAACGGGTATCCATTAAAGTGTCGGTTTCCATTTGAGGAATTTCTTGTAAGGCCAAATTGCATCTGCCGATACCTTGATATTGTGCACGGTAATAATCGAGTAATAAACCGTTGTTGGCAATTGTCTTAAAATTTTCCATATCATATACGTCAGCCATATCAGATGGGTTCTGACCACCTTTTAATGCATCATCCGATACGATATCGCCAATAAACCACTCTGAAAAATAGGTGTTATTATATTCCCACATTAAGGGAGCGTAGGCAGCGTTAACGGTTTGAATAGCAGTCTCACCGCTGGTAAAGAAATCTTTGACTTGGTTAACCATCGGTCCTTCTTCCGTCAACCAATCTTCACATGAAGAAAATAGAAACGAAAAAGAACACAGGAGGTTGATTAAAATATATTTTTTCATATTCGATTTTGTTGTTTAGAAGTTAATGTTAGCACCGAGTATAAATGTCCTTGACTGTGGATAGTTACCATAGTCCACTCCACCGCCAACTTCCGGATCGTATCCTGTATAAGGAGTGATTGTAAACAGATTACTGGCGGACAAGTAAATGCGGCATCTGGAAAGGCCGATTTTGTTGGTGATTTGTGTCGGTAAAGTGTAACCCAATTGCAGATTTTTTAATCGTAGGTAGGCTCCGTTTTCCACATAGCGGCTGTTGTCTGCTTTGTTGTAGGGACTTCCTTTTTCGTTAGGATTGGGAATGTCTCCATTCGGATTGGAGGTTGTCCACACATTGCGCATTGTTGTACTCAAGGTAGATTCGTATCCATTACCTTCTGTACGAAGCCTCACGGCATTAAAAATTTTATTGCCATATACTCCTTGGAAGAATATTTGTAAATCAAATCCTTTCCAATCCATTCCTAAATTCAAGCCATAAGTCAGCCAAGGAAATGGATTACCAATATCTGTTTTATCATCTTCGTCCATCTTGCCATCGCCATTCAGGTCTTTATAGCGAACGTCTCCGGCGTGATAGGCTATTTCTGTCGGTTTGTTCTTATAAGAATATAAATGATCTAATGCCTCTTGGTCTGTCTGGTAAATTCCTTCATACTGATATCCCCAGAATGTGTAGAGTGGATAGCCTTCGTCACAAATACTGTGGTCACCATATACTTTCTCACCACCATTTAAGGCTTTCAGCTCATTTTTGATGAAAGAAACATTACCTCCGATGGAGTAATTCACTTTTTCTATACGATTCTGATGGTTTAAAGATATTTCAAGACCTTGGTTACGGACAGTTCCTACATTGGCTGTTGCGTCATAGCGATTTCCTACATGTGCCGGAGCTTTTACTCCCAATAGCATTTCTTTCGTATCGCGTAAAAACAAATCGACTGTTCCTGAAAGTTTTCCATTGAAAAGTCCAAAATCAACTCCGGCATTCCACTGTTCGGTGGTTTCCCATTTGCCGCCACTGTTTACATAAGTCAGAATCGTTGCACCATTTGCCAGTGCTTGGGGATTGCCTAATACATAATCAACGAAGGTAGGTCCTGTATTCATCATTTTCAGAATAAAACTGTCGCTGTTGATTTTATCATTACCGATACGTCCCCATCCTGCACGTATTTTCAGATAGTCGAGGTTGGTCAATGACTTCAACCACTCTTCCTCACTGATCTTCCAGGCTAAAGCTGTAGACGGAAAGTATCCCCAGAGATTTTGAGGAAACTTACTGGAAGCATCTGCGCGGAAGTTTACGGTAATTAAATATCGGCTGTTATAGGAATAATGTATACGTCCTAACAGTGAGAACATTCTGGCGCGCGCCACAGCATCCGAAGCTTTGGTCTGATCTTCTGTTGCCTGTGATAAGTACCAGTTGTTTTCTTTGGGATTTAGGATAGAAGCTCCAGAACCGCCAATAGAGTAATAATTATATTCCTCAGTTGTTTGTCCTGCCATAACTGAGAAACTATGCCTCTTTATGTCTTTATTATAGGTCAGTGTGTTTTCTACTCCTACTGTTGATGCACGTGACATACTGCTGGAGATATAATTTTTAGTAGCTTTGTCGAAAGTTGAATATTCATAAGCATGCTTAAAAAGCCGATTACGGACATTGGTTAAATCCAAACTGACGTCAGAACGTAACGTCAATCCTTTAAGTGGAGTGATTTCTATATATATATCGCCTACCCAACGTTCTATTTTGTCTGAAGGTTCTGAATTTCCAACCATAGAAAAAGGATTAACCACATTTTTGAAGTTGGAAGCTGCACTGATTTGTCCACTTAAGTCCTTTCCTTGCTTTGATATGCTTCCTGATGGATAATAGGGTGGATCCCAAGGGGCCATAGCAATGGCGGCCGAAAGAACGGATGCACCTGGACTGCTATTGTTGTTCATGGCATTACGTCCATGGGAACTCATGAAAGATAAGTTCTCCCCAACTTTCAACCAGTTGTTTACCTTATGGGAAGAATTGGCACGAAGAGTAATACGTGAATAATCCGATCCCATAATAGTTCCTTCTTGATTAAACCAGCTACCACTGAGAGAATAACTTGTCTTTTCATTTCCACCATCTACAGAGAGGTGATAATTTTGAATCAATGCATTCCTGTTAAATACTTCATCTTGCCAATCTGTTTCAATATTGGAATAGTCTAAGTTTGCAGGGAAATATTCGGAATTATTCAAGCAGTAGGCTTGTATCCATTTGGCATATCCTTTTTGTTTGTAGAAATCCATTTCAGATTTAATACCTCCCATATTGATCATTGTTTCTGCGAATTCTTGTCCCTTCATTAAATCAAGTTTATTCCAACGGTTTTGGATGCCGACATAGGCATTCAATGAAACAATCGCTTTTCCGTCTTTTCCACCTTTTTTTGTGGTAACAAGAATCACACCGTTTGCACCACGAGAACCATAGATTGCTGTGGCTGAGGCGTCTTTTAAGATTTCAGTGGATTCAATATCGTTGGTGTTTAAATAGTTGATGTTATCTACAATGACACCGTCTACAACATAGATAGGAGCGCTGTTATTTACCGTTCCGATACCGCGAATGCGTACTTCTGCGGCAGCACCCGGTTGTCCGGAATTGGCATTTACGGTTACTCCGGCTGCACGCCCTTGTAGCGCTTGATCAATTCCGGCTGCCGGCGTTTTTTGCAATTGATCGGCTTTAATGGAAGCTACGGAACCGGTCAGATCGCTTTTTTTCATTGTGCCATAACCGATAGCGACTACTTCATCAAGCATTTGGGCATTAGGTAGTAAAGTCACATTGATGATTCCTTCCTTTTGAATGTTCACTTCATGACTTTTGTAACCTACATAAGAGAATACTAAAGTTCCCCCTTTTTCTACGGAAATTGTATATTTTCCATCAATGTCGGTAATCGTA
>CAVCAX010000282.1:0-559 GCA_963599995.1 Coprobacillus sp. CAG:698
GTACTCCGGAAAGGGAGGTCAGTTTACCGTCACCGGAGTAAACGGCGCCTTTTTCCTGAACATCTGAAGTGTACAATACCCAACCCTGATCATCCAAAGTCATGTCTGTGGATTGAAGGCATGGAGTGCTTTCGGCTATGACATCGGCATTGAAACCGGAAGCAACGGTTAGAGGAACTTTGCGGGCTACGGTCAGCTCACCTTTTTTGCCATAGACTTCAAGTTCATAGATTTTCGCATTCTTGCCGGCTGCTGCGGTAAATACGAACTCTACATAACGTGCTACTATTGCTTTGTCCAGATTGATTGCATTGTTATCTGTCAACTCGGTAGTAATATTTACGATCTCAGTAAACTCATTCTCGAAGGCTGCCAAAGAGACTTTCATACCGGTCGTTTCTACCCAATCGTCTGCATTGTTGCGTTCGATGAAAGTCTTCAGTGAACTGATTTCATAATAGCCTCCCAAATCGAACAGTGCCGTATGCGATGAAGAGTTCTCCATATCATAGCCGGTTCTCCAGTATGAAGCCTTATTGCCGACGGTCAGCGCACCGAA
>CAVCAX010000282.1:569-6596 GCA_963599995.1 Coprobacillus sp. CAG:698
TCGGTTCTTTGTTGAGCAAAATGTTGACAATCGAAGGATCGACGGAAGTTACCGTATAGCTGGTTGTCGTGGTTTTACCTCCGTTGGTCAGAGAGATAACGATGGATACAATGCCGCCTTTTTTAGCATTGAGGATATAGTTGATTTTACCATCGGCAGCGCTAACATTGGTGATTCCAAGAATTTCTGTGTTGGAAGAGGTAACTTCTACTTTAAAATCTGATCCTTGAGCTACACCGTTCAGGTTATATTCGGCTGTCTGTGGCAGTGAGTTCCCCATTTCAAGTTCCGCATCTTCCGGAGCGATTACTTCGGCTGCCACTACTACGGAGTATACCTCGAATTCCCAAATACGTATGGTAATCGGTTTCTCTTCGTCGTACGGGGTGAATCTCACATAACGTGCCTTGGTCGGTTTGATGTAATCATCCTTGGTGTTTTCCGGACGGTTTTGTTCATCCAATACAGTAGTCCAGGTTTGATTGTCCATACTTACTTCGATTCTGTAACATTGTACATTGTCGCTATAGTTTTCTTTGTGTCCGCAGTCAGCCCATCTGAACCGATAAATATCATAGTCTGCTTTCAAATCCAGGATAACCCAGTGCTCTTTTTTACCGCCAATACACCATTTGGCTCTTACACTGCTCGGTACCCAGTTGCAATCGACAAGATTGGACGGATCTTCGGGAGGCAGTGAACCACTGGCAGAAACGATTGTCGCTCCACAACTTACTTTTTCCAGTACTTTACTGTTGGATACTTCAATAAAACCGGTGACGGTTTCGGTGGTTGTACCGGATGCATTACGGACTTTCACAGTGATGTCGAATTTACCTTGATCGGTAAATTTGAATACGGCAGTTTCAGTGCCTTGTCCGCGTACTAATGTAGCACCTGCAGGAGCTACCCATTCGTATCCTTCCGGATACCGGTTCGCTTTGGCTTTAATGGTGACTTCTTCACCGGTTCTTGCCAATGTGGTAGAGGCGCTCATCGTTACATCGGGAGTTTGAAGAGCCGGATAGTTCATCACTAATTTGGCTTCTGCCGTAGACTCTTTCATGTTTTTGAATACGGCTCTTACATAGATGTCTATTTTCTGGTCGCCTTGGTTTCTTTGGAACTTGGGAATGTAGAATCCTTCATTGCGGGTCTGACCAACCAGTTGCAGTTTGTTGTTAATGTAAGTATATACGTTGTAGTGATGAATATCGGAATTGTTTTTGGGGCTGTCCCATACCAGACGAATGTCGCTGATTTCATCATTCAGTTCATTTTGTGATTTCAGGTTGTTGACGCTTACAGTTGCCGGTGCATAGTTGCCCGGAAGAACTCCTAATTGCCCCAATGATACATTGAATGCACCTCCGGCGTTTGATTTGAAATCCAATGCAATGATAGCCAGTTCTTTTCCGTTTAATGAGGAAATGTCGATAGTCGCTACTGTCCATCCGTTCACATCTTGCTTGGTAGCATTCGCTAAGGGGAATGTAGAGAATGAAGAAGCGTTGTCAGCCGTTGCCAGTTTTACCTCTGTATTGGCAATGTCACCCTTGTATACCAGTTGGAATTTGTCACCATTGGCGATAGCCAGTTTGGTTTTATACAAACGGGTCAAATGACTGGTTTGTGCGGTGAGCGTTCCTGTCACCTTCAGGCTGGTACCGGTATTGAATGCGTCATCCCAATCCAAATCGATTTTTAAACCGTCCGAATTGTTCTCAATCCACCATCTCCAGGTCGGGAGGATATCTTGCATACCACGGTGATACCAGTCTTGAGTGCCGAGCTTTGTACCGTCTACGAAACGGTGCTTTCCTAAACCGGCACTAAATGAACTTACGAAAGGTTTGGTTGTGATGGTACTGCGTTCTGCAATTGCACTTGCCAGACCGGGCCATTGGCTGCCGGACCAACCGTTGATATTGGACGGATCGGCTGCTGCATTTGTCCAAAAGCGGGATTCGTTTGAGAATACGGTTTTCATTTTGCTATATGCTACGTCACCACAAGCATCCTCTGTGTCGAGCTGGTCTTTAACGACTTGTTTCCAAATACCTTCTTCCGGATTGAACAGGTCGATGGAACCATTGTGCCCGCTCTGCGTGAAGCAGGATTTGAAGTAACTGCCGTTACCGGTAAAACCGCCTTGCGCACATTCTACACCGTGATACATTTGTTTGAAGTAGGAGTCGCCGAGTCCCCAACCTTCAAATGTCTTTTTATTATTCGCAGCGCCACTGGGACTGCCGTAGTTTGAAAAATAAGAGAATCTTGCATCATCTTCGAAACTTGCTTTTTTCCCGGTGAAACTGGTACTCATGTCATACCATTGTATCTCATGGTGAGAGTTCCCGTCTTTGTCTGCCAGTTCAAAATAGTAAGTGAAGAAACGGCGCCATTTATCATTATAGTTACAGAGGGTCTCCTCATTGATGAACCAACCGTCGAAGGCGTAATATGCAGCTATTTCATATAGCTTTTTGGCATAAGGGAAAGTACCGTTTTCTTCAGTCAATACTTCATATACCCATTTGGATTGTCCGCCGAAGGCGGTTGGAGGGAAGAATATCTGTCCCAATACCTTTACTCCGTTTAAGTGTGCCGCATCTGTTACCGGTGCAGAAGGGGGAATGATGATACCTTCGCCTGCCGAACCTGCCCACCAGACGAGTACGTCCATGTATTGCCAATAAGTAGGATTATATCCGAGAAAATTGTTGGCTCCCTGGGCCGGAGTCTGACTGCAGGACGGATGCATCGTCAGACATGCGGATACTTGTCCGTCGTAGAACTGAGTGGCATTCGCTTTGATGTTGTCGTCGTTGATACGTGGTTGCAAAGGAACCGTGCTTCTATTGAATTTTGCATCCGGATCGTTTTCAGGCGTCCAGTTGATAATGTTTTCCGGATGCCAGCAACCACCATAGGGTTGCTGTGCCATCATACTACCCGCTGCCAGTGTCATTGAGAAAGCGAGTACAGAAAGTAATTTTTTTACGTTCATAAATAGGTAATTAAGGATTAATAATAAGTTATCGATTGTATTTTTTTCATTATCTGAAGTTATTGGCTCTTTTCCTGTTACCGTTATCGTCATTCGTGTCTTCCACATCCCACCAGAGACGTACGGCCTGTGCATCGCTCGTATTATATTTACCCGGTATGTTCTCGATGTTCTGTTCAAGCTCGGAATTTGGATAACGTACTCGTTTAATGAATTTCGTTGCAGGTACGTCCGAACCGCTATGACCGGTGTGGTTGCGTAAACGTGGATAATCCGTTCTTCTGAACTCAGCCCAACCTTCATTCCCATTGGGGAATACGGCAATCCATTTTTGTGTGATGATCTGTTCCAGCATTAGCTCTTTATCATCTCCGTCAAAGGCCGTTTTTCTGCCCGGCATAACACTCAGATAACGGTCTGCCCGGGTTATTCCGTAGTAGCCGGTGATGGATGCTGTAACGGCTTTATCAAACAGGTCTTTTACTTCACTTTTGTTATAACTTCCTGTCCACCCTCTCAATGCCGCTTCGGCTTTCAGGAACAATGACTCCGAATACCCCAACCATACGGATTCGCGTGCAAGGCCGAACCAATCAGATGAGTTCAGTACTTTCAAATCTTTTTCTCTGCATCTCAATACGGAATAAAAGTCGGATTCCTGGTTGATGTTTTTGTCATCACCTATTTCACAACCTCTGAAATCTTCACTGGATTCTTCCCCGTTTTCGAGTTCACTGGCAGGTGTCGGTCTCCACCAGAGTTTGCTGCAACGTGGATCGATAATCGTGGCCTGTGTCTTATAGGCATCTTCTATATCTTTGGACATGCAGCAGTCTTTCCATTTGTAACTGCATAATGCATGAATGTTTTCATCGCCTCCGGAACTTTTACCGCCTGCTTCTATGGGGGCATATTTCGGAATGGTACGCATGTTGTCGCCGTTGTCTGTCATCAACCCGCCGGTGGCGTTGAGTGCAGCCTTACCTTCCTCTTCAGCCCAGGTTGGATTTACATTGGAGATGCGGAGCGCCATGCGCAGACGGAGTGTGTTGGCGAAGCGTATCCATTTGCTTTCGTCTCCTTCATAACACACATCTGCTTCTTTGGAGAATTGGAAAAGCGATTCGCCTGTTTTTATGTTTTCAACGGCTTCCGTCAGGATCTCAAAGCAACGGCGATATACCTGCTCTTCCGTGTCATAAGGAAGTTTGTTGGGTATTTCGTCTTTATCGAGAAATACGCTGAAGGGGATAGGCCCGTAAGTATCTACCATTTGCACCGCCAAAAAGGCATAGTAAATCCGGGTGATATGGTATACATTCAGACATTTTGCCTGATTGTCTTCTTTAGTATACAGTTTCATCAGATCCAGAAATTCTTTGGTGCGGTTCTGATAGAATTCACTCCAACGGTATCCTGACCATCCGTCCGAATAGATATAGTTGGGTGATCCGTTTACAAATTGTGATTTCGGATTGTTATTGGCAAAATATCCGGCATAGATATCATGCGTAAGATTGGTTGCGCGTTGATACTGTGCATACATGCCTTCGTAAAAGAATTTGTAGAATACATCGTTACCGTCATTGGGGTCATTCATTTCCGGATTTGTATTCAACGGGTCCTGATTCATCTTTTCAAAGCCGTCCGTACAGGAAAACAGCCCGAATAAACTTAGGATGATATAGAGTTTACAGTGTTTGATTTGTAACATAGTTTATATATTAAATGATTAGAAACTTACATTTACCGAGAAACCGAAAGTACGCGTATAGGGTACTGCTGAGAAGTCGAGTGCCTGTGAGAACATGCTTGTGTCGAAACCGCCTTCAGGACTTGTTCCCGGAGTGTGTTTCAGCAGGTAGCACAAGTTTCTGCCTACCAGAGACAGACGTAATGAACTGAGTGGCGTTTTGGAAAGTAATGCTTTGGGAAAATTGTAGCCTAATGAGATCTCTTTCAGCTTTATAAATGAGGCATCATAAATGAAAGCCTCGGCTGCACCACTGATTCTCGTATAATAATTTTTGTCACAAGTGATCTCTTTGGTGTTCTGCACAAATTGAGGATTCTCGGAGGATACGGGTTGGAAGGGGTTGAAATCCGGATTGGACATGCTACCCGGGTATACATACGAGCCTCTGTATGAAGTACGTTCCGCCGTTCCGTAGCTGGTTGCCACAGCTTCCGAAACAGAAATGATATCACCTCCGAATTTCATGTCAAACAATGCTGATAGTACGAAGCCTTTATACTGGAAAGAGGGAGCTATGGACATTAATAAATTAGGTTGTATATTACCAATCGGGGTTGTATTGGAGCCGGTTACCACTTTGGGCAGACCGGTGTCGTCTACAACAACACTTCCGTCAGGCAGTCTTTCAAACATCTGTATCGGATAGATGTCTCCCAATTTGCCACCTTCTACTGCACCTACATTCACCATCAGTCCGTCAGTTTCCGAATTGAAGATCATATTTTTTGCATTCGGGGCAAGCTCTTTTACGATGGATTCGTTGTGTGCCAGGTTTACATCCAGGTTGAATGTGAAGTCTTTTGTCTGAATCGGCGTTGAATAGATGGAGACTTCTATACCTTTGTTTGCGATAAGTCCGGCATTAATCCATTCGTGTGACCACAAACCGCCCATAGGTACTTTCATAATCTGGTTTTTGGTACGGCTGTAATAGTAAGTCATGTCAAACCCCAGACGGTTACTGAAGAACTTCATATCCAATCCGGCTTCGTATGCTGTGGATATTTCCGGTTTTAAGTTTGCATTGGCTAATACAGTGGGCTGAATGGGGCTTACTCCGGATTCTGTCTGTTCCCACTTCACCACATTGGTTAATATATAGGGCTCTGTATCTTTACCTACCTGTGCTGCCGATAATCTTACTTTGGCAAAAGTAAGCCAAGACGGTCGATTCCATTGCATTTTATCCATAAAGTCGGAAACAACAAAACTTAAGTTGGCAGATGGATAAAAGTAGGAGCAATTATCTATCGGCAATGTA
>CAVCAX010000282.1:6606-15843 GCA_963599995.1 Coprobacillus sp. CAG:698
CTGTAAGGTCCAAGGCTAAATATTCGTCCCAAGCAAATTGGAATGTTCCGAATGCTGAATTTACCTTTTTCTCGCGATAAGCCTGTGAAGAAGCATTCCATCCTTTGGCGGAGTTCAATACCCATTCGCCAAAGTTCAGCATGTTATTGGCCATACCTGTCAAGCCTTCCGATTTTTGGTGCATGGCATTAACACCCAAAGAGTATCCTATACGAATCTTTTGGCCGATATTATTGTTGCCCACCACCATGGCTTCGAAATTGGATTCATAAAAGTTATTTTCCGATCTGTTGAATCCGGCTTTGGTGATTGGGTCTATGCCGTCGGTCTTGTCCGAATCCTGCAGCTTGGTACGATAGAAATCGAAAGCGTATTTGGCTGTTCCGTACAGCCACGGTGTGAAGTTTAATTTTACATTGTAGTAACCGAAAGCTCTCCAACGGTCGTCCATATTGTCACGGCGCCAACTCAGATAATATGGATTCAGAATTTCGGGTGAAGGACCATACCAGTTAAGGTGTCTGCTGTTTTCGTCAGAGAATTGTTGCAAGGCTTCCAAACGCACATTGTTGGGTACAGCCAATAATTGGTATACCTCACCGGTTTTTCCGATCCAGGGGCGTCCGGACATTTTGGTGCGGGAGAGAGAGAGTTTGGCATCTGTGCTGAGGTATTTGTTTATATCGATGCCGGCTTTGACATCCAGATTTACTTTACTTAAATGTTCTTTCTGAAAAAGTCCGTCGGTTTCGGTACTTCCTAATGACATGCGATAGTGTGCTCCTTCTTTAACACTGCCTATAGATACATTGTGGTTTTGAGAAAATCCGGTAGAGAAATAATCTTTCATCTTGTCTCCGTATTTCTGATAAGGCATGGTTTGTCCGTTCCAGGCTTCCTGCTCAGAACCGTCCAGTTCCGGACCAAAGCTATACATACTTTTAGGGTTGTATACTCCACCTTCTCCCTGACCGTATTGACTTTGCATATTGATTGTTTCTGCAACTTGCGACCAAGTCAGATTACCGGAATAAGTAATGCCGAATCCATCTTTTCTGGTTCCTTTCTTTGTGGTGATCAGTATGACACCGTTACCGGCGCGCGAACCGTATAGGGCGGCAGCATTGGGACCTTTCAATACGGAAATAGATTCGATGTCTTCCGGATTGATATCGACAGCCGAACCTCCTCTGTCCGTGCCACCGAACAAGGAGACGGAGGAACTGCTTTCATCACTGAACGGGACACCGTCGATGACCCATAGGGGTTGGTTGTTGTCGGTTAAAGAGGAGTTGCCGCGAAGGGTGATTTTTGTGGAACCTCCTAAGCCGGTACTTGCCGTATTCATTTGCAAACCGGCTACTTTCCCCTGCAGTGCGCTTGTCACGGAAGGGTCTCCTGTCTGGTTCAGTTTATCTCCTTTCAGGTCTTGTACTGCATAGCCGAGCATTTTCTTTTCACGTTTGATACCGAGGGCGGTTACTACCACCTCATCAATGATCTGTGTGTCGGGAGCCATTGTAAGATTGATGACGCTTTGTCCCTTTACCGGAATCTCTTGTGGAGTATATCCTATATAGGAAAATAGGAGAACAGGATTCTCTTCAGTCACTATCAGCGTATAGTTTCCGTCAAAATCGGTAATTATACCATTCGTTGTACCTTTTACTAACACATTGACTCCGATAAGAGGCTCACCGTTTTCGTCTACGATTTGTCCGCTTATCTTACGTTCCTTGTCCGTATTTTGCTTTAGAGAATTTTGTGATACATGAAGATCATCGTTTAAATATACGATATTATCTTCTACTTTGAATGAGATGTTTTTGCCGTTCAGCACTTGTTGCAGCACTTCTTCCAAAGGGAGATTTTGCATTTTCAGGGCTTCGATCGGCACGGTTGATAGTTTGTCACTGTAGAAAAATTGATAGTTTGATTGAGATTGAATTTGTTTAATGACATTCCCCAACGTTGTACGTGACGTGTTCAGACTCAATTGGGCAATAAGCAATTGAGTGGGGATTACCATAAGCAAAAGAATCAATAAGGCCCGAAGTAATAGGGGGCTTCGAAAAGAATGATTGCTTTTCATACATAGAATTTAATGGTTATACAATTTGTTTGGTTTCAAATAGCCTTGTCGATGTGCTGTTTTGACCGGCTTTTGGTTATAAAACAATAGTGAATGATTTTACACTTACTGCAAAATGAAGTTTTTTATATATAATTTTGTTTGTGTGGCTTTTGTGCCATGCAATAACGCAACACTCCCTTCACCTGCCCGCATCTTAGTTAGCATTAAGGGCAAGTGAAGGGAGTGTAAGAAGAGTACCGGTGTGCTTTAAGCACATTTACTGAAAGACCGGTAACTTCGGATTATCTTTTCTTTTCTTCCTTGGAAAAAGAATAAGGGAAATCGGAGGGCTGGATGCCTCTCTGCAAGTTAGGAGTCCGGCTCATATTGCATTTGATGATTCCACCATTGAGCAGATCTCCATGTTTCAGGTAATTCTTAGTGTAGTTCTCTCCGTTGAGTTGGAGTGATTCTATATAGATGGCATTCTCATCGTTGGCAGGAGCATCTATTATCAAGTCGTTGCCACTCTCCAAATGTAAAGTCGCTTTCTTGAAGAGCGGTGACCCCAGTACATATTCGTCCGTGCCCGGGCATACCGGATAGAAGCCTAATGCGGAGAATACATACCAGGCAGAAGTCTGTCCATTGTCCTCATCACCGCAATAACCGTCGGGACCGGGGGTGTACATGCGGTCCATCACCTGGCGTAACCAATATTGAGCCTTCCAAGGTTGTCCGGCATAATTATACAGATAGATCATGTGCTGGATGGGCTGGTTGCCGTGTGCATAGTTGCCCATATTCATTACAGTCATTTCACGGATCTCATGAATGACTTGTCCATAATAACTCTCATCGAATAGAGGTGGAACGTTGAATACGGAATCGAGCATTTGGACAAAGGGGGCTTTTCCACCCATGAGATCGATCAAACCTTGCGGGTCGTGGAAAACGGACCAGGAGTAGTGCCAGCTATTGCCTTCGGTAAAGGCATCGCCCCACTTTAATGGAGAGAAAGGAGACTGGAACTGCCCGTCTTCATTGCGTCCGCGCATCAATTTTGATTCCTTGTCGAATATATTACGATAATTCATGGCGCGTTGTGCAAAGAGCTTTTGCTCTTTTTGCGGGCGGTTCAATGCTTTGGCAAGCCGGTAGATACACCAGTCGTCGTATGCATATTCCAGGGTACGGGCGGCATTTTCGTTGATTTTTACGTCATAAGGTATGTAACCCAGTCTGTTGTAATATTCATGTCCGAGACGTCCGGTAGAAGAGACTTCCGGATGCACATTTTCTGTGCCGTGGATAAGCCCTTCGTATAGCGTTTTTACATCGTCCACTTTCACGCCTTTCAAGTAAGCGTCCACCAATACGGATGCCGAATTGTTGCCGATCATGCAACCTCTGTGTCCGGGGCTTGCCCACTCGGGGAAGAATCCGCTTTCCTTATAGGTGTTGATGAGGCCCTCCTGCATCTCTCGGTTCACCGACGGATACATCAGGTTCAAGAAAGGAAACAGGCAACGGAAGGTATCCCAGAAACCGGTATCGGTGTACATATAGCCGGGAAGCACTTGTCCGTTGTACGGGCTGTAATGGATCGGATTTCCATTTGTATCCAGTTCATAGAATTTGCGTGGGAAAAGAAGAGAACGGTAGAGACATGAATAGAACGTGCGATATTGGTCAAGATTGCCGCCTCCTACTTCTATTTTGCCTAAGACGTCATTCCAGGAATCTCTTCCTTTCCGGACTAAGGTGTCGAAATCATCGTTTCCGAGTTCTTTCAGATTCAGTACGGCCTGGTCGGGGCTGATAAACGAAGAGGCGATACGGGCATGTACTGTTTCTCCTTTACGGGTCTTGAAACCGATCACGGCACCCGTGTGACCGGCAGTCTGTTCAAGTACATTTTCCGTCAGGGTTTTATCGGCAAAAGTGGCTTTGTAGGTAAACGGCTTGTCGAATTCGATAACGAAGTAATTTTTAAAATTCTCCGGTACCCCTCCGCTATTACGCGTTGTATAACCGATGATTTTGTTCTGTTCCGGTAAGATACGGATGTATGACCCTTTGTCAAAGGCATCTACAACGATGTATGAATGATCATTCTCCGGAAAGGTAAAGCGGAAAAGAACGGCACGTTCGGTTGGAGTCATTTCGGTCACTACATCGTGCTCGGCAAGGTATACTTTATAATAATGGGGACGGGCTGTCTCACCTTTATGAGCGAACCAGCTGGCCCGTTTCTCTTCATCGAATTCCGGTTTGCCGACAACCGGCATGATAGAAAACTGCCCGTAGTCATTGATCCATGGACTGGGCTGATGAGTTTGTTTGAAACCGCGGATTTTGTTTGCTGTGTAAACATACTGCCAACCATCTCCCATTTTTCCGGTTTGAGGTGTCCAGAAATTCATTCCCCAAGGGCGGGAAATAGCAGGATATGTATTCCCGGTGGAGAGTTCGAAAGAGGATTGGGTCCCCATCAGGGGATTGACATATTGAGTCCAGTCCTTTGCCTGGATAAGAAGTGCGCTACTCAGCGCACAGATCATTAAAAGAAGCTTTTTCATAATATATGGAATTGAATGTTCTCATAGGGAGGGCAAATCAATGTGATTATTTCTTTGCCTGGTCGGATATAAATATACTGTTTCCTACGATTTTATAGTCGATAGGAATTGAATTCTTTAAAGATTTTAATACGGAGTTGATGCTGTCTTTCCTTTTTAATACTCCCGAATAGGTATTGTTGATCGTGATGTCGGGAGATAGGATGATCTTGACATTGTAGAAGCGTTCCAATGTCTTGGCTATGCTGTAGATATCCGCTTTCTCGAAAGGTATCAGGTTATTGTGCCACACAGCATCCATCCGGGCGTCTACCTGCTTTACGGTCAGTCGTTTGTTCTCTCTGTTAAGTTCCGCTTTCTGGCCCGGGGCAAGGATGATCATCCCTTCGTCATGATTACCTTTAACTTCAATTTCTCCTTCTATCAGAGTGGCTTCTGCCGATTTGCAGGCTTTGCTGCTCTTGAAGTTGAAAGTGGTCCCGAGTACTCTGACCTGCATGGCCTCGCTCTGCACGATAAAGGGTTTTGCCTTGTTCTTGGTTACTTCGAAATAGGCTTCACCTTCCAGATAAACATTTCTTTCCTTGTCGGAAAATTTGCGCGGGTATTTGAGGACAGCCGATTGGTTCAACCATACTTTAGTACCGTCAGGTAATGTGATTTCTTCTATATTTCCTTCAGAAACAACAGCAATCATCTTGTTGACTGTCAGGTCGCTTGATCCTATCCAAAAGGTGATGCCGGTACCGGTCAATAATATGACAGCGATGATGGCTGCGTATTTCATCCGGCGTCGGATAGTCAGTGTCCGGTTTTGTTTTGCTTCTTCTACGGTTAGTCGTCTGTATAAATTCTTTTCCGCCCGGTCTATTGTTTTTTGAGATAGTGTATGGCTTTCTTTTCCGAGATGGTATATTTCTTCCATCCGGAATAGCTTTCGGGCATTGTCATCCGATTCTTTTATCCAGAGATTCACCTGGACGAGTTCTTCCTCAGTGCACTTCCCCATGAGGAATTTGGCTATAATTTCTTCGCTGAGATCATTCATTTCTTCCAATATATTATATAAATAAACACCCCAATCCATAAAAACACTTACTTATCTCAGAAAAAAGAGTGTGAGTAAGATGATTAAATGATCGAGTCTGCTCCGTAGGTATTTCAGCGCCTTGTATATATGTGCTTCTACTGTACGTAGCGAAACTTCCATCGTATCCGCTATCTCCCGGTTTTTCATATCGTGCAGATAGCTTAATTTGAACACCTCTTTGCATTTGTCGGGCAGCTCATTTATGGCATCATATATTTCTTTTCTTAATTCACGGTCTTCTATCCGCCGGATCACTTCATTGTTGTCCGGTTGGTAAAATTCCACGCGTTTCAGGTTGATTTCTCCTACTATGGCCATATAGCCGCTTTGGATATTGCGGTGTTTCAACACGTTGAGCGAACGTGTGTATACAGCCCGATAGAGGAAAGCCTGTATCTGGTCTCCGATTTCTATGGAATCTCTACGTTTCCAAAGCTCCACAAATACATCCTGTATCACATCTTCCGCTTCATCCTCACCTACCAGGCGGGTGGCGTAGAAGAGCAGATTCGGATAATATTTGCGAAAGAGAGCTTTGTAGGTGATATTAAAATCTTCCTTCATTCACGTTCTTTTAGGTTACTTATACCATACCGGGCCGGGGGTATTGCCCATATCAAATTCAAGAGTGGCACCTCCCATTATTTGTTCGTGGGTGATGTAGTTCTTGTCATAAGGCTTACCGTCGAGCTTTACGGATTGAATATAAATATTCTCTCTGCTGACAGCCGGAGCGAGTACGGTAAATGTATTACCATTCGATAGCTGCATTTTCATCTCAGGAAACAGAGGAGTACCTATTTCATATTTTCCACTGATCGGATCTACCGGATAAAATCCCATTGCACTGAATACATACCAAGCCGACATCTGACCGCAATCTTCATTGCCGCAAAGTCCGGCAGGGGTATTCAGGTATAGCTCATGCATGACTTTGGCTGCATATTGCTGGGTCTTCCAAGGCTGGCCTACGGCATTGTACAGGTAAATCACATGATGGCTGGGTTCATTCCCGTGGGCATATTGGCCGATCATACCGGTACTGAATATGGGAAGTTCATCATCCGCGGAAGGACGGTAGGTGAACATACTGTCCAGCTTTTCTGTAAAGCGTTCTTTACCACCGGTCAGCGTCATGAGTCCGTCGATGTCTTGCTGGACAGACCAGAAATATTGCCAACCGTTGCTTTCGCAGATATGCGGAGTATATTCATCCGGATGGAAATCTTTTATGAAGTTCCCTTTGTCATCCCGTGGTTGCATGAAAGAAGTTGCGGGATTGTATAGGTTCTTGTAGTTTTGAGAACGTTTGTGAAATTCTTCGGCGACCTCTTTCCGGCCCATCTTTTCGGCCATCCTGGCTATGCAATAATCGTCGTATGCATATTCCAGTGTCTTAGACAGCGACCAGTTCTCGGCATTGTGGGTATCTGTAACATTATAAGGTATATATCCTGATTTTTTATAGATTCCGATGCCGCGATAGTCGTCTATATTGGCTGTTGCGATGCAGGCTTCGAGTGCTTTCCCAGGATCGAAATCGCCTATGCCTTTCAGGTAGGCGTCTGCGATTACGGGAACGGCGTGATAGCCGATCATCATATCGGTCTCACTGCCCTGGAAGTTCCACATCGGGAGGCGTCCGTTTTGTTCGTAGAAGGCAAGAAAGGATTTCACCATATCGTTGGTGCGTTCCGGGGCGGTGTAGGTAAAAAGGGGATGGGCGGCACGGAAAGTATCCCATAACGAAAAGGTGCTGTAGTTCACCCAACCGTTTGCTTGGTGGATTTGTTTGTCGGGACCGTAATACGCACCGTCCACATCACTGTAAATGGTCGGCGCAATCATACTGTGGTAGAGTGCAGTATAAAAGTTTACTTTATCATCATTGTTATTGCTTTCCACCTTGATTCTGGAAAGTTGCCGATTCCAGTTGTCACGGGCTGCATGGCGATACTTGTCGAAATCATCGTCGGGGACTTCGGCCGTTAAGTTTTTTTCGGCTCCTTGCATGCTGACTCCCGATATAGCGGTGCTGACAATGATTTGCTCGTCTTTCTTTGTGTTAAAATCAAAGCGGGCTATCGTGGCGGTCCCTATGGGTTTACTGTCTTTAATAATGGCAGTCGTGTCTATTTGTACCGAAGAAAAAGGTTTTGAGAAACGGGTTCGGAAGTAGATATGCTGGTCGCGCGCCCATCCGTCGGAGAACCGATACCCCTGTATGGTGACAGAATCTACGATCTCGATATGGGAGTCGTTGGTGAAATCCCAGTTCATCGCCTTTTTCAAGTTCAGGAATATGGCTGCTTGGGCTTCCGGAAAGGTATAACGCTGGATACCGCAGCGTTCGGTGGCGGTAAGCTCTACATTTATATTATAATCTTTCAGCAATACTTGGTAGTAACCGGCAGTTGCCGATTCATCGTTGTGAGAGAAGCGGGAATGGATGCCTAACGGTGCTTCCGCTTCTTTATAAGGCAGGGTTACGGGCATGAAAGAGATATCGTACAGATCACCGGCCCCTGTTCCCGACAGATGGGTATGGCTGAATCCGGCGATGGTACTGTCCGGATAAAAATAACCTGATATCCGGTCCCAACCGGGGAGTCCGTTATCCGGACTGAGTTGGACCATACCGAATGGCGCTTGTGCTCCGGGGTAAGTATTACCTGTAAAGTCGGTTCCTATGAGAGGGTTTACGTAGACGGTATAGTCTACAGAGCCTTTCTCGCAAGGAGCGGTGCAGCCCGTAAATAACAGTAAGAAAGATAGGAGTGAGCAGGTGAATGTTTTCATATAGCTGTGGTTAGAGTTTGGCGATAACATAGCTTCCAGCCACAAATGTAAAAAATATAAGTAAATAAGTAATGTAAAGGCCGGACTTTATGTCAAATTCTTTGTGTTTAGGCCTGTTTTCATCGGGAACTAAAGAAAAAAAGGATTGAACCTTCTTAGGTGAAGGCCAATCCTTTGCTTTTATTCCGGAAAATCTGATTTTAGATACCGGCCAGTTCCAGCACTTTTTCTACTGCGGCATTCAAACCATCCACATTCTTTCCACCGGCTGTTGCGAAGTGAGGTTGACCGCCACCGCCGCCTTGAATCAGCTTGGCAGCTTCTCTTACCAGATTGCCGGCTTTCAATCCGCCTGCAACCAGATTGTCACTGATCATTACTGTCAGCATCGGTTTGCCGTGATCGATGGTTCCCGCTACGAAGAAGAAGTTTTCTGTGATTTCCCCACGCAGTTGGAAAGCGATATTCTTTATGCTTTCGGCCGGCATCGGAGCGCAGAATTTGATAACTTTGATACCGTGAATCTCCTGTACATTTTTCAACAGGCGTTCTTTAACAGCTACCTCCTTCTCTTTCATAAAGTCTTCGAGCTGTTTCTTCAATCCGGCATTTTCGTCAATGTATTTACGGATGGCAATACCCAGATCCGGTGCATTGTTGAACAGTGCCTTGAGCTCGCTCAGTGTATCCTG
>CAVCAX010000282.1:15853-25680 GCA_963599995.1 Coprobacillus sp. CAG:698
GCTCTTTCGCTTCTTCGATAGGAATGTTGCGATACTCTTTCAAAGGAATATTGGCACGGATTTTGGCATTTACCATGTGTTCCACTTTGCGGATTTCCTCATCTGTCACTTTCTGGAAGTGAGAGAAGTCGAAACGCAGGGAATCCGGTGTTACCAATGATCCTTTTTGCTCTACGTGCTCACCCAAAACCTCACGCAGGGCTTCGTCCAACAGGTGGGTGGCAGAGTGGTTGGCCGCACAGGCAGCGCGTTTTTCTGTATCTACACAAGCCATTATCGGAGCATCCAGGTGTTCCGGTAATTTTTTGGTAATGTGAATCGGCAGATTGTTTTCTTTCTTGGTATCGATAACGTCTATTGTCTCGAACTCATTGACTAATACACCGGTATCACCCACCTGGCCACCGCTTTCGGCATAGAAAGGAGTATGGTCGAGTACGATCTGATACAGTGTCTGGTTCTTTTGCTTTATCTGGCGGTAACGCAAGATAGATACTTCGTATTCCGTATAGTCATAACCGACAAATTCACTGGTTCCTTCTTTTAATGTGATCCAGTCACCGGTCTCTATTGCAGCAGCGTTGCGTGCACGTTGTTTTTGTTGCTGCATTTCGGCGTCAAACTCTTCGATGTTTACGGTCATGCCGTTTTCACGGAGGATCAATTCCGTAAGGTCAAGCGGGAAACCGAAAGTGTCGTATAAGGTAAAAGCGTCTTTTCCGCTGATTTCTGTCTTTCCGGCAGCCTTGGCGTCAGCCATCGTCTTGTCAAGCAGACGGATTCCTGTTTCCAATGTACGGAGAAAGGCTTCTTCTTCCTCTTTGATTACCTTTTCGATTAATCCTTGTTGGGCAATCAGTTCAGGATAAGCATCTCCCATATTATCAATCAGTACCGGCAGTAGTTTGTACATAAATGCCTGCTTCTGTCCAAGGAAAGTGTAACCGTAGCGTACTGCACGACGCAGAATACGGCGGATCACATATCCGGCTTTGGCATTCGACGGTAATTGTCCGTCTGTAATGGAGAAGGCAATCGTACGAATGTGGTCGGCGATTACGCGCATGGCAATATCCTTCTGTTTGTCTTTGCCGTATTCTGCTCCTGCCATTTGGGCAATGGCCTTGATCATCGGCTGGAATACATCCGTGTCATAGTTAGAGGTTTTCCCCTGTAATGCCATACACAGACGTTCGAATCCCATACCTGTATCGATTACTTTGGCAGGAAGCGATTCGAGGCTGCCATCTGCTTTGCGGTTGTATTGCATGAATACGAGATTCCATATCTCGATAACTTGCGGGTGATCGTGGTTTACGAGATCGCGGCCGGAAATCTTTGCACGTTCTTCTGCCGGACGCAGGTCGATATGGATTTCCGAACAAGGACCGCAAGGACCGGTGTCACCCATTTCCCAGAAGTTATCGTGTTTGTTTCCATTGATGATGTGATCTTTCGGCAGAAATTGTTCCCAATAAGAAGCTGCCTCATTGTCACGTTCCAGGCCTTCTTCGGGGCTGCCTTCGAATACGGTGGCATAGAGGTGTTCCGGATTTAACTTCAGTACATCTACCAGATATTCCCATGCCCAGCTGATAGCTTCTTTCTTGAAGTAGTCACCGAAAGACCAGTTGCCCAGCATTTCGAACATGGTATGGTGGTACGTGTCATGTCCCACCTCTTCAAGGTCATTATGTTTTCCGCTTACGCGAAGGCATTTCTGTGAATCCGCCACTCTGCGGTATTTCGCCGGGTGATTACCCAAAATAATATCTTTAAACTGATTCATCCCTGCATTTGTAAACATCAGGGTCGGATCGTCTTTTATCACCATCGGAGCCGATGGGACAATCTGATGTCCTTTCGACTCAAAGAAATTCTTAAACGAATCTCTTGTTTCTTTTGCAGTCAACATACTTCTTATATATCTATTGTTGAGGTTAATATTCTCAAAAAAACAGTGCAAAGATAGCTTGTTTTTATTATTTTTGCCCCATCAACCATCGAAATATTTCCTAAGATGCGTAAAGTTTATTACATTTATAATCCGCGAACACAGACTTATGACCGAATTTATCCCACTGTCCGGCAGAGGGCATTGAGTATTCTTCGCCGGCTTTTTATCGGTATGGGCCTGGGGGCTGGCTGCTTTATTGTATTGTTGCTCATCTTCGGCTCTCCGTCCGAGAAAGAACTGAGAACGGAAAATAGCCGTTTGCTGGCACAGTATAATGTACTTTCCCATCGGTTGGACGATGCTTTGGGGGTGTTGCAGGATGTGCAGCAGCGTGATGACAATCTTTATCGCGTGATTCTGCAGGCTGATCCGGTGTCGCCGGCCATCCGGAGGGCCGGATATGGAGGGACGAACCGTTATGAAGACCTGATCGACCTGGCAAATTCAAAACTTGTTATCAATACGACTCAAAAGTTGGATCTGCTTACGAAACAGCTGTATATTCAGTCTAAATCGTTTGATGACGTTGTGGCCATGTGCAAGAATCAGGATGAAATGTTGAGGTGTATCCCGGCCATTCAGCCGATTTCGAATAAGGACCTGAAGAAAACTGCTTCGGGATACGGAACGCGTATCGACCCCATTTACGGAACTGCTAAGTTTCATTCCGGCATGGACTTCTCTGCCAATCCGGGTACGGATGTGTATGCCACCGGAGATGGAGTGGTTGTAAAAATGGGATGGGAGACCGGGTATGGAAACACGGTCGAGATAGATCATGGCTTCGGATACCGGACGCGTTATGCACACCTTAAGGAGTATCGTACGAAGCTCGGAAAGAAAGTTGTACGCGGTGAAGTGATTGCCGGAGTAGGCAGTACGGGGAAGAGTACGGGACCGCATTTGCATTATGAAGTGTATTTCAAGGGACAGGTAATGAATCCCGTGAACTATTACTTTATGGATTTGAGTGCGGAAGATTATGATAAGATGGTTCAATTGGCTGCTAACCACGGTAAAGTATTCGATTAAAAATGCCAACCCATACAGAAAAAAATTATAAGCTGTATTATTCGATAGCTGAGGTGGCGGAGATGTTTGATGTCAATCAGTCTTTGCTTCGTTTTTGGGAGAAAGAGTTTCCACAGATTGCTCCTAAAACCAATGGACGCGGTGTGCGGCAATACCGCAAGGAGGATGTGGATACCATTGCCTTGATTTATCATCTGGTAAAAGAGAAGGGGATGACCCTTCCCGGTGCCCGCCAGAAGCTGAAAGATAATAAAGAAGCTACGGTCCGTAATTTCGAAATCATCAATCGGTTGAAAGAAATCAGAGAAGAACTGCTGTCTATAAAAAAAGAACTGGATGAGCGATAGGTGCTGAATCCGGTTCTTCTTGTCGGCTATGGGTTTTGTCTGTCGTCGCTTTAGTTCTCTACACGTGTGACAGATTTGACATTCTTTATTTTACGCAGGTTGTCACAAATTTCTTTTACATCGTCTACATCGTGTACATAAAGTTGTACTTTCCCTTCAAAGATGCCGTCATTCGTTTCTATATCCAATTTTCGGATGTTGACATTGAGTTGTCGTGAAATGATTTGGGTGATTTCGTTTAAGAGTCCTATGCCGTCTATGCCCTTGATATAGATATATACCAGGAAAGAAAGTGTTTTATGGGTATCCCATTCCGTAGCAATGATACGGTTGCCATAGCTGCTTTTTAGCTTTGCCGCAACCGGACATTGGCGTTTGTGGATGATAACCTGGTCATTTTCATCGATATATCCCAGTACGTCATCACCGGGAATCGGATGACAGCATTCGGCCATGATGTACTTTTTCTGCAGGGCTTCTTCCGTTAGTTTTAAGATCTGTTTCGGGTTGATGACTTCTTTTTCCGGAGTCTCTTTTTCTTCCGGTTGTTTGTCTTTGTTGCCGCCTCCAAAGGAGAAGGTCAGATATTTCTTCCAATTGCTGCTCTGCTTCTCTTTCAATTCATTCTTGTCGGCATCTCCCAGTGTAATTGTCTTGTTACCAATCGCTACAAGCAATTCCTCTTCATTTTTCATGTTGTGTAGCTTACACAATTTTTCGATGGCCGCTGCGTCCGGACGTACTTCTTCTTTCTTCAGAAACTCGTTGAGAAGCTCTTCACCCTCTTTTTGATTGGCCTTCCGCTCTTTACGAAGAATGGCTGCTATTTTGGCCCGTGCGCGGGCTGTGGTAGCGAATACTTCCCATTGCGGCTGGACGCGTTGTGATTTGGAAGTCAGGATTTCGACTTGGTCTCCACTTTGCAGTTTATGGCTTAGTGGTACCAGTTTATGGTTTACTTTGGCTCCGATGCAATGGCTGCCTATGTCTGTGTGCAATGAGAATGCGAAGTCCAGGGCCGTAGAATTTTGCGGCATGGTCTTAAGCTCTCCTTTGGGGGTGAACACGAATATTTCGGAGGCAAATAAGTTCAATTTGATGGTATCCAGAAAGTCGATGGCATCCGGCTGCGGATCGTCAAGAATCTCTTTAATTGTTTTCAGCCATTTCTCCAATTCGCCTTCATCCTCGCCTCCACCGCCTTCTTTGTATTTCCAATGTGCGGCAAATCCTTGTTCGGCAACGTCGTTCATCCGTTCGCTGCGGATCTGGACTTCGATCCACTGCCCGTTGTTTCCCATTAAGGTGACGTGCAATGCCTGATAACCGTTTGCTTTCGGATGGCTTACCCAGTCGCGCAGGCGGTCGGGGTGCGGTTTGTATATTTTGGAGATGGATACGTAGATGTCAAAACAGTCGTTCAGCTCTTCCTCCGGATTCCGGGGTTCAAATATGATACGCACGGCAAGCAGGTCGTATATTTCTTCAAACGGGACATGCTTGGTCTGCATCTTGTTCCAGATAGAGTAGATTGATTTTACACGGGCGATGATGCGATATTTCAGCCCCATTTTATCTAACTGCATTGAATACCTTGTCGCGTTCGGCTGCCGTTGCGTTCAGCTTTTCCTCGATCTCCCGGTATTCTTCGGGGTGTTCATATTTGAAGCTTAAGTTCTCTAATTCTGTTTTTATTTTATACAATCCCAGACGGTTGGCAAGGGGTGCGTAAATGTAGAGTGTTTCTCCTGCGATTTTGTACTGCTTGTTAGGCAGCATCGAACCCAGTGTACGCATGTTGTGCAGGCGGTCGGCAATCTTTATGAGGATCACGCGGATGTCATCCGACATCGTTAGAAGCAACTTCTTGAAATTTTCAGCCTGAGCCGATGCACGGTCACCGAAAATGCCGCCGGATATTTTAGTAAGCCCGTCTACGATTTGTGCGATTTTGGGTCCGAAAATGTTCTCAATATCTTCTACCGTATAATCGGTGTCTTCCACGACATCATGAAGCAGGGCCGCACAAATGGATGTGGAGCCTAACCCGATTTCGTTGCACACAATCTGAGCCACAGCAATCGGGTGCATGATATAGGGCTCACCGGAGCGTCGTTTGATGCCTTTGTGTGCCTGATTGGCAAAGTTGAACGCTTTGGTTATGATTTCAACCCGTTTGCGGTGCTTTGTGGCAAGATAATCATGTAGCAGTTGTTGAAATGCTTGGTTGATCATTTCTTCTTCCGCTACTTCTTTGGGGCTTATATTATTATCCATAAATATGATCTTTTCATTGCTTTTTGCAAAAATAGGCAATTTTCAACAGTGAGCAAGCAAAGAGGTATTTATTTGTATATTTTCAGTTGTTTTCCTGTCGTAATCTTAGTATTTCGCAGTCCGTTCCAATTTTGAATGTCTTTTACGCGGACTTTGTATTTTGCGGCAATGCTTCCCAATGTTTCGCCACTCCTGATTTTGTGATAAATCAATTTTCCATTGCCGACAACCGCTTTCCCTCTGGTCGTACTCGGAGGCGTGTTGTCTCTGATTGCGATTGTTTTTCTGTTTCTGAACAATTCGTCGGCGCGGTGCGTATAAATGGTGTCTTGCTGGTCGATGAATGCGCTGATGTAATTTTGCGGCAGACGCAGTGTGTAGGGCTTGCTGTCTCCGGGTATCACATCTTTCTTGTATTGAGGATTCAGACTCTTGATCTGTTCGAGGCTGATTCCGCAAATATCGGCTATTTGTTCAAAATGGAGTCTCTTGTTTACTTGTATTGTGTCTGTGCTTGCCGGAATGTTGGTTTCCATCGGACAGATGTTGTGGTCGCAATAGTAGGTCATTATATAATTGGCGGCAATGAATGCAGGTACATACCCCCGTGTCTCTTTGGGCAGGAAATGGTAAATTTCCCAATAGTCGGTTTTTCCGTTTGCACGGCGTATGGCTTTATTTATGGTACCCGGACCGCAGTTGTAAGCGGCAATGACGAGGTTCCAGTCGCCGTAAATGGCATACAGCTCTTTTAAATAGCGTGCAGCCGCCCAGGTGGCCTTGATCGGATCACGGCGTTCGTCTACAAGGCTGTTCGACTCCAGTCCGTACATTTTGCCGGTTGCAAGCATGAATTGCCACAATCCGGAAGCTCCGGCACGGGATACGGCAGAAGGATTCAGCGCGGATTCTATAATGGGCAGGTATCTGAGCTCCAACGGCAGGTTGTAGGCATCGAGCGCTTCTTCGAAAATAGGCATGTAGAAGTTACAGGCGCTTAACATGAAAGAGACCTGATTGCGTAAACGGCCGGCGTACATGTCGATGAATTTGCGTATGATTTCATTATACGGCATTTCCATGACGGCAGGAATGCGTGAAAGGCGGTCGATGTAGACAGAATCACTAAAAAGAGGGTTGGTGTCAGAAGTGCTGCAGTCTTTGCCGAGGTCGATGTAATTTTTGGCTTTCCAGTCGTTAAGCAGGCTGTCGAGCGGGTATGTCATGCTCACCGGAAGGTCGATGCTCTCTTGGCGCTCGCTTCCGTTTTCTTTGATAATTACATCTACGCTTTGTGCTTTAACCTGTGTGCTAACCAACAGGAAAAAGAAAATAAGGGAATAACAGTTTTTTAGTTTCTTCATTCTTCGTTGTTGAATCTTCAATTGTGTTTTTAAAATCTAAAGCTACATTGTACGCCCACCGATTTATTTCTTGAGTGAAACTGGTCGTTGATAATAGTCGGTTCGACACGCATACTCAGATCCGGGGTGATGTCAAAGTTTGATAATTCGGCATCTACGTAGGCATCTATTACAGAAATCAGGTACACTCCGATAAAGGCAAATATGCTGAGGTCCCGATAGCGGCGAAACATATCCTTGCGTTTGCGTAGCAACTCTTTTTGTTGGTTCTCCGGATAGTTGCTGAGGCCGCGTATGTCGAGATGGCTGTTGGTGTTCGGGTCATTGTCCATGATGTCCAGATAGGCCTTGGAGTAATCCTTGTACATTTTCCCGTTCCAGCTTAACGCATAGGCACATCCGGCAAATCCACCGTAAATAATGGGAAGTTTCCAATATTTCCGGTTGTAAATCTGTCCTCCTCCGGGGATGACAACAGCCAGCCAGGTTGCTTTGGTCGGGTTGGGTGTCCATACGGCTTGCGGAATGACGGGAGGAACCGTGTCGGTCGGTTGCGACGGTATAAACGCTGTTTCTATCTGTTCAAGATTCTTTTTGTTGACTTTGTCCAGGCTGTCGGCTATCACGGGTGCTGTTACCTGCATTAAGACACTGTCTGTTTTCAGTACTGTGATGCTGTCTCGGTCAAGAGACAGGCGGGCGGCCTTGAGAGAATCGGCAATCTCCTCTCGGTTGGCTTCACGATGACGGCGTGCACGGGCTTGGGGAGCTTTGCGGACACCGGTGGAATCCTGTACAGCAGCTTTGGCAGGCTCTTGTGCATACACATCAATCCCTGCCATCTGTAAAAAACAGAGAAGCAGGGTGATTAAGCATGGGCTATATATCTTATATATCCTTGTCATTTACTTTTTTAAGGTGTCGAAGATTTCCATGATACGTTCCAGCTCTTCTTCATTGCTGAAAGGTATGCTGATTTTACCTTTCCCTTTTTCCGAGCAGGTCAGTTGTACCTTGGTATTGAAAAATCCGGAAAGGTGCTGCTTGAGCATATTGAATTCTTCCGGAAGTTTAGAACGTTTCGGAGCAATCTTCCGAGTGCCGCTTTTCACACTTTCCCCTTCGCTGAGTGATTTTACGATCTCTTCCACTTTACGTACGGAGTAGTTGTGTTCCAATATCTCTTCGAATATTTTTACCTGCAACTTCGGATCTCCCAAGGTGATCAGCGCACGGGCATGCCCCATGTCGATCTGCTTGTTCTGCAGTGCCATTTGTATGGGGGCCGGTAATTTCAGCAAACGCAGATAGTTGGCAATCGTGGTACGTTTCTTCCCTACGCGTTCGCTGAGGCGTTCTTGAGTCAGTTCGTATTGTTCTATCAGGTGTTGGTAAGCAAGGGCGATTTCCACTGCGTTTAAGTCTTCGCGCTGGATGTTTTCGATTAGTGCCATCTCCATTACGTTTTCATCATCGGCTGTACGGATGTAGGCGGGTATTGTTTCCAGTCCGGCCTTCAATGATGCACGATACCGGCGTTCTCCTGCTATGATCTGATAGGTGTCATCGTTAAGTTTGCGCAACGTGATCGGTTGGATAATGCCGATTTCGGAGATAGAATCTGCCAATTCCTGCAAAGCCGTTTCATCGAACTCACGGCGTGGTTGGTTAGGATTAACGGAGATTTTGGAAAGCTCTATTTCGTTGATAGACGAAGACCCTTCGGTTTTCACTTCATCCATTGAAAGCAGAGCGTCCAGTCCGCGGCCTAATGCATTTCTTCTTTGTGCTGCCATATATCTTCGTTTATTTGCTTATTTGCTGTTTCTGTTGATAATTTCCTGGGCTAATGCCATGTGATTTTTTGCTCCGGTCGATTCAGCGTCATAGAGAATCGTCGGTATGCCGTAACTGGGAGCTTCACTTAACTTCACGTTACGCTGAATGACGGTTTTGAATACCAGTTCTTGAAAATGACGTTTTACTTCGTCATATATTTGGTTGGCCTGACGTAACCGTGAATCGTACATGGTCAGCAGGAAACCTTCGATCTCCAATGACGGATTCAACTTGGATTTGATGATTTTGATGGTATTCAGTAACTTGCTGATTCCTTCAAGGGCAAAATATTCCGCTTGTACGGGGATAATTACCGAGTCGGCTGCCGTTAACGCATTGATGGTAATAAGCCCTAATGACGGAGAACAGTCTATTAAGATGTAGTCGTATTCTTCTTTCAACGGAGTCAGTACCTCTTTTAATATTTTCTCCCGATTTTTGAGATTCAGCATTTCAATTTCCGCGCCTACCAGATTGATATGTGAAGAGATGACTTTCAATGATTCTATCTCAGTGTCATGGATAGCATCTTCAACATTGGCTTTGTCTATAATACATTCGTAGATCGTACATTCCGACTGCTTGATGTCAACTCCCAGACCGGAAGAAGCATTAGCCTGAGGGTCTGCATCAACCACCAGTACTTTTTTTTCGAGAGTAGCAAGCGAGGCTGCGAGGTTAATTGTCGTTGTTGTTTTACCTACACCGCCTTTTTGATTGGCCAAAGCAATTATTTTTCCCATATTATGATCTAATTTTTATCGGCAGCGAAATAAGTGATAATAACTCAGAGCGCCTACGAAAAAAGAGAAACTTTGCAAAATCTGTTGATAAGTCATCTGTTTTGTTAATAACTGAATGGCGAAACTGCTATGTATTCTCTTCTTAGCGTGCAAATATACATAATTATATTAAATAACAGAGCGCTTTTTTACTCACTTGCAGAAGATTAAGATTTGTAAACGCAGAAAAGTACTTATTGCATCGCTTGGCTGATAGTCGTGGGTGGGA
>CAVCAX010000283.1:0-1953 GCA_963599995.1 Coprobacillus sp. CAG:698
ATCTAAAAGAATCTACGAATATTTCGTAGCAACAATCTTTTTCACTAAACTTGCAGCCGAGATCGAGATTAAGTGAGTCCATACAATATATAAGAATACAATATAATAGGAATATAGTAAACCCATACATCATGAAACAGTTCATCATCATCATCCTACTTTTCGGTATCAGCAATACATTATTTGCACAACACACGAAGTCGATTCAAGAAGCAATGAGCAACTACGATTACGAAAAAGCAATCATGCTGATAGACAAAGAACAACCGACTACCGAATTACTGTTTCAAAAAGGGAAAGCGCTCAAGTCATTAGGCCGCAATTCAGAAGCACTCCAAACCTTCCGGCAGATCATATCCGCCGATAGCCTGAATCAACGGGCCTTCATCGAAGCAGCCGAATGCTGCAAGCAATCGGCCAAATATCAGGATGCACTGAAATATTATCAGAAAGCCATAGACATTCAGCCAGACAATAAATATGTACGCATACAGTACATCAGCCTGTTGTGCAATCTTCAACAATATGAAGAAGCATTCGGAGAAAGCAGTGTATTGGCAGAGACCGACAGCTCGGCAGTAGTATTGCATCTGCAAGCACAAAGCCTGGAAGGAAAGGCCGATTTTATGGATGCAGCCTTGGGATGCTACCACGTTATTCAAGACAAATACCCCGATGACTACCTGGCAGCCGCCAAATTAGGACAAATCTACAATGCAATGCAATTCTACGACTATGCCATCGAAGCAACAGAAAAATATCGCGAAAACGACACCACCAACGTGGTAGTGAATCGCCAGAATGCACAGGCCTATTGTCTTTCGGGAGATTACCCTACGGCAATCAAGCGATATGAATATCTGGTAAGTCAACAAGACAGTTCATTTCATACATACTATTACTTAGGTGTGAGTTACTATGCCACCGAAAGATTTTATGAAGCACGCGACATGCTCGAAATAGCCCGTAAGCGTGATCCCCAAAATATAAACCTGCTTTATTATCTGGGGCGTTCCTGCGCAAAAACATCTTGGAAGAAACAAGGAATCGAGTATCTGGAAACCGCCATCAATCTGAGTCTGCCACAAGACAGTGCGATGATACGTCTCTACAAAAGTTTGCGAGAATGCTGCAGGTTAGGACAAGAACCGGCCAAAGCCATACAAGCTGCAAAAGACCAGTACAAATATGACAAGACCAACCACAAACTTCTTTACGACATTGGCACCAATTATCTTTTCATAAAAGACAACAGGAACGCAACACATTATCTGGAAGCATTCTTAAAGACACGCCCCAAAGACACCCAAGGGAATGGCCTGAAGATAAATGAACAAGGAGAAACGGAGATAGATATGGAATATTATTACCGGTTGGCCGCGGAAACTCTGAAGAAGCTGAAAGAGAAAGCCAAAGAAGAAGATTTCATGAAAAACGGCATTCCGGCCAAGGAATGAAAACGTTTGCATAAATATATAGGGGGTACGCAAAAAGAAAGGAAAGAGCCTCTCGACAAATAGCCTTATATTAGCACCGTTAAATTCTATAACACGCTAATATCATGAAGAAAATCTTTTTTATTTTAGGTTCTTTCCTACTGTCTCTTAGCACTTATGCAGCTATGAACGTAAACAAAATCGACCCGCCTTTCTGGTATGCCGGCATGAAAAGTCCGGAACTCCAACTAATGATTTACGGTGAAGGCATCGGCAACGCTTCCGTTTCCGTAAACTATCCCGGAATCTCACTCAGCAGCACAGTGAAACTGGAAAGCGATAATTATCTGCTCGTCTATCTTCATCTGGATAAAGACGTGAAACCCGGCAAATTTCCTCTGACCCTTACCGTCGGTAAGAAGAAACTGGTGAAGGAATATGAACTGAAAGCCCGTGACAAGAAAGGTTGTGAGCATAGAGGCTTCGATGCTTCCGACGCTCTTTATCTGCTCATGCC
>CAVCAX010000283.1:1963-3292 GCA_963599995.1 Coprobacillus sp. CAG:698
GCTCACGCCGGACCGCTTTGCAAATGGCAATCCGGAGAATGACAACATCACCGGTATGTCTCCGTATAAGGTAGACCGCAATGACCCGAATGCCCGTCATGGAGGTGATTTGGCTGGCATCGAGCAGAATCTGGATTATTTCGAAGACCTGGGTGTTACGGCTCTTTGGTTCACTCCGGTTTTGGAAAACAACATGGAAGGCGGTTCCTACCACGGCTATGCCACTACGGATTATTACAAAGTAGATCCCCGTTTCGGCACCAATGAAGAATACCGTCAACTGATAGCCCGCTCTCACGACCGGGGCATCAAGATTGTAATGGATATGATTTTCAACCATTGCGGTTCAGAGCATCCCTGGATAAAAGACATGCCTTCAAAAGATTTCTTCAACAACCCCGACTATGAGAAGAACTTTGTACAGACCTCCTTCAAACTGACACCTCATGTCGATCCTTATACTTCCAAGTATGATTTTGACCAGATGAATGACGGTTGGTTCGTAACGGTAATGCCCGATCTGAATCAAAAGAACCCACACGTTTACAAGTATCTGGTACAAAACAGTTTCTGGTGGATTGAATATGCCGGAATCGATGGCATCCGCATGGACACCTACCCGTATGCAGACTATGATGCCATGAGCAACTGGATGAAAGAGCTGAATGATGAATATCCCAATTACAATACCGTTGGAGAGACCTGGGTAACCGAACCGGCTTACACCGCCTGGTGGCAGAAAGACTCAAAACTGTCCGCCCCTCGAAACAGTAACCTGAAAACCGTAATGGATTTCAGCTTCTTCGACAAAATCAACACTGCCAAGAATGAACAGACGGAGACGTGGTTCAAAGGGTTGGACCGTGTATACAATAACTTTGTTTATGATTTCCTATATCCCGATCCGACCTCGGTATTGGCATTTATCGAAAACCACGATACAGACCGTTTTTTAGGTGAGGGCGACAATCTTCCGATGTTAAAGCAGGCCTCTACCCTATTGCTGACTACCCGCCGCATCCCGCAATTATATTATGGTACAGAAATAATCATGAATGGTGTGAAGAGCAAAAGTGACGGTTATGTGCGCAAGGACTTCCCCGGAGGTTGGAGTGATGACACAGTGAATGCACTGACAGCCGAAGGGCGTACTCCATTGCAGAATGAGTGTTACAACTTCTACAAAACATTACTGAACTGGCGCAAAGGCAACGAGATAATAGCCAAAGGCAGCATGACACAATTCATGGTGCAAAACGGAGTATATGCATACGCCCGCCAGCACAATGGTAAAACTGTATTTGTCATGTTAAACGGTACGGATGAAAC
>CAVCAX010000283.1:3302-4145 GCA_963599995.1 Coprobacillus sp. CAG:698
GAGAGAATCATCTCTGTTGCAAGTATTTGTTGCAGAGGTGATTTTTAAGTTTTGTACATTTTGATACGCCCTCTTTCTTTGCCTTCTTCACTCTCATTGTCAAGCCGGCTTAGATACGCAATCTATTATCGGATGATAACATCCACCGGATTCTTCTTCCGACTCCCTTCCGATTAATCATACCTCAACGAAGCAAAAAAAATCTTTCTCCGGAGTTTCTCCATATACTCGTGTGTGATGCTTCACCCTATTATCACCGGCAATGGCATGCGTGTCAAAGCAATTATCTATCGGTAATCCACAAATATAGGCAAATTCTTTTCATAAGCACAAGATTATCGAAATAAGTGAAAAAAAAGCTGTACCTTATACAGATACAGCTTCTCTTATCTCAAATTATTTCTTACTGAGCCAGTTTGTTGTCTGAACCAAGCACGTTGATAATCTTATGCTCGTACAGTTTTCTCATGTTGTCACGAGCCGGTCCCAGATATTTACGCGGGTCGAACTCTGCCGGTTTTTCTGCAAATACCTTACGGATAGCAGCAGTCATAGCCAAACGAGAGTCTGAGTCGATGTTGATTTTACAAACAGCAGACTTGGCAGCTTTACGCAATTCCTCTTCAGGAATACCGATAGCAGCTTTCAGTGCACCACCGTATTTGTTGATTGTATCCACTTCTTCTTGAGGAACTGAAGATGATCCGTGAAGAACGATGGGGAATCCCGGAAGTTTTTTCATTACAGCGTCCAATACATTGAATGCCAATGGAGGAGGAACCATTCTTCCTGTCTTCGGATCGATGTGGCACTGTTCCGGTGTAAACTTGTATGCACCGTGAG
>CAVCAX010000283.1:4155-5193 GCA_963599995.1 Coprobacillus sp. CAG:698
ATGAATCACAACCTGTACGGGTAGCGAAATCAATTACTTCTTCAGGGTCAGTATAAGTGTGGTGGTCTGAAGAAACTTCATCTTCTACACCGGCCAATACACCAAGTTCTCCTTCTACAGTTACATCAAACTGATGAGCATAGTCTACAACTTTCTTAGTCAAAGCCACATTTTCTTCATAAGGAAGGTGAGAACCATCGATCATCACTGAAGAGAAACCTGAGTCGATACAGCTCTTGCAAGTTTCGAAAGTATCTCCGTGGTCAAGGTGCAAAACGATTTCGGGATGTGCGCAACCCAATTCTTTTGCATATTCTACAGCACCTTGAGCCATGTAACGCAACAAAGTAGCGTTAGCATATTGGCGGGCACCTTTAGAAACCTGAAGAATAACCGGAGATTTTGTTTCTACAGCAGCCTGGATGATAGCCTGCATCTGTTCCATATTGTTGAAGTTGAAAGCCGGAATAGCATATCCGCCTTTGATAGCCTTAGCAAACATCTCTCTGGTGTTTACCAATCCTAAATCTTTGTAATTTACCATTTTGTTTAAAAGTTTATTGTTAGTGAATAAAAATTCTATGCAAAAGTACACATAATAGTTTTAATACAAAACCAAAGCGTAAGAAATATCCCCGCTACAGCGTACAAATCAATTCTATTTTATAGTATTCAATATCATTTAAGAGTTGATTGTAATCTCTATGTAGCAAAGACGGATTTTTACTTCTTCTAATAAAACGGATTCTATTTCTTCAGATAAATAATGGTAGGCAAATGGTCACTGTAGCCGTTCAGCCACAATTTTCCGCCGTGTGTCCGCAGAGGAGAACCTTTGTATTTCCCATCCTGCTGAAAAAGATATTCACGAATGAAAACTTCGTTATGATCATATCTCAGTCCCCTCTTCTTCAGCAATGTAGAGGAGAGCACTATCTGATCGAAAAGATTCCATTTCCCCCGATAAAGCAGCGTTCCCACTCCCTTATCCTCCAGTGTTTCCCACCAGGGATTGAAGAAATCCCCCTTTCCGACCTC
>CAVCAX010000283.1:5340-6429 GCA_963599995.1 Coprobacillus sp. CAG:698
GTTTTATGTATCGTGTCTCCCTCAAAAGGCTGGGAAAGCACCAACTTACTGGATGAAACCGTAAACTGTTTCGGGTCGTACAACAGCGCACAATCGATTCCCCGCTTGTCCGGTCCTTCATAATGCACGACACGGTATCCCGTGGAAGCCAGTGCCGGCTGCCCGACCAGATCATCCAAAACACGTCTGTTTTCCGCCTCTGCCACTCCGATCGCAGCAGGTCCTTCCGGAACCTTGTCCCGCGACAGCTCACTGAGCACCTTCGAGAGATTTTTCAACTTCGACACATACTTCTCCGTATTCCACTGTTTCGGAGCATCGGGAAGATACTCATAATCGTTCTTACCGGCATCGTGAATAGTATCAAACAGATTTTCAAGATTATAAAAAGCTACGCTATACAGCCCCTTTTTCTTCTCCTGAGCTTGTCCGGCAATTACTGCAAACAGCAGGACAACAGTTGTAACAATCAATTTCTTCATACAATAAGTCTCTTTATTTTCTGCAAAAGTCTAAAAAAAAAGTGAGACAACCCGTTTTTTTCAAGAACTTTTTTCCATTTCAAGAAAAAAGCATTATCTTTGCGCACTGAAAATGACCATTACACTATTCTTACCAAATAGTAAACGATATAATAATTAAAAACAAATACTGAAATGAAAAAAGGTATTCATCCAGAATCATACCGTCCGGTAGTATTCAAAGATATGTCAAATGGCGATATGTTTTTGTCAAAGTCTACAGTAAGTACGAAAGAAACCATCGAATTCGAAGGTGAAACTTATCCGTTGCTGAAGATAGAAATTTCTAACACTTCTCACCCGTTCTATACTGGTAAATCTACATTGGTAGATACAGCAGGTCGCGTTGATAAGTTCATGAGCCGTTACGGTGACCGTAAGAAAAAATAATCCGTTAGTCGGTTGACTATAAAAAGAGGAAGTTTCAAATGAAACTTCCTCTTTTTTTGTAGATATTCATTGATCAACCGGGTAAAAAATATATCTTTGTATACAGAAACATATCCTAAACAACAACAAGCAATATATTCTCCTATGAAGACCTATATACAAAGTACAGGCTTAATAC
>CAVCAX010000284.1:0-3556 GCA_963599995.1 Coprobacillus sp. CAG:698
CAAACGTAGTGAAAACTATGTAGGTCTCAACTTGGATGGTATGATGAACCTGACTAACTTGTTTTGCGGCTATAAACCGGGACGTGTATTCGAATTGAATTTCTTCATCGGTCCGTCTATGAATATAACCAAGAACTACAAGAACTGGCATATTGTCGCTGATGAATCTATGGTGCCCGATCCCAGTACAGGAGGTGCTCAAATCATTACCACTGTCAATCCGTCAGAGAGCAGTGTTGAAAATCACGAGACACGTTGTCTGGTAGGTGCCAGCTTGGGTTTAGGTGCCAAATTCAACATCAATCCCAAATGGGCTATCGATTTAGAAGCCCGCGGCCAGGTAACCCCTCCTATCTTGGGTGCATATAGCAGTGCCAAGACTGAGGGATATATCCACATCAATGCCGGTGTAAGCTATACTTTCGGCGGCAAGAAGTTCGTTTCATGCAGCTCTAAAATCGACCAAAGCGCCATTAACGATGAGCTGAACAAATATCGTGAAGAATTGGCACAGGCTCAAAGCGATTTGGCTGATGCTAAAAATGCCATGGCAAATGCCAAACCTATTGTTCAGGAAGTAGAAAAAGAAGTAAGCGTAGCAGGTCCGCGCGCTGTATTCTTCAAGATCGGAAGTGCTAAGATCGATGACTACGGCATGGTTAATGTCAAATTAGCTGCTAAGATACTGAAAGAGAATCCTGATAAGAAGTACAAGATTGCAGGTTACTGCGACCAAAGCACAGGTAGTGTCAAACGTAATCAGGAATTGTCTGAAAAGCGTGCTCAAGCTGTTTATGATGCCCTCATCAATGAAGGTGTAGATAAATCACAACTTGAACTTATCGGTCATGGTGGTACTCCTAACATGTTTGATAAGGACTCTCTGAACCGTGTGGTTATCATGGAATAAGAAGTAAATGATTAAAAATAGAATGAGGTATCCGTTTCAATTCGGGTACCTCATTTTTTTTAGAGATATTCAGCAAATCAAAATATGCCATTCTATAAAGCCATATCGTGTTCAAGTTCTTTAGATATGGCTTTATTTATAAACTCATTGATCGTTGTACCGGTGCTGGATGCAAAAGCAGCGACACGGGAATGTAACTCTGGAGACATACGGAGATTTAACTTCCCACTATAAGGCTTTTCCGGCTGTATACCTCTTTCTTTACAGTTTTCAAGATAGAAGTCTATAGATTCCTCGAAATCTTTACGAACCTCGTCAACAGACCTTCCTTCATAAAGAATTGATGCTTTCCTCAATCCTTGTACTTTACCAAACAAGCAATCGTCTTCCGGACTGTATTCCACAGAACCGGAATATCCTTTGTATTTCAAGAGTCCCATAATTACTTTATTTTAGATTGTTTATATTTCTCAATCAAATTGTTTTTTGTTATATGCTCGATTATACCTTTTACAACGTATGATTTCAAAATACTTCCAGGATGCGGTTTATGCAAAATGAAAGGAGCTTCTTCGTCTGGTCCTATAAACTCAACACGAGAGCCTGATGTCGCACCTTTGTTACTTTCCTCATATCCCAAAATCCCGAATAGCCGTTTTGCTTCATCATAAGTAAAATCCTTTGGGCATGACAAAATGCGTTCTATTAGTTTTTCCTTTGTACCCATAATCATTCGTTTGCACAAAAGTACTAAAAATAGTACCACTCGCAAACTATTTATGTAAAAGTTATATTCAAGATGAAGATTTAACACACTGCTATCCTATTTACCTATGCAATTAGCCATGAATATATCAAAAGAAGGAATAGCAATAACAAAACATTTCTTAGAAGCGACAGATATGCTCAAAGCGCAAAAACAAAGAGAAAGTGATGCAGGTATTTAGCACCACCGGTGAAGTCCCCCCTCTCAAAGAAGCGAGCCCTAAAAGTTCCTTATCAAACTTTTAGGGCTCACTCTTTGGGGAGGTTTATAATATCTATTGCAAACTATTGCATTTTCAATAAACAAACCTCACATTGTCTATCCAAAACGTATTACCGGGAGATCCGATATAAGCACCGCCATGGCTGGAAGTGAATTGAAGTACCATGTGAGTCGGTTCATCCCCCTCTTCTCCCCAGGCAACTTCATGAACAGGCACACTTTCACCTTTGCTGTTGACCGCATAGCGTTCTTCAACCTGCAAACGCATCATGTGCGCCTTATAGGCCGGATTACCGGTTATATCACCGTAAAGAATCTCATAAGTAGCATCATTGTGCCAATCGGTTGTAGCATAATAGCGCACTACCATAGTACCAACCCGTTTTGCAAAAATATTACCATCGGCATCTTCCCATCTTTTCTGAAGCAATAAGATAGCAGCCGGAAAATCTTTTCCTGAAACATCTGTAATCTTGCTGAATCCGGTTGCACGAATTCGATTTTCCCGGTCGGACATTTTCACTTTATAATCAAACTGGATGGCTATCGGACGTTTGGTAAACGGTATACCCATATCCAGCATCTTGTTGGGATTTTTAGTTCCCTTGATCGGTTCGTGAACAGATCCCAGGAAGATAGAACCGGCGGCAAGTACCGTAATATCGACCAAGCCGAACACTTTCACACTTTCCATACGGGTATCCAGACGGGCACAATACCCATCGCCCCGCGCTTCCGGAAACACAGAAGTATTGGTCTTAACCACACCGGCAACTTTAGCCAGCACATTGGAAGTTCCCCACGGAGAGCCCCCCAGATTTTTATAAGCTTTTGCACCGGCAATCGTCTGGGTAGGACCTATGGCATATACATTTTTAGTCTGCCCGCCAATGATACCGGATTCCTTAATTTCTCTATTAACCCATTGATCCATATCCCCAAACGGGAGCAATTCAACTTTATGCTGCGCAATGGCAGCCGTTGAGCATAATGCTGCAAAACCTGTTGCTAACAGATGGCGACATGTATTCCTTATCATTCTTTCTCCTTTCTTTTAAAGACTATACCCCCACTGCTTCAAGGCAAAATCCCAATTGGCCTCTACCAACTGAACAGTACGGTCATCATACTTGTATTTGTTCTTTTTATATCCTTTCTTAGCACCAACATATTTCTCGATAGCCTCGCGTGCCTCCTCAAATCCCGGGATGGAAAGTTTCTGATATATATTTTCCGTCATGGCCATAGCATCCGCTTCAAAGTCCTCGAACTTCACTTCTATCAGATTCCCTTCCGGAATGTACTGCTTGTCGGCTTCATACTTATGATACAACTTGGCATAGATGGACAGAATATTCTTTTCAAGCTCTTCGTTGCTGATATCTTCGAGCTTCAACGGCTGGATCGTATTCGTAAAGAAGCTCCGTGTAGATTCAAAAACCGTATACGGATTACGCATCAGATAAATGAATTTTGCATTGGGGAACATCTTCACCAGTTCTTTCACACGTCCGGTATGAGGCGGGTTTTTGCTCAAGAATTGAGTTCCATGCGTGTTCCACAATGATATTTTTATCAGTTTGGTGAAAGTCTCTTCAAAGATTTTCAGCTCCGCTTCGGAAATATCATCAAACAGCAAATATTTATCGGCATACTCC
>CAVCAX010000285.1:0-3037 GCA_963599995.1 Coprobacillus sp. CAG:698
GCCTCCCGATAATAGAACTCCGTGGAACTCTGTGTTACTCTGTGGTGAAATATATCCTGTCTCCCAATAATAGCACTCTGTGGAACTCTGTGCTACCCTGTGGTGAAATATGTCCTACCTCCCAATAATAGAACTCTGTGGAACTCCGTGTTACTCTGTGGTGAAATATATCCTGTCTCCCAATAATAGCACTCTGTGGAACTCTGTGTTACCCTGTGGTGAAATCTTTTATATGTAATGTATCTTTTTGACTATTCTTTTGCTCTTATTGAACACTTTTCTTCTTGTTTTCTCTTTTTTTATAGGATTGATTTTTGTACTTTTGGCGAAAATCTAATTGAAGCACTATATATTATAATATAAATTTCTAAATAGTCCGTGAATATGGAAAACAAAATTCAAGAGTTGACCGATAAGATTTATCATGAAGGCGTAGAAAAAGGTAACGCAGAAGCCCAACGTCTTATCGCAAATGCTCAGGAAGAAGCGAAAAAAATTATTGAGGATGCTCATAAGGAAGCAGAATCAATTATCGCTGCCTCTCGTAAGTCTGCCGATGAAATGGCAGAGAATACTAAATCGGAGTTAAAATTGTTTGCAGGTCAAGCTGTCAACGCTTTGAAATCGGAGATCGCTACTATGGTGACCGACAAGATAGTGACGGCACCTGTGAAGGAATTTGCACAGAACAAAGATTTCCTGAATGCTTTTATCGTAGCCTTGGCTGCTAAATGGAGCGTAGATGAACCGATCGTTATTTCGACTGCGGATGCAGAGTCTTTGAAAAAATACTTTGCTGCCAATGCGAAAGCTCTGTTGGATAAAGGTGTAAAGATAGAACAGGTGAATGGCATCAAAACACTGTTCTCCGTTTCTCCGGCAGACGGTTCGTATAAAGTGAACTTCGGAGAAGAAGAATTTATGAACTACTTCAAAGAATTCTTGCGTCCTCAGTTGGTAGAAATGCTATTCTAAAGAGAACCATTATGAGTAAATACTATTACTTGGTAGCCGGTTTGCCCGAACTCACTCTTGAGGATAGCAAACTGAGTTATACAGTAGCTGATTTTAAAACAGAAATATATCCCGGTCTTTCTTCTTCAGACCAGAAGTTGATAGATCTGTTCTATTTGAAATTCGATAATGCCAATGTCTTGAAGTTACTGAAAGACAAAGATGCAGCTATCGATTTACGTGGAAATTTCTCCACAGCAGAACTGAACGAATACATCGCTACTATCAAAGATGGCGGTGAAGTCAGCGCTAAAGAATTTCCTTCTTACCTCTCCGTTTTTATTTCCGATTATTTCAATACACCGGCCGAAAGTGCGGTGCTTCACGAAGACCATCTGGCAGCCCTGTATTATGAGTATGCCATGAAATGTGGAAATAAGTTTGTCTCTTCCTGGTTTGAGTTTAATCTGACAATAAACAATATTCTGATTGCATTTTCCGCCCGTAAATACAAATGGGACATTGCGCAGAATGTGGTAGGCAACACGGAAGTGTGCGAAGCATTGCGTACATCCGGAGCCCGTGATTTCGGACTTTCCGGTGAGGTGGATTGTTTGGAGCAATTGATGAAAATCAGCGAGATAACCGAATTGGTGGAGCGTGAGAAGAAACTCGATTCGTTGCGTTGGAACTGGATGGAAGAAGCGACGTTCTTCGATTACTTTACGATAGAGCGTATTTTTGCATTCCTGCTACAACTCGAGATGATTGAGCGTTGGATAGCGTTGGATAAAGAGAAAGGAAATCAACTCTTCCGGAGCATTATCGATGCGCTGAAAGATGAAGTGCAGATTCCTGCAGAATTCAGATAAAATAAATAACTAAAATTATATGGCAACAAAAGGAACTGTTAGTGGCGTTATTGCCAATATGGTGACCCTCGTCGTTGACGGACCGGTAGCTCAGAATGAGATTTGTTATATCTCTACCGGTGGCGATAAGTTAATGGCGGAGGTGATTAAGGTTGTAGGTTCACAGGTATATGTTCAGGTGTTCGAGAGTACACGTGGACTGAAAGTGGGCGCCGAAGCCGAATTTACAGGACACATGCTTGAGGTGACATTAGGCCCGGGTATGTTATCGAAAAACTACGACGGTCTGCAAAATGACCTTGACAAGATGGACGGGGTTTTTCTGAAGAGAGGACAATATACGTATCCGTTGGATAAAGAACGTGTATGGCACTTCGTTCCATTGGTAAACGCGGGTGATAAAGTACAAGCTTCCGCGTGGCTGGGGCAGGTGGATGAGAACTTCCAGCCGTTGAAAATGATGGCGCCGTTTACATTGCAGGGAACTGCTACTGTAAAGACTATCATGCCGGAAGGTGATTATAAGATTGAGGATACGATTGCTATCCTGACTGATGAGGAAGGAAATGATATTCCTGTGACTATGATTCAGAGGTGGCCTGTGAAACGTGCCATGACGAATTACAAGGAGAAACCGCGTCCTTTCAAACTGTTGGAAACCGGTGTGCGTGTGATTGATACGCTGAATCCGATTGTGGAAGGTGGTACCGGCTTTATACCGGGTCCGTTCGGTACAGGGAAGACGGTGCTTCAGCATGCTATTTCCAAACAAGCGGAAGCTGACATCGTAATTATCGCCGCTTGCGGTGAACGTGCGAACGAGGTTGTGGAGATCTTTACCGAATTCCCAGAACTGGTGGACCCGCACACGGGACGTAAACTTATGGAACGTACGATCATTATCGCCAATACTTCTAATATGCCGGTTGCTGCCCGTGAAGCATCTGTATATACAGCAATGACATTGGCAGAATATTATCGTTCTATGGGACTGAAAGTGTTGTTAATGGCGGATTCTACTTCACGTTGGGCGCAGGCGTTGCGTGAGATGTCCAACCGTATGGAAGAGTTGCCCGGACCAGATGCTTTCCCGATGGATATTTCGGCTATTATCTCAAACTTCTATGGCCGTGCCGGTTATGTGAAACTTTCTAATGGCGAAACGGGCTCAATTACTTTTATCGGTACGGTATCTCCTGCCGGAGGTAACT
>CAVCAX010000286.1:0-6611 GCA_963599995.1 Coprobacillus sp. CAG:698
GTGTATATTTGCGCCCGATATGAAGAGATTCCGTTACATATTTGCTGTACTACTTTCCCTGACAATCATATATGTCGGGGCAGGAGTCTCTGTTGTTCATTATTGCTGCGCAGCCTGCGAAACCGCACAAAACTGTTGCAGTAACGGTTGTCCCAAATGCCGTAAGTCTCATCAACAGCCGGATAAATCATGCAGCGAAAAGGGATGCACAGCCACCATCTATAAGGTGGATCTGATGAAGCATTCATGTGAAGCTTCCGTCACCGCACCTGTCATACAATTATTCTGCGGGCTGCTACCCCAACTTCGCAGCATATTGTATACGGAAGAATGGCAGGATACATCCTACAACGTCCCTCCACCCCCTGTCAGTTCGCGACATTATCTGGCTTTATATTCCGTCCTGCTTATTTAGACTCCGGATTTCTGAAAACAGGAATGTATGAGAATGGTATCCGATCATCTGACGATACCGGCTTCATCATTTCCGATAGTCGTTTCTTCATATCTTGAGATTCAAGATGTCCTTGTTTTCAACCCCAGTATCCCTATGATGTATATCCCCATGATATACTCCCATGTTGTACATCCCTGCGTTGTACAAGACATCCGGATATTGAACATGAAGGCAGCCCCGTCTCTTCCGATTGTACTTTATACATTGATGAGTCGGGATGTCAGCCTCCCAAACCCGAGATGTCAATGTCCGAAGATATGAGAAGATATGAAGAGCGATACTAATCCATTGATAAATAATATACCATTGTGCAACTCTGTTGCACGGGTTATTGTGTAATTTTACACCATGAAACGATTTATGTATATGAAATATATATTCTTATTTCTCGCTTTTCTTACTTCCCAAACCGCGCAGGCACAAGTAAAAGGAGTCGTAAAAGACAATACCGGAGAACCCATTCCCGGTGCCAACGTGTTTTGGATGAATACCACGAATGGAGTAACAACCACCGAAGACGGCCGGTTCTCGATACCCAAACCGGCAAAAAATCATATACTTGTGATCAGCTTTATCGGTTTCGAGAACGATACAGTCCACGTCAGCGATAAGAATCAGGAACTTGATATTGTGCTCCGTGAGGGCGTAGTATTGAATGAGGTCAATATCGTAAGCAGAAAACTCGGAACGATGAAATTGCGGAACAGCGTCATGAATGAAGACATCATCAGCAGCGCTGAACTTACCCGTGCCGCCTGTTGCAATCTTGGCGAGAGTTTCGTTGCCAATCCCTCGGTAGACGTCAGCTATTCCGATGCGGCAACGGGAGCCAAACAGATTAAATTGTTGGGTCTTTCGGGCACCTATGTGCAGATGATGACGGAAAACATCCCCAATTACAGGGGAGCTGCAGCCCCGTATGGCCTCGGATATGTACCGGGACCTTGGATGCAAAGTATACAGGTCAGTAAAGGTAGTTCGTCGGTAAAGAACGGCTATGAATCAATCACGGGGCAGATAAACGTAGAGTTCAAGAAACCTCAGCTCCCGGATGCCGACTGGGTATCGGCCAACCTTTTTGCCAGCAGCACCGCCCGTTATGAAGCGAATGCCGACGCTACGGTGAAACTCTCCAGACGATGGAGCACTTCATTGCTTGCACACTACGAAAATGAGAACAAAACGCATGACAGCAACAACGATGGGTTTGTCGATATTCCCCGTGTGGAGCAGTATAATTTGTGGAACCGCTGGGCATATATGGGCGACCATTATGTGTTTCAGGCAGGCATCAAAGGACTGTCGGAACAGCGTAACAGCGGGCAGGCCGAACACGATGGCCAAGCGACGCACGATCTCTATGAGATAGGTATCAAAACCAACCGTTACGAGGCTTTCACCAAGAACGCTTACATATTCAATAAGGAGAAGAATACCAACCTTGCCCTCATCCTGCAAGGGACGATCCATAACCAGGATGCCGTATACGGGTATAAGAATTATGATGTGGATCAGACGAATGTGTACGCATCTTTATTGTTTGAAACCGAATTCAGCAAGCAGCACAGCCTTTCTACCGGATTGAGTTTCAACTACGACGGATACGACCAGCATTACCGCCTGACCAACGATATGGAATCGGGGTTGACCAAAGCATTCGTGAAAGAGTCTGTTCCGGGAGCATACATCCAGTATACTTTCAACTTGAACGACAAGCTGATGTTGATGGGAGGAATACGTGGCGATCACAGCAGTGAACACGGATTCTTTGTTACCCCCCGTGCACATATCAAGTTTAATCCGAATGAATACCTGCACATGCGTCTTTCGGCAGGAAAAGGTTACCGGACCAATCATGTACTCGCAGAAAACAATTACCTGCTTGCCAGTAGCCGTAAAGTGAAAATAGCTGCTCATCTCGACCAGGAAGAAGCCTGGAACTATGGAGCAAGTGTCTCAACTTACATTCCCCTTTTCGGTAAGACGCTGAACATCAACGCGGAGTATTATTATACTGATTTTCAGAAACAAGTGGTGGTAGATATGGATACGAATCCTCATGAAGTGTCGTTTTATAATCTGAATGGGCGTTCTTATTCACAAGTATTGCAGGTAGAGGCGAATTATCCGCTCTTCAAGGGCCTTACTCTGACTGCCGCTTACCGTCTGACAGATGCAAAGACCACCTACAACGGAGAATTGCTGGAGAAACCTCTGACCGGAAAGTACAAAGGGCTTCTGACAGCGTCTTATCAGACTCCGTTGGGATTATGGCAGTTTGATGCAACGCTCCAGCTGAATGGCGGTGGAAGAATGCCGAATCCGTATACACTGGCAGATGGCGAGCTGTCATGGGAGAAGCGGTATGGCAGCTTTGAACAATTGAGTGCGCAGGTGACCCGTTATTTCCGCCGTTGGTCCATCTATGTAGGAGGAGAGAACCTTACAAATTTCAAACAGAAGAACCCGATTATAGATGCGGCAAATCCCTGGGGAGAAAATTTCGACTCTACTATGATATGGGGACCGATGCATGGAGCCAAAGCCTATATCGGCATCAGATTCAATTTGGCAAGAAACAGTGAATGAGACTAAGAGCCTGTTGGAAATTTCCTCAAAATGACTCATGAAAGAGTGCAGAAGAAAACTCAAACAGGTACAGAAAAGTAATATTATTAATTATAAATTGGAGGAAAAATATGAAAACAAGAAGAATGTTGGCTGCCTTGGTAGTAGCATTATTGAGCGTAACGGCCGTTATGGCCAAAGACATCCGTACCGCAGTATTCAAAGTATCGCAGATGCATTGTGAAAATTGCGAACGGAAAGTGAAGAATAACATCAAGTTCGAGAAAGGAGTAAAGGAGTTTTCTACGGACTTGAAAACAAAGACGGTGTCTATCACCTACGACGCTGAAAAAACAAATGTAGAGAAACTAAAGGCCGGTTTCAAGAAATTCAATTACGAAGCGGAATTTGTGAAAGAAACAAAGCAGGCGGAAAAGAAGTAATTGAACAAACGGCCCGTAAAAGTTGTTTATTCAGTAATGGGCGGATAGCAGTTGACGGCTGTCTACTGCTATCGCTCATCACTAACCACTAATCACTAAATAAATTATGGGTACTATTACAAAGAAAGCATTTCCCGTGTTGAACATGCACTGCGCGGGATGTGCCAATAATGTCGAAAAATCAGTCCGCAAGTTGCCGGGCATTGTAGATGCTTCGGTCAATCTTGCCACCAATACACTCTCCGTTTCGTATGAAGCCGACAAACTGACTCCCGGAGAGATTCGGGCGGCTGTGCTTTCCGGAGGGTACGATCTGATCATAGAAGAAGAAAACCTGAAAGAGGAACGGCGCGAGGAGGTACAACATCAGCACTATCGTAAACTGAAAATGCAGGTCATCGGCGCTTGGATATTTGCTGTTCCGATGCTGCTTTTGTCTATGGTCTTTATGCATGTACCCTGTTCCAACGGTATACAACTGTTACTGACCCTTGCGGTGATGATCCTTTTCGGTGGTTTGTTTTATACGGGTGCCTGGAAACAGGCAAAGTTAGGGCATAGTAACATGGATACGCTGGTAGCTCTCAGCACGTCCATTGCGTTTCTGTTCAGTGCATTCAACACTTTCTTTCCGGAGTTCTGGTATGATCGAGGCTTGGAACCGCATGTCTATTACGAGGCTTCCGTGGTTATCATCGCTTTCGTACTGACCGGAAAATTGATGGAAGAGCGTGCAAAAGGCAATACGACTGCCGCAATAAAAAAACTCATGGGACTGCAGCCGAAGATAGCACGCATATTGCGCAACGGAATCGAAGAAGAGGTTTTAATCGACCAATTGCAGGTCGATGATCTGGTAGTTGTCCGTCCCGGTGAACAGATTCCGGTAGATGGAATCCTTGCCGAAGGAGATTCTTTTGTGGATGAAAGCATGATCAGCGGCGAACCGGTTCCGGTAGAGAAAAAGAAGGGAGATAAAGTGCTTGCCGGCACCATCAATCAACGCGGTTCGTTCATTATCAAGGCATCACAGGTAGGCAGTGAAACGGTTCTTGCCCGCATCATCCGTATGGTGCAGGAAGCACAGGGAAGCAAAGCCCCCGTACAACGTATTGTCGATCGTGTGACGGGGATCTTCGTACCGGTGGTTCTCGGCATTGCCGTGCTGACCTTCGTGCTTTGGATAGTGATAGGCGGAACGGAATACTTCTCGCATGCCATGCTGTCCGCGGTTTCCGTACTGGTGATTGCCTGTCCGTGTGCTTTAGGACTGGCTACACCTACTGCACTGATGGTAGGCATCGGCAAAGCGGCCAGCCAGCATATCCTGATCAAAGATGCCGTTGCCTTGGAGCAGATGCGGAAAGTAAATGTCGTGGTGCTCGACAAAACAGGGACACTGACCGAAGGACATCCTACCGTCAGTGGTTGGCTGTGGGCACAAACTCAGGAAGAGTGTTTCAAGAATGTGCTTCTCGCTGCCGAGTTGAAGTCGGAACATCCTCTTGCCGGAGCAATCGTTGCCTCTTTGAAAGATGAAGAGAAAGTAGTGCCGGCATCGCTCGATAGCTTCGAGAGCATCACCGGGAAAGGAATCAAGGTTGTCTATGAAGGTGATTTGTTCTGGGTGGGCAGCCACAAGCTGTTGAAGGATTTCGATGCTGTCGTAACGGATGTCATGGCCGAGATGTTAGTGCAATATGAATCCGAAGGTAACGGCATCATTTACTTTGGCCGCCGGAATCAGTTGTTGGCCATTATTACCGTCACCGATCCTGTGAAATCCACCTCCGCCGAAGCCGTGAAAGAGCTGAAACGGCAAGGCATCGACATCTGTATGCTGACGGGTGACGGGCAACGTACAGCCTTGGCTGTGGCAGGGAAATTAGGTATCGACCGTTTTATAGCTGATGCACTGCCGGATGATAAAGAAAATTTTATCCGCGAACTGCAGTTGCAGGGTAAGACCGTAGCAATGGTGGGGGATGGTATCAACGACTCGCAGGCACTGGCACTGGCCGATGTCAGTATTGCCATGGGGAAAGGCACCGATATTGCCATGGATGTGGCTATGGTTACGTTGATGACTTCCGATCTTCTATTGTTGCCGAAAGCATTCGAGCTGTCAAAGCAGACCGTGAAACTCATCCATCAGAACCTCTTTTGGGCGTTTATCTATAATCTTATAGGAATCCCCATTGCAGCAGGTATACTCTTTCCACTGAACGGACTGCTCTTGAACCCGATGCTGGCAAGTGCGGCCATGGCATTTTCGAGTGTAAGTGTCGTATTGAACTCGCTTAGTTTAGGAAGAAGAAAGTGAATAATGAAAGATGATTTATGAATTATTTTTCCGACATACTGCTTTTTTGCGGTATAATTTGTAAATTGCCGGACATAAACCATAATTCATAAATCATCATTCAAATGATTCTATCCGATTGGGGACTTATCCCGTATGCCGAAGCCTGGCAACGACAGACCGAGTGGTTTGATTCTCTGATTCAAGCCAAGCAGAATAACGAAGAATATGAAAATCATATCATCTTTTGCGAACATCCGCATGTATATACGTTGGGACGTAGCGGAAAGGAGAATAACATGTTGCTGAGTGAGGCGCAGCTGGAGAAAATAGGAGCGACGCTTTATCACATCGATCGGGGAGGGGACATTACCTATCACGGCCCCGGGCAATTGGTCTGTTATCCCATTCTCAATCTTGAAGAGTTCGGCCTCGGTCTGAAAGAGTATGTGCATCTGCTGGAAGAGGCGGTTATCCGTGTGTGTGCATCTTATGGAATCGAGACGGGAAGGGTGGACAAAGCCACCGGTGTGTGGTTGGAAGGAGATACGGCCCGGGCACGCAAGATTTGTGCAATCGGGGTAAGGAGCAGCCATTATGTTACGATGCACGGCCTTGCCTTGAATGTGAATACCGATTTACGTTATTTCAGTTACATTCATCCCTGCGGATTTATAGACAAAGGCGTCACTTCACTGCGTCAGGAACTGGGAGGTGACCTCCCGATGTCTGAAGTGAAGCAACGCCTCGAACTTGAATTAAGCCGGTTGCTTACGGGAAAAATAAGCTGAATTCGATTAAGCTGATTATTTCAATGCTTTTGCAATGGCTTTCTCAACCA
>CAVCAX010000286.1:6621-7349 GCA_963599995.1 Coprobacillus sp. CAG:698
CGGCTGCATGACTTCGTATCCCTTTCTGTTGGGATGCACTCCGTCTTGTGACAGATCGGAAGGGAGTCCGTTCCTGTCATCGGCCATTGCCGAGAAATAATCCACATAAATGAATTTATTCTTTTCGGCATAAGCCTTGATCCATTTGTTCAGCTCCGGGATCTTGACGGTCGGGGTTCATGCCCGGTCGCCACGGGTAGTCAAAGGCCGGCAGCACCGAGCAAAGGATAACTTTGATGCCGTTTGCTTTTGCCAACTGTGCCATGGACGCCAGATTGTCTTCTATCATTTCGAGCGTAGAAGGACCGGTATTTCCGGCAATATCGTTGGTACCGGCAAGAATCACTACCGCTTTGGGCTGCAGGTCGATTACATCCTGACGGAAACGCAGCAACATCTGTGGAGTTGTCTGTCCGCTGATGCCACGGTTAATATAGGGACGATCCTTGAAAAACTCCGGGCAATTGTGCAACCATCCGATGGTGATGGAATTGCCCATAAATACCACGCGCTTTTCTCCTTTGGCCGGAGCGCCCAGTGCTGCGTTGTCTTTCTGGAATTCTTTTAAGTTGGCCCAATCCTGTGCGGGCAGATTACCGGCCAACAAGAACAGACCGATAAACAGAAGATAAATGGTTTTCGCTACTTTTGTCTTTTTCATTTTTTTGTCGTTTTCATTTTCCTTCATTAATTCTTTTCTTCATTCACTTTTTCATTCTTATTACCCG
>CAVCAX010000286.1:7359-12490 GCA_963599995.1 Coprobacillus sp. CAG:698
TATTACCCGTATTCCCGTCCATTTTTTGTTGCGGTCGAGCAGGCGGCTTAATGCAAGTTTGTCTACTAATACTTTTCCTCTTGAAGAAGAGGCGTGAAGAAGACACAAAGTGCCTTCCACGTAAATGGCAATCCCAATATGTGCTGCATCCAATCCCGGTATGTCTGTGGTCAAAACGATGATGTCCCCGTTCTTTATCCACGGAAGTCCGTTTACGGGCAGTTTGTCTTTGGGCAACCAATGTATTTCCTGCCCCGACAATACTTTCTCATACGCTGCCATTTTCGCTACATTTTCAGGAGAATTGCTCAGATGTTTGTACCGTTCCGGATGGGAAGACATGTACGAAAGCGACAGTTTTCGGGTGTATGGACTGTTGGCAGCTGTTACATCTTCCATGAATCCACCGCGTATCCCGTTATTGATCCAATCGGAAATATAGTGCAGACGGGAAGTATACCCATCTATTATCCCTCCGCGATAGCGGATACGTTGCAGATTAGCAGCAAAGTCACTCTCATTCATCTTGTTTCCCGATACTGAAGAAAGAGACATTGCAAGAACGTATTCTACGAAAGTCGTACAATCCACTTCGTCACAATTGATGACTAAATATTCTTCACCGTCCGTCTCCAGAGTATTGGCCACGTATGGAACATCTATGAACGTTTGAGCATTGGTCAACATCGGATTTGCTTCCTGTTGAGCTTTTGCCTGGCTGCCCATCAAGCAGGCAGCCAGCAAAAAGGTCGGGATTGCTTTCATTATCAATACCGGTAAATCAAGTTCCTAAAATCAACCTTACGTCCAAATGGAACCAGTGCAAAGCCATACTCTACGGCATTTCCGGTTCCGGTATGTATCAGATAAGGTTCGTGCGGCAGGGCACCCCAACTGTTGTCTCCGCCAATACCCATCATCCGGTAGTCTACAAACACATCAACCATCTTCTCCGGTTTAGAATCAGTGAGGTGGCGATGATCCGTTTCAGCCGTACGCGGTGCTGCATTGTGCAGGCTTTCTCCACTGTCGAGAGTTTCGAGCAGATGGTTCGAAGCATTCAATTCGAATGTACGGTCAGCGACAAGCAACAGTCCGGCACCGGATTTGTTGGTGAAGGCGCACCAATAGATGTCTGTCCGGTGATTGTTTTCCTGCGGGCGGATGTAAGGTTCATACATATCTTTAATCGGCAGGGCATATTCTCCGATGAATTGAGACGTGCGGCGGTCGCGGTAGTTCTCTTCCGGTCCGCGTCCGTAATAGGTCAGCGTTGTGAATGTTTCCGGCATTTGCATACGCAAGCCGATACGCGGTATCATCGGAGTATTTTCATTTGTTGCCACAAAACGGTTGTTTACTTTAATCACTCCGTCGGCATATATCTTGTAGGTGATGTCCCAACTTGCCTCTGCCTTCGGGAATTTATACGAGCAGGTCACCTCACCGTTTCGGGCATTGAAGGCAGTAGCCGTCACTTCTCCGTAACTGACTTCTTTCCATACTCCCAATTTATGCGGCAATCCGGCACCATAATCATTGTCAATCGGTGCACGCCAGAAGTTGGGATGCAATCCCTGTCCGTTGAGTATATATTCCATTCCGTTATATTTGTAAGAAACCAGCATACCACTCTTCTTATCAAACACCGCTTTGAAGTTTTTACCTGTATAGACGACTTGCGTCTCTGTTTCCTTCATGGGGGCAGCTTCCTGCAAAGCAGCATTGTTTTTATGGAAAGTGTAGATGTAGTCCTGTTCGCGGGCTATCACAGTGCCGGCCGGAAGGAACGGTTCGGGTGTACGCACGGTAGCGTAGAATTCGATACGCACATCTCCGGTGTTTGTCTGCTCCTGCGGAATACCTTTCAGCTGCACCGTGACGGTTGCACCCGGAGCACCGCTTACCCGGAACTTGTCTGCATAGATTTCCTTTCCATGATCGCGGATGATGTAGCGGTAATCGTATTTATCCAGATCGGTAAAACTGAAATCATTGCGCACATCCACCGTTCCGGCTTCTTTCTTGAAATTGATGAACTTGATGTTCTGATATACCTTGCCCATCTCCGTAGTTTGCGGTTTTACCGAACGGTCGGGATAGACAACGCCGTTTATACAGAAATCACCGTCAGACGGAGTGCCGGTTGCACCGTAATCGCCGCCATACGCCCAATATTTGCGGCCATCCGATGTCTTTTCGGCCAATCCCTGATCTACCCAATCCCAGATGCAGCCACCTTGCAGCAACGGATATTTCTCGATAATATCCCAGTATTCCTGGAAATTACCCAAGCTGTTTCCCATTGCATGTGCATACTCACACAGAATGAGCGGGCGGGTATGCTGAGGATTCTTTGCATACTTCTCGATGTCGGTGGGGCGGGAGTACATCGGACAATAAATATCCGTGTTCCACTCCAGTTGCGCCCGTTCGTATTGCACAGGACGGCTGTCCAACTCTTTCAATATGCTGTAGGTCTTATAGAAGTTCACTCCGTTTCCGGCCTCATTTCCCAATGACCATACGATGACGGAAGGATGATTCTTGTCGCGCTCGTACATGTTGACGGTACGTACCACGTGTGCATCCATGAATAGCGGATTATTGGCAAGTGTGCCGCCCACCTCACGGTTGTATCCCATTCCGTGAGATTCGATATTGGCTTCATCGATCACGTACATGCCGTATTCATCACATAGCTCATAAAAGCGTTCCTGCTGTGGGTAGTGACAAGTGCGCACGGTATTTACATTGTATTTCTTCCACAGTTCGAAATCTTTCAGCATCAGCTCTTCCGTAACATAATGTCCGGTATATTCATTGTGTTCATGTATGTTGACACCTTTTACCAGAATCGGTTTCCCGTTGACACATAGCTGATGATTCTTCATTTCTACGGTACGGAATCCCACTTTTACACTGGTAGCCTCGAGTACTTCCCCGTTCACTGGTTCTCTCAGACTGATGATAAGAGTGTACAAATAAGGAGTCTCGGCAGTCCATTGCTTCGGATTCCGGATGATATTGTCGTCAAAAGCAAATTCACTCGTGCTTTGAGAGGGTGCGGAACCCGGCACTGCCTTCACGGCATAATCCGAAGCTGCCACCTGTTTCCCTTCTTTGTCAAGAAGTGTGTAAGAAAGGACGTAAGAAGCTGTTGCCGGTTTACCGCTATCGGCTACTTTCACTTTTAGTTTCAGTATGCCGTCTTTATAACCGGCATCCAGTGGACTCTCTACTTTGAAATCAGCAATCCGCAACTTGGGCTGTGCATAGAGATAAACATCTCTTTCGAATCCGCTCAAACGCCAGAAGTCTTGACATTCCAGATAGTTGGCATCCGAGAAACGATGGATTTGCACGGCAATCACGTTTTTACCCGGTTTTACGAATGAGGTGACATTGAATCGGGCAGGGGTCTTGGCATCTTTGCTCATTCCTATAAACTGTCCGTTCAGATAAAAGAATGCGGCTCCTTTGGTTCCGTCAGCGCTAAGAAAGATTTCCTTCCCATTCCAATCGGCAGGCAATGTGAAATCACGCCGGTAGGTTCCTGTCGGATTCCATTCTTCGGGTACATACGGTGGATTGGGCCGATCCCAATACGGGGCATATCCCGGTGAGCAGAATTCATAAGACGTATTCACGTAGATGGGAGTTCCGAAACCTTGTCGCTCCCAATTGCCGGGTACCTGGATATCCACCCAGTCGCTTACATTCTTTTCCGGAAGCATGAAGTCCGTCGGGCGGGTTGAGAAACTGTCTACATAGTTGAATTTCCATTTGCCGTTCAACGAGAGGCGGAAAGTTCCGTCTTTCCGGTTGTTTACGGCAGCATCTTTTTCGTTCGTATACGATGTAAAGCTACTACGGGGCGCTTCTTTGCGTATACTTGTCAGTCGGGGATCGGTTATCTGTTTATAACGCTCCCCCTGAGCGATGGAGGTCAGAGGGAGTATTACAAGACATGCAACCGTTAATAGGTTTTTCATGAAAATGGATTTTATTAAATTAGAATAATGGCCGATGTGTCCATATACCAATGCAGGATTGCCGTCCGGCATGATGTGCAGTCGATTGGCACATTGGCATATAGACACATTACCCTGTTATTTATCATTTAACCTTCATCGAAGCCTTGATGAAGTAAAGAATCAGTAAAGCATAGGCACCGAGAGCCAATACCTGCGACCAGGTATTGTTCAACCAGGCATCGTTTACGAGATTGACTCCTCCGAAACGCATGGCTGCACTGACCACACCCATCAAAGCACCGCCGGCAATGAAACCGGAAGCAAGCAAGGTACCTTTTTCACCGCGTTCGGTATTTAATGAAGCATCTTTGCTGCGGCTTGTCACATACCAGTTGACAGCTCCACCTACTACCAAAGGAACATTCAGTTCAAGTGGAATGAACATACCCAATGCAAAGGCGAGTGCCGGAACTTTGAAGTAAGTCAGCACGATGGCCAGTATAGCACCGATGCCATAAAGCAACCACGGTGCGCCTACACCACTCATCAACGGTTCGATAACGGCAGCCATTGCATTGGCCTGCGGTGCTGCCAATGCTCCACTGGTGAAACCGTATGTTTTATTGAGGATAATCATTACTCCACCTACGGTAGCAGCAGAAACGATTGTTCCAAGAAATTTCCACGCTTCCTGTTTGGCTGGAGTACTGCCCAGCCAATACCCGATTTTCAAATCGGTGATAAAGCCGCCGGCCATGGATAACGCTGTACAAACCACACCGCCCATAACCAACGCCGCTACCATGCCCGAAGGACCTTTCAGCCCGACGGCTACCATCACGACAGAAGCCAGGATCAACGTCATCAGCGTCATGCCCGATACCGGATTGGTGCCGACAATAGCGATGGCATTGGCAGCCACAGTGGTAAAGAGGAACGAAATGCCCGCTACCAGAATGATAGCCACCAAAGTGTGTAGCAGATTGCCCTGCATCACGTCGAAATAGAAGAAAAGGAATACCAGCACCAATGTGATGATGGAACCGATAGCGATAATCTTCATGGAGAGGTCGCGTTGCGTGCGGAGCATGTTTTTCTCTACGTTTCCTTTGCCGCCCATCTCTTTGGCAGCCAGTCCTACGGCACTCTTGATG
>CAVCAX010000286.1:12500-13392 GCA_963599995.1 Coprobacillus sp. CAG:698
CTTGATGATGCTCCATGACTTGATAATCCCGATCACACCGGCCATTGCAATGCCACCGATGCCGATACTTTTCGCATAATATTTAAAGATTTCTTCAGGGCTCATCATGCCTACGGTACTCGTGATTTCGGGATTCCATGCATTCAGCACGCTGTCTCCCCAAAACATAGACATACCCGGAACGATAATCCACCATACAGCCAATGAGCCGGCACAAATGATGGAAGCATATTTCAATCCGACAATATACCCCAAGCCCAGTACGGCAGCCCCTGTATTCACTTTAAATACCAATTTGGCTTTTTCCGCCAGCATCTCTCCGGCACTGCAAACACGGGTGGTGAAGTTCTCATTCCACCAGCCGAAAGTGGCAACGATAAAGTCGTACAAGCCACCGATTATACCGGCCATGAGCAACGGTTTCGCCTGACTGCCGCCTTTCTCTCCGGAGATAAGCACCTGTGTTGTTGCCGTAGCTTCCGGGAAAGGATATTTGCCGTGCATATCGCTCACGAAATATTTCCGGAAAGGAATAAGAAACAGGATACCCAGAACGCCTCCCAAAAGAGAACTGATGAATACCTGCATAAAAGTAACGGTCATCTCCGGATATTTGGCCTGCAGGATGTACAGGGCGGGAAGGGTAAAGATAGCTCCGGCTACAATCACTCCCGAGCAGGCCCCGATAGATTGGATGATCACGTTCTCTCCCAACGCATTTTTACGCTTGGCCGCTCCCGAAACGCCCACCGCTATAATGGCGATAGGAATGGCAGCCTCGAACACCTGGCCGACTTTCAAACCTAAATAAGCTGCTGCCGCCGAAAAGAGAATGGCCATGGCAATACCCCAGGTTACCGACCATACGTTTACTTCCGGATAATTTTTTCCG
>CAVCAX010000286.1:13402-14322 GCA_963599995.1 Coprobacillus sp. CAG:698
GTTGTACACTTCGCCCGGCTTCAATTCCCTGAACGCATTCTCGGGCAAACCGGTGAATTTGTCTTCTTCTTGTTTCATACCTTACATATAAAATTTTTAATGTGTTATTGTGTTTTTTGTAAATAAGCATCAAAGAAAGCAAAAAAAAAGGAGAATCGAAAGATTCTCCTTAACTCTTATTGTCTGTTTTTTATTCTTTGGCATCTTTAGCTGTCATATTGCCTTCAATATACAAACGCATCATCTCTGTCTGGGCGTTCGTACGAATGGTAATCGATTTCTTGAAGTGACCCGGATATTTGCCTGTGCCGTTGTACGTTACCTTAATGGTACCGGTCTTCCCCGGAAGAATCGGTTCTTTGGTATAATCGGGCACCGTACATCCGCAGGATGCCACCGCCTGATGAATCACCAACGGAGCATCACCGATATTGGTGAAAGTAAATACACAAGTCACCACCGGACTGTTTTCTGAAAAAGTCCCGAAGTCATGAGTTGTCTTGTCAAACTTGATTTGAGCTTTCTGAGCAGATGCGTAGCAAATTCCCATCACTAACATTACTGCGAAAAACAATATCTTTTTCATTCCCATTTTCTTTTTATTTGTTTACAGAAGACAAAGGTAAAGCTTTTTTTTAGAAATAATACGGTACGATTGCGAAATAGTATTAAAAAAGAGACATGCAATAGAGTTATGAATGTAAAGAATATCTCTATTTCTTCAATTCGAATCCTACCATCATTCCATCATAGCTGTCAGCCAATGTGCTGATGGCATTCAGAGTTGTGTTGCTGCTTTTGCTGGATATGAAAGAAATCAGTTTCAGCAACTTATCCGAATTGAACAATAGCTCCATGCTGCTGCTCGTACAGTTTACTTTAGCATTCAGATTCAGCAATCTGAAGTACTTCAGCTGCAC
>CAVCAX010000287.1:0-4023 GCA_963599995.1 Coprobacillus sp. CAG:698
CCTTTACGCATCTCCAGTTTGGTGTCTCTGAAGGTCTCTTTGCGGTTGATGGCAGGGAGGGCACCCAGATATTCGGCGATGATGTCCTTGTCTTTTTCAATGTCGATGTTACCGACAAAAATGAATGTGAAATCGCTTGCATCTTTATAGCGGTCTTTGTACATCTCCATGAGCTTGTCATAGTCGATCTGGTCGATCATGTCGGACTTTATGCGGATGGCTCTCGGATGGTGCATGTAGATGGCAGCCTGTATGGAGTCGCCAAATGCCACATTCGGATTGAGCTCCTGATTCTGGAGGGCAGCTTTATTGCGGTTCTTGTAAGAAGCAAAAGCGTCATCGTCTCTGCGTGGAGCAGTGAAGGTGAGATAAGTGAGCTGCAACATTGTCTCAAGATCTTTGGGAGAGCAACTGCCGGTTACGTTTTCTGTCTTATCACCGATGCCGTAGTTGACGGATGCTTTCTTTCCGGCTAAGACCTTCTCCAGATCTACTGCGCTGAATTTGCCCAGACCACCTGTACTGATGGCGTCGAGTGACTTGATGTTGATGATTTCCGAATCGGGGAACAGTGAACTGCCGCCCAGACTGGTACCCTTCATACGGATTTCGTCAGCTTTGAAATCGGTCTTTTTTAAGATGACTTTTACACCGTTGGACAGGGTCAGCTCGGTGGTTCCGAAAACCGGATTTTCCTTTTCGGAGATGATCTTTCCGCCTTGTGGCTTCTCTGCCATCAACGGTTCATCGGATACTTTGTCTACGTATGCGGTCAGCTTCTCTGCTTTTACCTCCTTGAGCGTCTGCAATACAGCCTCTTTGGTAGGCATCTGTATGCCCTCTTTTTCCGGTCCGAAGATGGCGATTACCTGGTTGCTGTCTGTCACCAAAGCCTGCATCATCTGATTCAGTGCCGTTACCGGGATATTCGGGGCGATCTGATTGATGAAGGTATATTCGTTTTCAATGCCCGGAATCGGCTCTTTGTCAAGGAAGTGGCGAACGTATTCGTTTACATATTCTTCATTTTTACGTTTGTCGCGTTCGTTGTAAGCAGACTCCAGCCGGCGGAGGTATTCGGCACGGGCACGGTTGTATTCGGTTTCTGTAAAGCCGAATTGGCGGGCGCGTTCCATTTCGCGCAGCAGGCTGGCGATGCCGTCTTCTACGGTGCCTTCCTTACAAACCACTATACCGGTGAATGCGTCTTTGGTCTTGGCTACAAAGAAATTGCCGTCGAAGGTGCCGGCATAGATGAACGGAGGATTGGCTGTCTGGGTCAATTCGCTCAGACGGGCGTTCAGCATACTGCTGATAAGGTTGGTGGCATAGTCTTGTACCAAATATTCCACATTGCCCTTTTGATCGTCGGGGGTGGCATCGTGTTTGTTGAATACGAGCACTTGAATATGAGGCTGTTCCTTGTCCTGCTCGATAATGACGATGGGTTCTTTGTTGTCGTTTACCGGATAGTAGATACGTTCGGCAGCATCGGGTTGTGCTGGGATGTCGGCAAACATAGTCTTGATTTTGGCTTCCACTGCATCCACATCGATATCACCTACGACAACGATGCCTTGCAGGTCGGGACGATACCACTTTTCGTAATAGTCTCTCAATGTCTGATATTTGAAGTTCATGACTACATCCATCGTACCGATCGGGAAACAGGTGGCATATTTCGTGCCGGCAAACATCTGCGGGAGCATTTTCTCCTGCATACGTTGCATGGCGCTCATGCGGGTACGCCATTCTTCATTGATGACACCGCGTTCCTTATCTATCTCCTTGGGATCCAACGTCAGATCATTAGACCAGTCATGGAGAATCAGAAGACAGGAATCGATTGCTCCCGGCATGGTGACAGGGACGTTCGAGATATTATAAACTGTCTCGTCCACAGAAGTATAGGCGTTCAGGTTTTCACCGAATTTCACGCCGATGTGTTCAAGATACTGCTTCAGGGCATCGCCGGGGAAGTGAGTCGTTCCGTTGAAACACATGTGTTCCAAAAAGTGTGCAAGACCCCGTTGATTCTCTTCTTCCTGGATGGAACCTACTTTCTGTGCGATGTAGAAATCAGCCCGGTTTTCCGGAAGTGCATTTTTACGGATATAGTACGTTAGTCCATTGTCAAGTTGTCCGATACGTACGTCCGGATCTACCGGAATGGGAGGTAATTGCTGGGCAAAGACCTGTTGGAAGCTACAGCATACAATTGCAGCTGCAACAAATAAACCATAAAGTAATTGTTTCATATAAAATGAATATTAATGAATATTTTGCATTATCTGTCGGGGGAAGGGTGGGATAAATCACAGGAGGCGGTAAAAATAGTGATTACTGATTTATCGCCTCTCTGATTCTTACTAATTTAGTGAGCAGACCTTCTAACAGGTCGAGTTTCAACATGTTGGCACCGTCACTCTTGGCTACCGCCGGATTTTCGTGTGTCTCGATGAACAGCCCGTCGGCGCCCACTGCGATTCCGGCTTTGGCTATGGTTTCGATTAATTGTGGCATGCCGCCTGTTACTCCACTGGTTTGATTGGGCTGTTGCAGCGAGTGGGTTACATCCAGAATAACAGGGAAACCGAATGTCTGCATTTCGGGAATAGCCGAATGTCGTTCCGCGTTCGGTAAGCATCACTTCTTTGTTACCGGCTTCCAACACTTTCTCGGCAGCAAACTGCATGGCCATGGGCGATAAGAATTGTCCTTTTTTTATATTCACCGTTTTTCCTGTTTTGGCAGCTGCAAGTAGGATGTCTGTCTGGCGGCAAAGGAAAGCGGGTATTTGCAACACATCTACATATTCGGCAGCCATGGTTGCTTCATCGGCAGAGTGGATGTCGGTAACGGTCGGAACACCGAAAGTATCATGTACTTTTCTTAGGATTTTAAGTGCCTTCTCATCGCCTATTCCCATAAAAGAATCGAGGCGGGAACGGTTGGCCTTACGATAGGATCCTTTGAATATATAGGGTATCTTTAGAGTATCGGTGATCTTTACCACTCGTTCGGCAATGCGCATTGCCATTTCTTCTCCCTCTATCACACAGGGACCGGCAAGTAGGAAGAAATTGCCGGCAGGGTTGTTTTTTAATTGCTCTATCATAATAAATAATATGTAAATTTGTCAAAGATTCTCTGCAATTACTGCATCTGCCTGTTGTCACCTTGAACTATTATCATTGTCACCTTGCACCATTATCATTGGCACATTGGTACCATTATCATTGTCACATTGGCACTTTGCCACCTTGAATCATTCTTAATCCGGTATGATTAATGTGATTTTTTCCGGCAGAATACCGATTTCCAAGGGGAAATGTTTGGGCAAGATTCGTCCGTCCAAATCGACTGCGGCATTCTGTGCGCGGAGCACTTTCACCTTTTTGGTACGGTAACTTTTCACCACTTTATGATTCAATATCCGTCCCTGAATCAGCATCCATAGTCCGGACATGGTTTGCAGAAGTTGTGGGCGGTAGATTACAGACACATCCAGCCAGCCATTGTAAGGCACGGCGCTGGGAGTCTGCCCGTATCCGCAGGCGCTGCCCACGCATACCGTCATGATGCGTCCCCGGATATGTTCATCGTTAATGCGGAGATGCATGCGATACAGATTCCGTTCGAAGAATAACAGGAAGAAAGCCGCCAGATAGGATAGATATTTTACTCCCCAGAAGCGTTTGGTACCATCGGTTACTTTTACGATACGTGCTCCAAAGCCAATATTGACGGCATTCAGGAAATAGCGGCGCTGGTGCTTTTCGCCATCATAGAAGCTGCAATATCCTACATCTATTTTTCTATGGCGATTGTTGATGATCCAGTCTACAGCTTGTTTATAGTCCATTCCAATGTCCCAGTACCGGGCAAAATCATTTCCGATACCGTTTGGAATGATTCCAATGGCAATGTCCTCTTTGTTTTCGGCATTGGAATGCATGATTCCGTTGATGGCATCATTCAATGCGCCGTCGCCCCCCACTACAACAATGGTGGTATATCCAT
>CAVCAX010000287.1:4033-6094 GCA_963599995.1 Coprobacillus sp. CAG:698
TATCCATTGTTGGCAAGAATTCCGGCAAGCCGTTCTACCGAGCCAAAGCCTTCGGATTGCACATAGTCGTATGACACACCCTTCCGGTCCATGTACTCTTTTATTTCCTTCCATCGTTTTTGCACTTTCCGTGTCCCGGCTTTGGGGTTATAGATCACCCCCCATTTTCCTGCTTCTACGCTCATTGCTCCTATATGTTATTTTCTTATCACTTTCCGCTTCTCGCTGTTTTTCTGCAGAACCGCTCAGATTATAAGCGTTTTTTTTGACTTCTCTCTTTATGTATTTCTCTGTGACCTTTTTCTTTCTGATGCCAAAGATACTAAATCCCCTTGAGTTTCTGTTTTACGAAGGCTATCTTTTCTTCTGTCGGTAGCGTCGCGTCTACCCAGTTGATTGTAAATCCGCGCCGTTCCATTCCGCGAAACCACGTCATCTGCCTCTTGGCAAACTGGTGGATGGCTATCTCCAGTTGAGCGAACATCTCTTCATAGCTCAATTCTCCGATGACATACAGCGTCAGGTATTTGTATTCTAATCCGTAGTAGATCAGATCTTCGGCCGGAATTCCTTGTGCGAGCAATTGCCGTACTTCATCCACCATGCCTTCGTCCAACCGCTGTTTCAACCGTCTGGTTATTTTTTCCCTTCTCAATTCACGGTCGATATCCACCCCGATGATGAGGCTGTTGAGCTTGGGGAACTCCCGTTCGGCTACCGGATTGGCGGCGTAGTACTCTTCTATCTCAATCGCCCTGATGGCTCTTTTCGCTGTATCTACATCTGTCGAATTGTGAAGCGTTTTGTATTGGCTCAGGATTACGGTCAGTTCATCCAGCGACTTGTCTGCCAGTCTTGCCCGCAGCTCCGGATTCTCGGGTACAGGCATTAGCTTGTATCCTTTCAATACCGATTCCAAATACATTCCCGTTCCTCCACATAGAACAGGCAGGCAACCTTTTTGTTTGATTGTTTCATAGGCTTTCAGAAAATCACGCTGGTATTCGAAGACATTGTATTTGTAACCCGGGTCGGCAATGTCGATCAGGTGATAGGGGATCGGACGACCGTTGACAGTATAGTCGGCAAGATCTTTGCCTGTTCCCAAGTCCATGCCCCGGTATATTTGCCGTGAGTCGGCACTGATGATTTCGGTATTCAGTTCCGATGCCAATGCGGCGGCGAAAGGGGTTTTCCCAGAAGCGGTGGGACCAAGAATGGCGATTAAATCATAGTCCGGCATAGTTTATTCTCCTTATTAATAATAGATGCGGACAAAGATAATGAAAAGGCTGTGAAAAACAGAGTGGGAGAGGATAAAATCTTTCAGGATTTATGCATCCAGATCGATCGTATCTTTCTTCTGATTGCCAGAATATTGACCACGGATACAATGGCAAACAGGAGGATGCCTACGCTGACAGCCGGCCATAGCGATCCGATTTCCAGTTGTGGAGACAACAGATAGAGCGCATCGGTGTAGGAATGCCGGACCCAAGCGACCAGACAGAGGGACAGGGCCAGTACAATGCTGTTCAGCACGAGAGTCAGGGCCTGATAAGGGCGTGCCACGCGTGCAGGACTGTATCCGATTAATAACAGGTTTTCCAGTTTGGTCGTGTTCTTTTGCAACAGGAGGAAGATGCTTAACATCAGGATATAGAAAGACAGTACACTGATAAAGAACCCCACACCCAATACAATGCCAACTATGAGGCGGAGAAAATAAGTCGTTTTTCCTGCATCCAGCTTGCCGTCTTCCGTCTCATAACCTTTTTGCTGGAAGTATTTGGCGATGGAAGCATCTGCCGGGTTGCCGACCTCCACAATAAGACGTGCCGGTTGGGCTTCTTTCTCCGGTGCAAAGTTCTTATTGGCCCATGTCATGAAGGACTCCGGAACCAATATCGTGTTTAGCCGGTTGGAGAAGCCGACAATGTTGCCTTTGTATTGCTCTATCTGTCCGTTGCCACGCAGAGTGATATCCATTTGCACCAGACTCATTACACCTTCCGAAAGCTTGGGGAGACTCCGGCTCTGGGCAAAGCCGAAGTTGTACAG
>CAVCAX010000287.1:6171-20443 GCA_963599995.1 Coprobacillus sp. CAG:698
CTCTTTGTCAAAATGCCATTTATCGAGTTTTACATCGACAAATTCATCGGGCACTGCTTCAAAAAACATATCTGTGGAGAGGCGGATACCGGCCTCCTGCATGCCGACACCTGCCGAAACCTTAAACTGAGAGGGGGTAAAGGCGCCTGTCTTTTGGGTGAAAGGTTGTTCCTTCAGCTCTTTTATCTCTTGCGGAGAGAAGGTGTTGCTCTTGCCGGCGAAAGCCCCCAACGTACTGATCCTTTTACTGACAATGAGGTAATCCTTCTTCATAAAGGTATCCCCTTCGGTAAACAGGGGGATGATATCTTTATAAAACTGTATGCTGAGCAATACGATTACCATGCCGAAGAGGTTGGCAAAAAAGAAACCGACAAGTTGGCCGATACTGATATGTTGGCGGAGAAGCTTCCAGATGAGTGTCATAATGGAGTTGTATTACAGGCGTAAAACATGATTATAGGGCAATTCGATGTGTTTCCCGATGGAGGTAACGATGATTCCGGCTTCCAGTCTGCCTGCTTCTTCCAGGAGCAGGTTGCTCATGATCCGGGCATTGCAGTCGTCCAAATGACTGATCGGTTCGTCCAGAAAGATAAAGTCGAAAGGCTGGCAGAGCGCCCGGATAAAGGCGACCCGTTGCTGTTGTCCGAAAGACAGCTTGCTGACCTTTGTATGAGCCTTGTCTGCAATCCCCATTGCATCGAAAAGGGTGAGAATCTCCTTTTTCTTCCTGTAACCGGTCAGGTTGTTTTTCAGTTGGATGTTTTCGAGTGCCGTCAGTTCGGTAAACAGACGTAAATCCTGAAAAAGCATACTCAGGGAGTGTTTCCGGAGGTTGACCCATTGCTCCACCGGATAGGCTTTGATATTGGTTTCATCGAAATTAATGATCCCCTGGTAGTCGTTCCGGTAACCGTAAATATAGCTGCATAGCGATGACTTTCCGGTTCCGGATGCAGCTTCTATCAGATACATTTCGCCCTTGTTGAATACGACATTTTTGTGCCAGATATCCGAGGTGATGGAATTACGGTCGGCAAACACTTGGGGTAGTGTTTGCCGCAGGTGGATACTTTTCATATCTTCAATATTACATGCCGGTAAACTTCTTGACGAAGCCTACGATTTGTTTCAATGAATTGGTGTCTTTGTCTTTCAGAATAAGATCTACTTCACTTGTACCGTCGCTGACATTGCTCACCTCCAGATAATCGATATATGACGCAAGATTATAGTAAGTCTGATATTCTTCTCCTCCGAAGCTTGTCATCATTTTCACAATCGGCAGTTCGAGAATGGCATCCATGTTGATGACAAAGAAGAAGTTCTTACCTTTCATATCGGATGCGTAAGCGGTATCTTTTATCGACTTATCGGCTGCTTTTCCGATGTTTTTGTACAATAATTCGTCATTGGTTGCATACATCCGCTTGTCTTTGAATCCGAAGAATACGTTCATGTCTCTTGATTTGTACACATATTCATTTTTGCCCAGCTGCACGATGTCTGCCCCTCTTTTCAGGTTCAATGCTTTCTTGTTCTCATAGAGTGTCTTCAGTGCATTTCCGTTTTTTACATCTGCATACGCTACGAAAGCCGGGTCTTTCCCTAAAGTAATATTGATCAGACCGGCAGAGATGTCACCGTTGAAAGAGGCGAACAGTGCCTTTATCTCTTCTGCTTTGGAGATGGATACCGTATTGCGGAACTCTTCGTTGTCCTGCAGTAAATTGTATAGTTCTTCCCCGTTGGCCCCTATGTTCATGAATGCGATAGTGGAAGCCGGGAAGTATTTCAGGAAAGTCGCATTTAGTTTTTGGGTAGCCTTTTTCTGCTTTTTCAGCATTGATTTGGCTTCTTCGTTTGCTGTATAGTATTCAAACCGGAGAGCTATTTTTCCTTTCTCAAAATTGAGGTTGCCGAGGGCCATGATGTCTTTGGAATCTGTCTCGACACCGGTCAGTCCCATGCCTAATTGTCGGGCGTATGTTTGTGGCAGTGCGGCCAATGATACCAGGAAGTTGACATCTCCTTTTTGTTTCTGCATCTCCTGGAAACCGGCATTGCCTGTGATACTTTTTTCGGGAGTCTGTTTCAGCAACTCACCGATGGCTTTCAGTACATTGTCTTTTTGCGATTTTCTGCCTGCCTGTACCGGTACGAACATTGCCGTCGTTTCGTTGAAAGCGAATATGCCTTGGTTGTCTATCAGGGTATAGCTGTATCCGTCTGCCTCTTCCACGGGTTGGCAAATCTGCTCTTTGGCCATGACATCCAGTGAAGTGCGTAACTTCTCAATGTCGATTGTTTTAACAACCAGGGATATACGTGGAAGAGCGGGAGAGGTGAAAGCATAAACAGGTGCGTCCACATCTATTCCCGATTCTTTCGGATTGTTCAATACTTTTTCCAGTTGTTGGAAGGTCACCGCTGTCATTCCGCTTTTCAAGGCTTCTATCATTTTTTGTCTGGCAGCTTCGTTCTCTTTGTCTTTCATGCCCGATTTGTCGGCGAGGGACTTCAGATTGATAGACGCTACGGAGGAGGCATCTGCCGGAATGGCATTCGTGTATTCCGATTTCTGAGAACATGCGGCAATGAATACCATCAGCATTGCTGATACCAAAAGTCTGGAAATCATCTTCTTTACCATAATTATTTGTTTTAGAGTGAAAAGTTCTTAGTAATGGCTCGTGACAGCTACCGGTTCTGGGCGATTGGTTCCCGGTGATAGTGATGAGTGATTGGCAATGGTGATGGCGCTGCTCACTTATCACTGTCTTATTGTCCGCTTTTATAGTCCGCTGTTTATGGTCATTGTTGCCACCAGTGCCGCCGTTTCTGTCCGTAGCCGCGACTTACCCAGGCTGATCGGGCGGAATCCTTTTTCGATTGCTTTTTTAACCTCCTCTTCGCTGAAGTCTCCTTCCGGGCCGATCAGCACCAAAGCGTCCTTCCCCGGTTCCAGTATATCCTTTAACAGAGGTTTCTCGCCTTCATAGCAGTGGGCTATGAACTTCTGCCCCGGATAATCCCGGGCTATGAATTTGTCAAAATCCACCATTTCGTTCAATTTGGGCAAACGCGCTTTGAGAGATTGTTTGATGGCGGATACGAGTATTTTCTCGATACGTTCCGTTTTGATGACCTTCCGTTCGGAGAAGCGGCAATTGAGAAAGGTCAGTTCGTCAAGGCCGATCTCGGTCGCTTTTTCGGCAAACCATTCGTTGCGGTCCATATTCTTGGTCGGTGCCATGGCGATGTGCAGATGTCCCGGCCATAGAGGGGCTTGCGGGATGGTTTCGAGCAGTTTTACCAAACAACGTTTATGGGTCGCAGCAGTGATTTCTGCACGGTAGAAATTTCCTTTTCCGTCCGTAAGGGTAATCTCATCGCCTATACCGAGACGCAATACACGCGTGCAGTGCTGTGCCTCTTCTTCCGGAAGTTCCGGTTGGGTCTGTATGTCGGGGGTGTAAAAAACGTGCATATTCTGATCTATTTTCTTTTGTTTATCTCATCACGCAAGTGGGCTGCCAACTCATAATTCTCATCTTTGATAGCCTGCTCTAATGCGTTCTTCAATGAAGTTATATTGATAGAATCATCGGCCTCGTCTTCCTTTTCCGGATTCTCTGCAGAACGTTCGTCGTCGTCATCCAAACGGATATGCTCTCTTTCGAGGATGGACTCATAAATATAGATCGGACAGTCGGAACGTACGGCCAGTGCGATGGCGTCCGAGGTACGGGAGTCGATACGGATAATTTCGTCCTCCTTCTGTAGATAAATATACGAGTAGAAGACGCCTTCCTTTGCCTTGTAGATAAGGACTCTGAGCATTTTTGTTCCCAGGATATTCAGGCAAGTGTAGAATAAATCGTGCGTCAACGGGCGTGGGGCTTTTACACCTTTCAGGCATAAAGCGGTGGCCTGCGCTTCGGCAGGACCTATGATGATGGGCAATTGCCGCTCTCCGTCCACTTCTCCTAATACCAGGGCATAGGCACCTACCTGTGCCTGGCTGTTGGAGATGTTTAATACTTGTAATTCTATCTTTTTATCCATTGTTATTTCTTACTTAACTCTTCGGGCTGGTGCTTGTATCTGAAAACCAGTGCAAACAGGATCCCGATGACTAATGCATAACCCGCAAAAATAAACCAGATCTCCGGCCAGTCGCGGCTGATTAGCATTCCATCTGCATAAACCGAGAAGGCATCCACTACCGCACCGCTGGCATAGCCTCCGATGATGGCTCCCAATCCGTTGGTCATCATGAAGAATAACCCCTGTGCACTGGCTCTGATTTCCGGCTTGGCTTCTAATTCAACAAACAGAGAGCCCGAAATGTTGAAGAAGTCAAATGCCATCCCGTAAACGATCATTGAAAGTATCAGCATCCATAATCCGGATCCCGGGTCACCGAATCCGAAAAGCCCGAAGCGGAATACCCATGCGAACATGCTGATGAGCATCACCCGCTTGATTCCGAAATGTCTCAAAAAGAAGGGGATGGCAAGGATAAACAGGGTTTCGCTCATCTGTGAGATGGAGAGCAGGATGACGGAATGTTTCACACCGAATGAGTCGGCAAATTCGGGTATGGAAGCAAAACTGCCTAAGAAGAGGTCTCCGTAGCTGTTTGTGATTTGCAAAGCGGCTCCTAACAGCATGGAGAAAAAGAAAAAAACCGCCATTTTCTTGCGTTTGAACAGGACCAGCGCATCGAGACCAAAAGCGGAAAGCATACTTTTGTTTTCGTTTTTGGAAGGCAGGCAGGCGGGAAGCGTAAAAGAGTAAAGCCCCAGAATAAGAGCTGCTGCTCCACCTACGTAAAGCTGCGCACAGGAGGATTTGAATCCGGTCAGGTCTACCGCCCACATGGCACAGATGAAACCGATGGTTCCCCATACGCGAATGGGTGGGAAGTCTTTGACGATATCACATTTATATTGCTCAAGAGCGTTGTATGAAACGGTGTTGGCCAATGACAAGGTTGGCATATATACCAGCAGGTTGAGTAGCATTGCCCAATACATGTGGTTGTAATCGGTGGCTGTGGAAGCATAGAGAAGGCAGGCCGCCCCCAAAAGGTGAAGAATACCGTACAGTCTTTCGGCATTTACCCACTTGTCGGCGATGATACCTGTCAGCCCCGGCATGATAAGTGAGGCGATACCCATGGTGGCAAAAATGGCACCGATCTGTCCGCCCTCAAAGTGCAGAACACCGCCCATATAGCCACCCAACGAAATTAACCACGATCCCCACACGAAGAACTGCAGGAAGTTCATAATAATCAATCGATACTTGATGCTCATATTGTTTTCATTTAGTTACAGGTTATGGGTAATAAGCTGCAATTTTGCCAGATGGTATTACTGCACAATACGACTGCCGTTTGTAGCTCGTTACTACTCAATATAGCTGCAAATATAATGTTTTTCGTTGATTGCGCACCAAAAGTGTTGAGAAAAGAGCCTGTTGTAAGGGGAAAATAGGGAGGGAGGTATATAAAAAAAGAAGGCTATCTATCCCAGACAGCCAATCTTTATTAACCTTAAATCTAATACCATGAAAAACACAGTGCAAAGATAAGTGGTTTTATGTTTTAGAACATAATGTTTTGCTATAAATCTACTATTTGTTAACTCTAATTAACTTTGTTGATTCCTTTATTATGTTAATAGGCCTTTACTCCACATATAAAACCAATCCTTTCAGGTATTCTCCTTCGGGGTGGTAAATGTTGACCGGGTGATCTGCCGGTTGGGTCAATTGGTGCAGGATGCGTACACTGCGTCCCGACATGGCAGCAGCGGTAAACACGGCGGTACGGAAGTTATCTTTGGTCACCACCTGTGAGCAGGAGAAAGTGAACAGTATGCCACCCGGCTTGATCTTTTCAAATGCTTTGGCATTTAATTTACGATAACCCTGCAAGGCATTGCGCAGTGCGTCTTTGTGTTTGGCAAAAGCAGGCGGGTCGAGGATGATCAGGTCGTATTGGTCGCCCATCCGGTCAAGGTACTTGAAGGCGTCTTCTGCGTAGGCTTCATGACGGGGATCACCGGGAAAATTCAGCTCGACGTTTTTGTTGGTCAGATCGATTGCTTTGGATGAGCTGTCTACGGAATGGACCAGTTTGGCACCGCCGCGCATGGCATAAAACGAGAAGCCTCCGGTGTAGCAGAACATATTCAGTACCGAACGGCCTTTGGCGTAACGCTCCAGCAGAGCCCGGTTCTCACGTTGGTCGACAAAAAAGCCTGTTTTTTGTCCTCTCAACCAGTCTACATGAAACTGCAAACCGTATTCGCGGGCGATGTTATCGGTACTTCCGCCTTTCAGAAAACCGTTTTCCGGGAAAAGATCGGCTTTGAACGGCAGAGTCGTTTCTGACTTATAATAAATGTTTTCTATTTTGTCGCCCATTACCTCGGACAAGGCTTCGGCAATGGTCATCCGGTCGACGTGCATACCGGCAGAATGGGCTTGCATGACGGCTGTCTTGGCGTATATGTCGATTACCAGACCGGGCAGGTTGTCTCCTTCGCCATGCACCAGACGGTAGGTGTCGTTGGTGGGGTTGGTGGCAATTCCAATGCTCTTGCGCATGTCGTAGGCTATTGCTAACTTTCGTTTCCAGAAGTCGTAATCGATAGGCTCCTGTTTGAAAGAGAGCACACGCACTGCGATACTTCCTATCTGAAAATGTCCTTCGGCTATAAATTCTTTCTTAGAGGTGTATACTTCTACAACTTCACCCTCTTCCGGTTCTCCGTCAAAACGGGCGATGGCACCGGAGAAAATCCAGGGGTGAAAACGTTTTAATGACTCTTCTTTACCGGGTTTTAAGTATACTTTATACATGTGGATTATTATGATTTATGAATGATAACTTATGAAAAAAGAGAAAAACTATCGGGACTGTGATTCGTCTTCGGCGGTTGCGGCGGCTTCTTCTATTTCAAAATCGCCGGTACGTTTCAGCTCCTGTAGCCGGTTGTAGATGTTCAGGCAGGCCCATGCGTCTGTGGCTGCGTACTGTTTCTGAGCATCCGTCAGTACATCTGCTTCCCAGTTGGATAAGCGTTGCGATTTGGAAATCTTTTCCTGAAACAGGATGCCGTATATCTTTTGCAGACTTTTGTCCTGAATGCCGAAAGGACGTACGAATTCCTGTAACTCTATGCAGCCCTGCTGGTTGAACGGTGCGCGTTTGTGCAGCATGGTGAAATCGTCACGAAGCGATAATCCCACTTTAATTACTTCCGGGTTTTCCAACAGTCCTATTAACGATTGAGTGAGTCCTGTCATGTTTAAGCGAAACAGGAAACAGCATTCGTTTGACGAGATTTGCAGCAGCGCTACCTTATGGGATTGTCCTTTGGTAAACGACGGGCGGGTCTCGCTGTCGATCCCCAAGATCTGTTGTGCCTGCAGATAGGCTACTGCCTTGTCGGCTTCCCTTTCGCTTTGGATTACATATATCGGTCCTTCAAAGACGACTTTCGGCAGTTCTTTTATTTCCTCTTTACTTATTGTTCTTTTTATAACCATTTTCTTTTCTTATTCATTGTCGTGGCAATGACAACCCTGATCGTGACAGTGGCAGTCGTCCTCTTCGCAGTGGCAGTCGTCCTCTTCGCAGTGGCAATCGTCCTCTCCGCAATGACACTCTTCGTCATCGCAATGGCAATGGTCATTGTCTGATTCATATTCATCTTCCTCTTCAGTCTCCTCCTCTTCTTCGTCCGGTTCCTGATTATACTTCACGTCGTGAAGTGCACGGAGGGTGTTTACCAGTTTCTGCCCCCATAACAATCCGAAGTTTTCTTGGCAGATGGCAAGAGAGTCGTTCATCGTTTCGTTCAGTCCGAGCTGGAATACGAAAATAAAATCACGGATGTCCTGATAGATATCGGCAAGGTCTTCCGAAATGTTTTTCTTGATCGGTTGGTCGCTGTATGCCATGTCCGGTAAAAAAACTTCGAGATAGTCGTCTTTTTCTGCCAGGATGTCCGACAGGTTCATGCGTAAAACTTCGTACATCTCTTCTGTCACATAAGTTTCCGGCGCTTCATCGCCTATCGTCTCGCACTTGGGGAGCATGGATGCTTTGAGGTAAAGCAATGGAAGTATTTTTAGGGTGGTGTCGACAAAATCCTTGCGTTTCATACCTTCGGCACGTTCCAGAAAAGCACAGAATTCAGCAGCCACCGTAACGAATTCTATTACATTTTTATCGAATATAGTCTGACTTTCTTTCTTCATATCTGCTTAATTTGAAACGCAAAGGTAAGAAAAAGGATTGAAAGAGAGCGGGGATTAGTAATAAAACAATCTAAAGCTGCTTAAAGACACGCGGTACGGTATGGCGGAGGGCGGGCTTGGGGTGGCATGCATGGGCGGAGGAGAATTGGAAACGGTCGATAACTTTAAAGGTAACAGTTAGGTGGAAAATTGTTTTTTTACTACTTTTGCGTCTCTAATATAATATAAAGGTAAAAGAATACTCATGGCAAAAAAGAAATCGGAAAAAGAAAAAGATACGGAATCTAAAGAACTTTCCACTAATAAATTTACAGCGTTTCTGAAGAACGAAACGATTCATTTTGTCATCGGACTGGTGCTGGTGATATTTTCTGTTTATCTGTTGTTGGCTTTCTCTTCTTTCTTCTTTACAGGGGCGGCCGACCAGAGCATTATCGACAGTGGGAATCCGCATGACTTATCGGCGGTGAACAATCAGGTGAAGAACTATGCCGGTTCGCGTGGTGCCCAACTGGCCAGTTACCTGATTAACGACTGCTTCGGCATTTCGTCGTTCTTTATTCTTGTTTTTCTGGCGGTGGCAGGGTTGAAGCTGATGCGTGTGCGGATTGTCCGGCTGTGGAAGTGGTTCATCGGTTGCTCGTTGCTGCTCGTATGGTTTTCCGTATTTTTAGGCTTTGCCTTTATGGATACTTACCAGGATTCGTTTATCTATCTGGGAGGCCGGCATGGATATAATGTTGCCAACTGGCTGACTTCTCAGGTAGGGCAACCGGGCGTGTGGCTGATCTTGTTCGTGACAGCTGTCTGCTTCTTGATTTACGTCAGTGCACGTACGGTGATATGGTTGCGTAAACTCTTTTCTCTGAGTTTCCTTAAGCGTACTAAAAAAGAAGAGACGGAGACGGAAGATGACAATCCGCCCTCTGCCGGCCAGCAGCCGAAACCGGAATTTGTCAATCCGAAACCTCATGAAGTAGAGTTCTCCATGGACAGGACTTATCGGCAGGAGCCTGCTCAGGAGACGAAGGTGGAAGAACCGGAGGTACATGAACCGGAATTTGTGGTGCCGGAGAGTACGGACCGGGAACAGCCGACGGAGGAGAAGGTGACGATGACATTCGAACCTACGGTTGCAGAACCGCTGCCGGCAGCGGATAAGGAACCGGATTTTGAAGTAGAGGTTGCTGAAGATGATGAGGATGAAAACTATCGCGGCAAAGAGACGGAACCCTATAACCCGAAGCTCGATCTTGAGAATTACCGCTTTCCTACCATCGACCTGATGAAGCATTATGAGAATAATGAACCTACCATCAATATGGAAGAGCAGAATGCTAACAAGGATAAGATTATCAACACACTGCGTAGCTTCGGTATTGAAATCAGCACGATCAAGGCAACGGTAGGACCTACGGTGACACTGTATGAAATTACTCCCGAACAGGGAGTGCGTATTTCCAAGATACGCGGACTGGAGGATGATATTGCCCTCAGTCTTTCTGCATTGGGAATCCGTATCATCGCCCCGATTCCAGGGAAGGGAACGATCGGTATTGAAGTTCCGAATTCCAACCCGAAGATCGTTTCGGGACAAAGCATTATCGGCAGTAAGAAATTCCAGGAGTCGACGTATGATCTGCCGATTGCATTTGGTAAGACGATTACGAATGAGGTGTTTATGGTCGACCTCTGCAAAATGCCCCACATCCTTGTGGCCGGTGCTACGGGACAGGGTAAATCTGTCGGTCTGAACGCGATCATCACCTCACTGCTTTATAAGAAGCATCCTGCCGAACTGAAATTCGTTCTGGTCGATCCGAAGAAAGTGGAATTCAGTATTTATTCGGTGATAGAGAATCATTTCCTTGCCAAATTGCCTGACGGTGGGGATGCCATCATTACAGATGTGACCAAGGTTGTGCAAACGCTGAACTCTGTCTGTGTGGAGATGGACACCCGCTATGACTTGTTGAAAATGGCACATGTGCGCAATATAAAGGAGTATAACGAGAAATTCGTCAACCGTCGCCTGAATCCGGAAAAGGGACACAAGTTTATGCCTTATATCGTTGTGGTGATTGATGAGTTCGGTGACCTGATCATGACTGCCGGTAAGGAGATCGAATTGCCGATTGCCCGTATTGCCCAGTTGGCCCGTGCGGTGGGTATCCACATGATTATCGCTACCCAGCGTCCGACGACAAATATTATAACGGGTACGATTAAGGCGAACTTCCCGGCGCGTGTCGCTTTCCGTGTATCGGCTATGATGGACTCACGTACCATTCTCGACCGTCCGGGAGCCAACCAGTTGATAGGCCGGGGAGATATGCTGTTCCTGCAAGGGGCCGATCCGGTTCGTGTGCAATGTGCATTTATCGATACACCGGAGGTGGAAGAGATAACGAAGTTTATTGCGAAGCAGCAGGGGTATCCCACTGCCTTCTTCCTGCCCGAGTATGTCAGTGAAGATGGCGGCAGTGATCTGGGCGATGTGGATATGGGACGCCTCGATCCGTTGTTTGAGGAAGCTGCCCGGCTGATTGTCATTCATCAACAAGGGTCTACTTCACTGATACAACGTAAGTTCTCTATCGGTTACAACCGTGCCGGCCGTATCATGGACCAATTGGAAAAGGCGGGAATCGTAGGTCCCACTCAGGGAAGCAAGGCGCGCGATGTGCTGTGTGTCGATGAAAATGACCTGGAAATGAGATTGAACAATTTACAATAAATAAGTGTTAATACGACAAATGGGAAAATACATTTTTAGCATTTTGATGGCTCTATTGACTTTGCCTGTGTTTGCTCAGAAGCAAGCGCAGGCAAAACTCGTGCTGGATAAGACGGCTGCTGCTTTTGAAAAGGCCGGCGGCGTACAAGCCGACTTTACCGTAGAGGCCTTTAACAAGGGAGGTTCGCTGGGCAAGGCTGCCGGAACCATAAAGCTGAAGGGGGAGAAGTTCTTCCTGCAAACATCTGAAACGGTTTCTTGGTTTGACGGGAAAACCCAATGGAGTTATTTGACGCAAAATGATGAGGTGAATATCAGTACGCCTACGGAAGAGGAACTGCAGGGCATGAATCCCTACGCGTTGCTTTATCTTTATAAGAAAGGTTTTGATTATAAACTGGGAGCCGAGAAGAATTTCAGAGGGATGCCTGTCTGTGAGATTATTCTTACTGCAACAGATAAGAAACAGGATTTGTCGCGCATTGTACTCTATGTCAAGAAAGGAGTTTACGAACCGGTCTTTATCGCTGTAGAACAGCGGGATGGCAGCCGGAGCGAGATAACGGTCAATCAGTATCGGACGGGGTTAAAGCTGGCAGACTCTGTGTTTGTGTTCGATAAGAAACAGTATCCTACTGCCGAAATCATCGATTTGAGATAAACGGCCGGTCTCCGGTCTTGAATATTTTCAGCCTTGAATAGCAAATTGTAAAATAACAAATAGAACGATGGGAACAGAAAAAGTGAAATGCCTGATCATTGGTTCGGGCCCTGCCGGATATACGGCAGCGATATATGCAGGACGTGCCAATTTGTCTCCTGTACTTTATGAAGGACTCCAGCCGGGTGGACAGCTGACTACCACTACGGATGTCGAGAATTTCCCCGGATACCCCGAGGGAGTCAGCGGACCGCAATTGATGGAGGACTTACGTGTGCAGGCGGAGCGTTTTGGAGCGGATATCCGCTTCGGTATTGCCACTGCCTCCGATTTGAGTAAGGCTCCTTATAAGATTACGATTGACGGAGAAAAGGAAATAGAGACGGATGCATTGATTATTGCAACCGGAGCTACCGCCAAATACCTGGGGTTGGACGATGAAAAGAAATATGCCGGGATGGGTGTGAGCGCTTGTGCTACTTGCGACGGTTTCTTCTACCGGAAGAAGGTGGTTGCCGTTGTCGGTGGCGGTGATACGGCTTGTGAGGAAGCCATATATCTGGCAGGATTGGCTTCAAAGGTATATCTGGTGGTTCGTAAACCTTATCTGCGGGCATCGAAAATCATGCAGGAGCGTGTGCGGAATCATGAAAAGATAGAGGTGCTGTTCGAGCATAATGTAACCGGACTTTTCGGCGAAAACGGCGTAGAAGGGATGAGTCTCGTAAAACGTTGGGGAGAACCGGATGAAGAGCGTTACACGTTGCCTATCGACGGTCTCTTCCTGGCCATCGGACATAAGCCGAATTCTGATATCTTTAAGCCATACCTGGATACGGATGAGGTGGGGTATATCCGGACGATACCCGACAGACCTTGTACGAAGATACCTGGCGTTTTTGTGGCCGGAGATGTGGCCGATCCGCATTATCGTCAGGCGATAACGGCTGCCGGAAGCGGTTGCAAGGCTGCTATCGAGGCCGAACGCTATCTGTCGGAAAAGGGACTTCTTTAATCTGAATTCGGACTGTGGTGCGTCAAGGCACCCGAAACATAGAAACCACCCCTGTTGCAGATGTCTGTAGCAGGGGTGGTTTGTTTTGAAGAGAGTTGTGACATTCTCTTCTTGAGTTTATGTAATTGAGATAAAAGAATTATCCTATTTTGCTGATTTTCTTCAGCTTCTCTTCATCAATGATTTTAATTTTTCTTCCGTCGATCGTGATAAGACGTTCGGTTGCAAAGTTGGATAATGTACGGATGGCATTGGAGGTTGTCATGTTGGAGAGATTGGCCAGATCTTCCCGCGAGAGGTAGATACTTAAGGTGGATCCATCCTCTTCCAGACCATAACTCTCTTTAAGAAACAGGAGAGATTCTGCCAGTCTGCCCCGGATATGTTTTTGGGTCAGGTTTACTGTCCGTTCGTCTGCAATTCCCAAGTCGATGGAGAGCTGGCGGATAAAGAACATTGCCAAGTCATTGTTTTGAGTAACTAAGGTCATGATAGCGTTCATCGGGACCAATCCGATAAGAGAGGGCTCGAAAGCTGCTGCGGCAGTTACAAAATCTTCTTTGGCAAAGAAAGCGCGGTAAGCAAAATATTCGGTCGGCTTTATCATACGTATGATCTGACTGCGTCCTCCGACTCCTTCCTTATATATTTTGACTTTTCCACTGAGGAGGCACATCAGGTGTGTCGGTGTTTCGCCTTCGCAATAAATAATTTCGTTCTTCTTATAATTTTGTAGAGTAAAATTATTCGTAAGGAACTCTCTTTGCTCGTTGTTCAAAGGAGCCCACATATCAGAAAGTTTCTCCGCAATATCTATGTCTGACAAGTTTATCTTTACCATGAGTGCTACAAAACTGTGTTATAAAGCACAAATGTAGAAAGAAAAAATGAGAAAAAGAATAAAAAGGAAAAAAGATTGCGCAGAAAACACGGCTCTTTCTGAAAAAACTTCTAACATACGGCAAGAGTGTAGAGCCATCTGTTCCGTTCGTCTTCTTATTGTATTTTGTAGAATCGGATATAGACAAAAGCTGTGATAAATGCGAATAGGCTGACATAATTCTTTGATATTCCGATTATTGCTAACGCATACTTTGATTAAAATGCAGTAAATAGAGAAAAAAGTGCATAAAATAATGAATAATATGCACTTTTTTCTGCATATTCTCACGTAAAAGAGGATGAATATGCACTTTATTCCAATATATTTGCCTGCGTTTCTCCGGGAGAAAACTTCAGTTTCTCGTAGAGGAACGACTCGTTCCTCTACGAGGAACTATAAGAATCTCTACGGGAAAAATGATTTTCTCTCCGGAAGTTCACTTTTTACGCTAACTGCTAACAGAATTCAGTCTGTTTTGAAATAGAATAAAGAGTGATGTATATGTGTTTTTGAGATAAATTGCAAACAAAACACGAGAACCGTAACCTTGCCGATAGTAAATCGTTTATATTGGTAGCTTTTGGGAATATCCAAAACGGAAATGTAGAAGATTTTTAGTATCCCCCTTGTTTCTTACTTTAACGTGAATTCGATATAACTTAAAACAACACAAGTTGCCTGTCTTTGACAAAA
>CAVCAX010000288.1:0-2905 GCA_963599995.1 Coprobacillus sp. CAG:698
CACCAATATCCGTTTTCTGCCGGATGTGGCGCAATTCAAACGCCTGTTCAAAATTCCTACGCAAGGCGGCAAATTGGGATTGGGTGAAAAGAGCGCTGCCCGCAAAATGTTAATGGAAGATTATGGCATCAATGAGTCATTCTTCAAAGAGATAGATGCATCCATCAAGAAAAACTGCCGTACACAAAACGATATACAGGCTTATCTGTTTATGTACCAAGGCTTTTCCAATGATCTGATGATGCTGATGGGCAATCTTATGCAATGGAAATTCCGTATGCCGTCGATATTTAAAAAGACACTGCGCGGAATGACGGCAAAAACCGTACACGATGTATGTACGAAAACCGTATGGAAGGCAGACGATGTACACAAAACCGCAATGGCCGTACGCCAATACAAGGAAAGGCTCGGCTATTCTGAGGAATGGATGACAGAATACGTTTATAACATCGTTTTACTGGCCAAGAAAGAGCCTAAACATAAAAACGAAGATACAAAAGCATAAACATACCCTGGAGTGTTAGAAAACAAAAAATAACTGTAAAATAATACGTTAACATAAAAGCGGAGGAATCTGTCCTCCGCTTTTTTTGTTATATTTATAAGCCCTATCAATTTACCAATTAAAAATAATAGTTCATGAAACAAAAGAAAATGCTTGCCCTCACCCTTTCCCAACTCAAACAGCTATACCGGCAAGAGCTACCTGAGCTTTACCGACTGGCCGATGAAACCGTTGACGAAGCAGACTTCAAAAGCAATCTTGAGAAATTCCTATCTCTCCATCCACAATCAGAAAGCAATGCGGGTAAGCAAATCCAACTCCTTATCGATTATGAAGGAAGAAGTATTCATGAACTTTCCACAGAACAGGATATGCCGGTACGAACCTTTTCTGTACTTCACCGGTTTCTTACCGGAAATCTGGAAAACACCGACATGCCCACAGATTTATTCATCGACCTGTTCTACTTGTTCAAAAGGCTTGAATTGACAGAGATCTCCCTCCCTTCTCCGCAACGGATAAAGAACCGTACCGAACGCTGGCCTACAGGACTGAACGAGGGGGTAATGGAACTCCGTGCCCAAAACAAGGAACGGATACTGCACATACTGATTCAGAAGATTGAAAACAGAAAATCCGGCTCCACCCGTTTCCGGTTTGACGAAGGGATCGGTTATGATGAAAAATACCGGCTCGTCAGCCAATGGTGGAATGATTTTCGCTTCCACTTGTCGATGGCTGTTAAAAGTCCTACCGAACTGAACCGGTTTCTGGGGAATTCCCTCTCCAGCGAAACGATGTATTTGCTGTCGCGTGCACGCAAAAAAGGAATGCCTTTCTTTGCAACCCCTTACTATCTTTCACTGCTTGACACCACCGGTGATGAATACAATGACGATGCCATACGAAGCTATATCCTCTATTCCCCCCGGTTGGTAGAGACGTATGGTAACATTCGTGCCTGGGAACGGGAAGACATCGTAGAATCCGGAAAGCCAAATGCTGCCGGCTGGCTATTGCCGGACGGGCATAATATCCATCGCCGTTATCCGGAAGTGGCCATTTTGATTCCGGATACGATGGGACGTGCCTGCGGTGGGCTTTGCGCTTCCTGCCAACGTATGTACGACTTTCAAAGTGAACGTCTTAACTTTGAATTCGAAACGTTGCGCCCCAAAGAGAGTTGGGAGAAAAAATTACGCCGCCTGATGGGATACTTTGAGGAAGATACCCAATTGCGTGACATACTGATTACCGGAGGAGATGCCTTGATGAGTCAAAACAAAACATTGCGGACTATATTGGAAGCTGTTTACCGAATGGCTGCCCGCAAGCGGAAAGCCAACCTTGAACGGCCGGAAGGAGAAAAATATGCCGAACTGCAGCGGGTACGTCTCGGTTCCCGCCTACCTGCCTATCTGCCCATGCGTATCAATGACGAACTGGTAGAAATTCTTCGGGAATTTAAAGAAAAAGCCTCTGCCATCGGAGTGAAGCAATTTATCATCCAAACACATTTCCAAAGCCCTTTGGAAGTTACTCCCGAAGCACAGGAAGCCATCAGTAAGATACTTTCTGCCGGATGGCTGTTTACGAACCAGTTGGTTTATACCGTAGCTGCTTCCCGCCGGGGGCATACGACCCGCTTGCGCCAAGTGCTCAATTCGTTGGGAGTGGTATGCTACTATACTTTCTCGGTGAAGGGTTTCAATGAGAACTATGCGGTGTTCACCCCAAACAGCCGCTCCCTGCAGGAGCAACATGAAGAAAAGATATACGGACGGCTCACCTCCGAACAAGCAACCGAACTATACGACCTGCTCGAAAATGGAGAAGATACAGCTGCCCGTATCCGCCGTTTCATGAGGAAACACCACCTGCCATTTCTGGCTACAGACCGAAGTGTACTCAATTTGCCAGCCATAGGCAAAAGTATGACATTCAATCTGATAGGTATCACGGAAGAGGGCAAGCGCATCCTATGTTTCGGTCATGACAGAACACGCCGGCACAGCCCTATTATCGATAAGATGGGACAGATCTATATTGTCGAAAACAAATCGCTCGCCGCTTATCTCCGGCAGTTGGGAAAAATGGGAGAAGATCCGGAAGATTATGCAACCATCTGGAGTTATACGGAAGGAAAAACGGAACCGCGGTTCGGCTTATACGAATATCCGGAGTTCGATTTCCATATTACCGACCGGATGAGCAACCTGAAGATTGGATAATACTCCTGCAAATGACCTTTACTCAGAGTGTTTTCTCTACTAAACCAACATTTCGTTACTATCAAATCGTATATAGAAAAATATGAGCAATAAAATATAAAAAAAGATTATCTGATTATCATTTTGATAAAAGAGTTCACCAAAACGTGTTTTATCTGTATTTTTG
>CAVCAX010000289.1:0-5393 GCA_963599995.1 Coprobacillus sp. CAG:698
GACGATGTTCCGACTGCTGTATTGGGCTATTTCCGGATTGTGGGTAACGAAGATGATCGTACGTCCTTCGGCATGTAGCTTCTGAAAGAGTACCAGAATCTCAAAGGAGGTACGTGTATCAAGATTACCCGTCGCTTCGTCCGCTAATATCACGGCCGGATTATTGACCAGGGCGCGGGCAATGGCCACACGCTGCATCTGTCCGCCGGACATCTGGTTGGATTTGTGTTCCAGGCGGTCTCCCAATCCCACAGCCTTTAATGCTTCGATGGCGCGGCGGCGGCGTTCCGGAGCGCTGACACTTGCATTGTACATCAAGGGAAGTTCCACATTCTCTATGGCAGTCGTTTTCGGCAACAGATTATAGTTCTGGAAAACGAACCCGATTTTGCGGTTTCTCAGGATGGCGCGTTGGGATTTGCTCATCGTCCGTACGGAAATACCGTCGAGCAGGTACTCTCCGCTACTCGGGGTGTCGAGACAGCCCAACGTATTGAGCAGGGTTGATTTTCCCGATCCTGACGTACCCATAATGGTCACAAACTCGCCTTCGTTGATGGTAAAAGAGATGCCGCGCAAAGCATGGACGGTTTCTTCTCCTACTTGGAAGTTTCGTTTGATGTTATGTAATTCGATTACTTTCTTTTCCATAATTGGTCCTTGTTTTATATGCCGATATGCCGGTTGTCATTACATACGTGAATGAATTCGGGTAACCAACCGGCATATTATTGCACATTATTTCTTCTTTCCTCCCGGACGTCCCGGCATAAAAGGACTTTGCTCCTTGTTTCCTCCGTTGTTCTCCATCATCGGAGGCATCTCACCATCTGTTCCGATATTGGCTTCGCTTATGACTTGAGCGCCCTCACTGATGCCGGCGGTGATTTCGGTCTTGACACCGTTGCTGATACCTATCTCTACCGGATGGGCTGTGAATGTATTTCCTTCTTTGGTCCAAAGCTTGTGTTTGCCTTCACAATCGTTTACGATGTCTTGCGGACCGATTAAAGGAACTTCCGGTGTGAAGCGCAAAGCTCTGGAAGGTACGCTGAGCACTCCTTGCTTGTCGAGCGTGTAGATCGTTATGTTGGCAGTCAGACGGGGCTTGAGCTTCAAGTCGGGGTTCTGTGCGGAGATAACTACTTCGTATGTGACTACACTGGTGCTGGAGCTGGTTGTGCTGCTGGTCGTGCTGTTGCTGCCCAGGCGGATTTGGGTCACACGTCCATCGAATACATCATTGGGGTAAGCGTCTACCGTGAAACTTACACGCTGGCCTTCTTCTACACCGCCTATATCGGCTTCATCCACATCGGCTACTACCTGCATCTGGGTCAAGTCGGCAGCGATGGTGAAGAGGGTCGGTGTTTCGAAACCGGCAGCTACCGTTTGTCCTTCTTCTACCGCCCGGTCGATGACTACACCGTCGATGGGGGAGGTGATGGTAGCATACGACAGGTTTCGTTCGGCCTTTGCCAGAACAGCCTTGCTGCTATCATACTGGCTTTTGGCTTTCTTATAGTTATAGAGTGCTTGTTCGTAGTCCGTATCACTGATGAGCTGTTTCTCGTGCAACCCCTTGCTGCGTTCATAATTCTTTTTCTGATACTCGTATTCCGCTTGGTTGCCGTCGTAAGTAGCCCGTGCGGATGCCAGTTCGCTCTGAAGGGTGATCTTATCCATTTCTGCGATGAGCTGGCCTTTGCTTACTACTGAGTTATAGTCGACATACAGCTTGTCTATAATACCAGAAACCTGTGTACCGACTTCCACTTCTGTTACCGGTTCGATGGTTCCCGTAGCAGTTACTGAATTGGAGATGTCGCTTTTGCTTACGGTAACAGTGGTATACGAAATCTTATGTTTGGCTTTCGAACCACCGAATATCCATATTGCACCGCCTGCCACCACTATTATTGCGATGGCGATGAGAATAATATTCTTCTTGTTCATTATGGTTTATATTATGATTTATTGTTTTCTGTTTTTCTCTATCGGTAATGTTCGGTTGAACTGTGCATGACAGTTGCTTTATAACCGGATTTCTTCTCCTTGATAGAACTTCAGCAATTGTGCATTCAATATTGCCATGTATTTGGCTTGAAGCGTCTCTTGCTGTGCGCTGAGGAGGTTGTTTTTTTCGGTCAGCAGCTCTACCGTATTTTTCATGCCCATGTTAAACTGTTCGCTCACCAGGTCATAGCTGGTTTGCGTGCTGTGCAGTTTCTCCCGGGCGGCCACGTAGCGTTGTTGGGCCGTGTTGGCATCCAGCCAGAGGCCTTCGATGGTTTTATACAGGTTTTTCTGTTCATCCAGCAGGTTCAGCATACTGGTTTCACGCTGGAGTTTGGCTTTTTGCACGGCGCTTTTCGTCTGGCGGTTATTGAAGATGGGGACGCTCACGGATAATCCGATGGAGTTGTTCCAACCGTTTTTCACCTGCTGGGCAAATGTAAAGTCCGATCCGCTGGTATTGGTGGTACCGATACCAGCACTCAGGTTGATGCTGGGCATGTATCCCGCACGGGCTATGTCGACGTTCAGCTCTGATGCCTGTACGTTGAGCCTGCCCGATTCTATCTCCGGACGCAGGGAAAGGGCTGCTTGATATACATCCGTTTTGGTTGGCAGCGGAGACAGCACGTTACTGTCTTCCAAGGCGGGCAGATAGAGGTTCATCTCTTCCTCACCGTCCAACTCGAGGATTTGTTTAAGCTGCAGCTTGTAGTCTTGCAGACTGGACTGTGCGGTGACGAGCTGATAGCGATCGGTACTTACCTGCGCTTCCAGTTGCGCCAGGTCAGCTTTAGAGATACTTCCGGCAGTAAAGAGCTCTTTGCCGCGTTCGTACTGTGCCTGGCTCAGGGCAAGGGTCGATTCGTTCACCTTTACCGATTCGGCAGCATAAAGTATCTGTACGTAGGTTTGGGTGATTGTCTGTTCAATTTCATTCTCCGAAGTCGCTACATCCAGTTCGGCAGCCCGGTTGTTCAATTTCTCCTGCTCGATGGTCTTGAGACGCTTGTTCCCGTTGTAAACGGTCCATTGGGCATTTAGTCCATACGTTCCGTTGTAGCTGGTTTTGCTGTTATTGCGGATAATTTCCGATCCGCTTACTGTGCTGCTTGATTCCTGATACGGACGGTTCACCATGTTCTGGCTCGTCGAGAACGAGAGGCTGGGAAAGAGTGCCGCTTTGGCTGTTTTTACATCTACTGCGGTACTTTCTGCCGTGATACGGCTTTTGCGCAAGGTGATGTTTTGCTCTAAAGCATAATCGATGCAATTCTGCAATGTCCATTCGTCAGGGAGCTGCAGAGAACTTGTCTCTGCAGCCTGTTCTGTGGCAGGGGTTGCAGAAATATCCATAGCCGGATTGTCTTGTGCCCGGAGGATAGGACTGCTTAAGCTGCTGCCGGTTACACAGAGTGTTATCACTGTCAATCTTCTTACGTTTATCATATTTCTTCAGTTTATTAATCTTTTTGACGTCTGCGAAGGTACGTACCTATAATAATTGTTGCAAAAATGATAGACGTTGGGGGGATTTTTGACGCTGAATGTTTTTTTTGTGTCGATAAAAAGATTGGGTGCTTTTCGATAAAAGATTGAGTACTTTTCCGGAAAAGAGTAGTGCCTGTCCGTTACAGTTTTTTAAGTGGTGTAAGGACTCGAATTATTTGTCTTATCCATCGATTATTCTGAACTTTGCACCCGGTTTAATCACCGTTTGATGTTTAAAAGATAAAAGAAAGTTTATATGGACACTACGAAAACGATTGCCGCACTGTTTGATTTTGACGGCGTTATCATGGACACGGAATCGCAATATACCCTCTTCTGGAATGAGCAGGGAGAGAAGTATCTGCATGTTAAGAATTTCGGTCCGGGTATTAAAGGACAGACCCTGACACAGATTTATGATAAATATTTTGCAGGAGAACTTGCCGGTGTGCGGGAGCAGATCACTCATGATCTCAATCAGTTTGAGAAAGAAATGAAATACGAATATCTTCCGGGTGTACAGGATTTCCTTATGGATCTGCGTCGCCATCATGTCAAGATAGCGCTTGTCACCAGTTCCAATGATGAGAAAATGAAAAACGTCTATCGGACTCACCCTGAGTTTAAAGAACAATTCGACCGTATTCTTACCGGAGATATGTTTAAGCGCTCCAAGCCGGCTCCCGACTGTTTCCTGCTGGGAATGGAGATTTTCGGAACGGTTCCGGAGAATAGTTTCGTTTTTGAAGATTCTTTTCACGGTCTGCAGGCCGGACGCTCTTCCGGTGCCAAAGTTATTGGATTGGCTACCACCAATACGCGTGATGCCATTGCCGATAAGGCGGATATCGTTATAGATGATTTTGTCGGGATGACTTATGAGAAGTTGTTGATGCTGATATAGACGAGGTAACAAACGGAACTTATATATCTAATAGATTAGTATAGCGGAGTTAATATAATTAGTATCGTGGACTGTTTCCCCTGCTGCTGACATTTTTGTAGTGGGGGAGAAACATATTACATCTTTTTTTGAAACATGTTACATCTTTTTTTTAAAGACTTATATGTTTTCAGAAAAGATGTTATGTCTTTTTCTGAGGTATGCTACATCCCCTTCCGGAGTGTGGATGCGAAGCTCTTTTCTTTTCAAACCGTATGTAACTTATTTTCTTGTTATTACTGTCAATAATGCTTTGTCATGAAAAAAGAAGAAAAGGTGCATATTCCTAACATATTTTTTGTCCGGTTTTGTTCTTTAGGGTTCACAGGGTTCAGGGTTCACCCTTGAACCCTTCTTTTCGTGATATTACTGTTTTTTGAATTGATAATCAATTTGTTAGTGAATTTCACGTATTACAGAACCTTGTTTTTATAAAAATAATAAAAAGTGTTTTTCTACTATTATTATTGGGAAAGTTTTTAACATGGTCAATTTGTGGCTTACTATATCTTTTTCTTTACATTAAGCGAACATATCTTCTTTTTTTCTCACGGCAAGAAGGGTTCAAGGATGAACCCTGAACCCTGTGAACCCTAATTTCTTGCTATTTATTTGATTGTTAGTTGCTTATGGAGGAATGAAGTGTCCCGCTCAATACTTGTAAAATACATCTTTTTACGAGCTTTTTTAGTAAAAACAGATGTCTGTTTATTCTTCTTTTTTTGTCAGACACGTTTTGACCATGTTTGATTGTTTTGTATACATTTTTAGCATAGAATTCTACTTCATTAAAAATCACAACCAACGCTCCGTTGGAATAGAATCCCGAAATAGCAACATAACATGCTGAATAAAAGCGTGTTTAGCTGACAGAACCGTGTAGGCAGGCTATGAATTCTTTCTTTTTTTTATTCGTTCTGAATTAAATGTTATACCTTTGCAT
>CAVCAX010000290.1:0-6414 GCA_963599995.1 Coprobacillus sp. CAG:698
GTCTATAATGTCTGTGCGTTCATGCCCCTGCTGGGATTGGTCACCTGGTTTCTTCCTAATCTGAAAAAAGCATAGAAGATAATGATGATGTGAGAAGCCTGTTGATTTCAAGACCTTTTATGATATAGATTACGGATATACGTACCATTATTACTGATTTGAAAGTAGTAGTGATACAAATAAAGAAAAAACTGCTATTTTTGCATCGGCATAGGAGTATATTATATAATAGGAGTATATTATATAGATGTATACCGGATAAATATGGGATATGTAGATTAAAAACATTCCGGCAGAATGAAATCTAATATTTTACAACGATATTAACCCCAAAACAACAAAAATAAAAATGGAAACAACTGCTAAGCTTTATTCACTGAATTACAGCAATGTGAAAACCTACCTGTTTGCTTTGTTATTTGTGGCAGGCAATATTGTATTTCCTCAATTATGCAATCTGATTCCGGCCGGAGGCCCTACCTTATTGCCTATCTATTTTTTCACATTGATAGCCTCTTATAAATATGGTTTCCGGGTCGGTTTGCTGACTGCTGTATTATCTCCGGTTATCAATCATCTATTATTTGCAATGCCTTCTGTGACTGCACTTCCGATTCTTCTCATTAAATCCGTATTATTTGCCGGATCGTCTGCATTGGCTGCCCGCTATGCCAAGAAGGTTTCATTGCCAGCCATCCTTGGAGCGATACTTGCTTATCAGATTATAGGTACGGCTTTTGAGTGGGCGATTGAAAAGGATTTCTGGATAGCTGTACAAGACTTCCGTATGGGAATTCCGGGAATGCTGGTTCAATGGTTCGGTGGTTATGCCTTACTGAGAGGAATTGCTAAAATATAACTGACATGGCGAAAACTTTTGACGAAGTGATGGAGCGTTTTCGTTCCATCACTTTTGAAGATGAATTCGATATCATTGTGGCCATAGCCAATGGTGGGATTGTGCCGGCAGGTATCATCAACCAACGTCTGCAGAAAGAGGTTCACTTATTGAAGATCAACTTGCGGGATGAGTATCAGCATCCCAAATATGATCGGCCGAAACTTTTGGCGCCCATTGATTTCGACTTTAAAGATAAACGCATCCTTTTGGTTGATGACCGTATTAAAACCGGTTCTACAATAACGCTGGCTAAAGAACTGATGCAAGATGCCCGGATGATAAAGACATTTGCCGTTAATGGAAATGCGGATTATGCTCTTTTTGATGAAGCTTGTTTCAAATTTCCATGGATAGTTTGATTTACAACAGAATGATAATCTGTATAACCCAAGGTGAGTTTTTTGTTTATATCCGGTTCTTCTTTGCAGAATTTTACTAATTTCGTGGCGAACAAGTAAAATGAAATAAATGGAAGATGTTATGACAAATGATTGGGATCATCCAAAATACCAGATCGGGTATGCGCTCAGTGGTGGATTTATTAAAGGTTTTGCTCATCTGGGAGTAATGCAGGCTCTTCTGGAACATGACATCCGCCCGGATATCATTTCCGGTGTCAGTGCAGGTGCGCTGGCTGGTGTGTTTTATGCCGACGGTAACGAGCCTCATCGGGTATTGGACTATTTCTCGGGGCATAAATTTCAGGATCTTACGAAAATGGTAATCCCTAAAGTCGGGCTGTTCGAACTGGGAGAATTCATGGATTTTCTGAAAAGCAACCTGAAAGCCAAGAAATTGGAAGAGCTGCAGACACCTCTCATCGTTACTGCAACGGATTTGGATCACGGGCGAAGTGTGCATTTCCGTAAAGGCAATATTGCCGAAAGAGTGGCGGCCTCCTGTTGTATGCCTGTCATGTTCACTCCCGTTAAAATAAATGGTGTTTATTATGTAGATGGCGGAATATTGATGAATCTTCCGGTATCTCCTCTACGGAAAGAATGCGAGAAGATCGTTGCAATCAACGTGAGCCCTTTGGAGGCAGAAAAATACAAGATGAATATTGTAAGCATCGCCATGCGTTCTTATCATTTTATGTTCCGTGCAAACACATTCCCGGAGCGTGAGAGATGTGACTTGCTGATAGAGCCCTATAATCTGAACGGATATAGCAACCGGGAACTGGAAAAGGCGGAAGAGATATTCGACCAGGGATATAAAACGGCGAATGAAGTATTGGACAATCTGCTGCAGGAAAAAGGAAACGTATGGAAAGAATTAAGGTAGGACTGGCAGCATACGGTATGTCCGGACAAGTATTTCATGCTCCGTTTATCCATACAAATCCCCATTTCGAATTAGCAAAGATTGTGGAGCGCAACAAGGAGCTCTCAAAAGAGCGTTATCCGTATGCCCTGATCGTGCGGAGCTTTGAGGAGTTGATACAGGATCCTGCCATCGAACTTGTTGTAGTGAACACACCGGATATTACACATTATGAATATGCACGCATGGCTCTTGAAGCCGGAAAGCATGTGATTGTGGAGAAACCGTTTACATCCACTGTTGCACAAAGTGAAGAGCTGATTGCATTGGCGGATGCAAAAGGATTGATGCTCAGCGTATATCAGAATCGCCGCTGGGATGCAGACTTCCTGACAGTCCGGGAAATAATCTCCAAGGAGTTGTTGGGACGGTTGGTGGAATACGAATCGACTTTTGCACGTTACCGTAATTTTATCAGGTCTGGTACTTGGAAGGAGACGGGCAAGTCCGGTGGAGGTCTGACCTATAACCTCGGTTCTCACCTGATAGATCAGGCTATCCTGCTGTTCGGTATGCCGGAAGCTGTTTTTGCCGATATAGATATTTTGCGTACCGATGGAAAAGTGGACGACTATTTCATGATCCGCTTTATTCGCCCGTCATTGGCACCGGACGTAAAGGTGACATTGAAAGCCAGCTACTTGATGCGGGAAGCCGAACCGCGGTTTGTGCTTCACGGCACCCTCGGCTCTTACATAAAACACGGAACCGACAAGCAGGAAGCGGCTCTGCTTCGCGGCGAGATGCCCGACCAACCTGGTTGGGGAGAGGAGACGGAAGCTGAATTGGGATGGATACATACGGAGATCGACGGACAGGAGATCAGTCGGAAATATCCCGGCATTCCCGGCAACTATGGGGAGTTTTATCAGAATGTTTACGAGCATCTTCGTCTTGGAAAACCATTGCAGACCGATGCACGTGATATATTAAATGTGATTCGCGTAATTGAAGCTGCCTACAGAAGCCGGGAGGAAAGAAAAATAATAGAGTTGAAATAAAATTATATACACATGAGCGACGAAAAGAAAATGATAATCTATCAGGTGCTTCCCCGCCTGTTTGGAAACAATAACAACCACTGCATCCATAACGGTGATATCACGGAAAACGGATGTGGAAAAATGGCAGATTTTACAACCAAAGCATTGGGAGAGATAAAAAAACTGGGAGCTACCCATATCTGGTATACCGGTATCATCGAGCATGCTACGCAAACTGATTATCGTCAGTATAACATCCGTCCGGATCATCCGGCTATCGTAAAGGGAAAAGCCGGATCGCCTTATGCCATCAAAGATTATTATGATGTGGATCCCGACCTTGCCACGGATGTTCCCGGACGAATGAGGGAATTTGAAAATCTGGTGAACCGGACACATCGTGCCGGACTAAAGGTTATCATCGATTTTGTCCCGAATCATGTGGCCCGTCAGTATCATTCGGACGTGCAACCGGACGGCACTGTGGAATTAGGAGCCAATGATGATTCGAGTTATGCCTTCAGTCCATACAATAATTTCTATTATATTCCGCAATCGGAACTTCATGGACAGTTTGACATGAAAGGAAGTGCCGCAGAGCCTTATCGGGAATCACCGGCCAAAGCCACAGGAAATAACCGTTTCGATGCCTATCCCAATATAAACGATTGGTATGAGACGATAAAATTGAATTATGGAGTAGACTACCAGAATGGGGGTACTTGCTACTTTTCTCCCATTCCGGATACGTGGATGAAGATGCTCGATATCCTTCTTTTCTGGGCTTCGAAACGTATAGACGGATTTCGCTGTGATATGGCAGAGATGGTGCCGGTGGAATTTTGGGAATGGGTGATTCCGCAGGTAAAGGAGAAACATCCCGACCTGCTGTTTATAGCAGAAGTTTATAATCCGGCTGAATATCAGAATTACCTGTTCCGTGGGAAATTTGATTATCTGTATGACAAAGTAGGGCTGTATGATACCTTGCGTAATGTGGCATGCGGTTACGATTCTGCAACTGCCATTACCCGCAGCTGGCAACGGTTGGGAGGTATCGAGAAACGGATGCTTAATTTCCTCGAGAACCATGACGAACAACGCATTGCTTCGGATTTCTTTGCAAGCAACCCGCGCAAAGGCATTCCCGCTTTGATCGTATCTGCTTGCATGAACACAAATCCGATGATGATCTATTTCGGACAGGAATTTGGAGAACTGGGTATGGATACCGAGGGATTTAGCGGTCGCGACGGACGTACTACCATGTTCGACTACTGGAGCATCGACACGATAAGACGTTGGCGAAATGGCGGAAAATTCGATGGTAAAATGTTGACGGAAGAACAGAAACAACTGTATGCCGTTTATCAGAAAGTGCTTACTCTATGCAATGAAGAACAAGCCATAGCACAGGGAGCCTTTTTCGATTTGATGTATGCGAATGAAAACGGATGGCGTTTCAATGAACACAAACAATACACATTCTTACGCAAATTTGAGAGGGAACTGCTTTTCATAATCGTCAATTTCGACAATCAACCGGTAGATATTGCAATCAATGTACCGTCACATGCATTCGACTTTCTGCAAATTCCTCAGATGGATGTTTATGAGGCTACGGATATACTGACCGGAAAGAAAGAAAACATCAGCCTGCTTCCTTATAAAGCTACCGAAGTGGCGTTAAGTGCGCATAGCGGAAAGATTTTGAAAATAACTTTATAAAAATCAACTGTTCGAGGAGTACGTGTCTGACGCCATCGTCAAATACGTACTCTTGTTTTTAATATTCCATGCTACAATCATATAATAAGGAGCAAGCCATTCTACGAATAAACCGATTATCAGAAAAAGGCAAGCCGTTTGTCTTCATCATCGATTACCTGCAAGATTGTTCGTACATAGAAGAAACAGACCGGTTGGATTCTTCGTTGGTCTTGTACAATCTGAATGGATTTACCAATCAGGACTCCCTTCCTCCTCTTCGTGAAACAGCCGTGCAATGGGACATCGATTTCCCATCTTTCGACCAATATAAATCTTCTTTCGACTACGTCTTGGAAAATATCCGGGGCGGCAACAGCTTTCTCACCAATCTGACATGCCGGACTCCGGTCACGACCAACCTGAGTCTAAAGGAGATTTTTTATCACTCGAAAGCGATGTACAAGTTGTGGCTAAAAGATACTTTCGTCGTATTTTCTCCGGAAATCTTTGTACGGATAAAAGGACGGAGAATCTATTCTTATCCGATGAAAGGTACTATAGATGCCTCACTTCCATCTGCATACGACCTATTGATGGACGATCCGAAAGAGGCGGCAGAACATGCTACGATTGTAGATCTGATACGAAATGATCTGAGCATGGTGGCGGAACAGGTTTCCGTGACGCGTTATCGTTATGCCGACACCCTGCAAACCAATTCCGGATCTATTTTGCAGACCAGTTCGGAGATCTGCGGCATCCTTCCCGATGATTACCGGACACAACTGGGAAATATCATCTTTAAATTGCTGCCGGCCGGTTCTATCACAGGAGCTCCTAAGCTGAAAACAATGGATATTATAGCTCATGCAGAGAACTATAAAAGAGGATTTTATACAGGTATTGCCGGATATTTTGATGGCAATAACCTTGACAGTGGCGTAATGATACGCTTTATCGAACAACAGGGGAATAAGCTCTATTTTAAGAGTGGCGGAGGAATAACCTGTAGAAGTAATGTGGAGAGTGAATATAATGAAATGAAACAGAAAGTCTATGTACCCATTTATTGAAAGCATACGGATAGAGAACGGAGTAATATACAACCTGCCTTATCACAATGAAAGGCTGAACCGTACCAGAAATGTCTTTTGGAAAGACTGCAAACCGATAAATCTTATCGATTACATCCGGATACCACAAGAGAAAGGAATGGTGAAGTGCAGAATCGTATACGAAGAAGAAATTAAGGAAATCGGCTATCTCCCCTACTCCATACGTAAGATTGATACGCTTCGTATGGCCTACTCCGATGAGATAGACTATACTTACAAAAGCACCGACCGCGGAGAATTGAACCGGCTATATGCTGAAAGAGGAGGCGCCGATGACATTCTGATTATCAGAAACGGACTGGTCACTGATACTTCTATCGCTAACGTCGCTCTCTACGATGTGTACGAGTGGCATACCCCTCAGACACCACTGCTGAAG
>CAVCAX010000290.1:6424-6784 GCA_963599995.1 Coprobacillus sp. CAG:698
GAACTCAAAGAGCTTTTTTATTGGACAGGCACATCATTAAGGAAAAAAAGATAACATCCAAACAACTTTTCGCCTATTCGAAAATAACTCTGTTCAATGCTATGATCGAGTTTGGACAGATTGAATTTCCTGTGAAAGAACACATTATCGTATAACTATAATTAACAATAAAACAGACTCCTTACCCGAACAAAAGACTCGGAAGACATGTTATATAGATGTGTTTTTCATAGTATTAGATATAAGATTAATTAAAAAGAGATTGTACCGGCTTGTGATAAGTAAGTACGTCAGAAACAGAAGAGTCTGTTTTTTTGATAAATGTGTAAAGAGGGTGTATCGTAACGAGCGATGCACCCT